>NZ_VSRL01000500.1 GCF_012184385.1 Lentzea indica
GCCGCGGCCGCGGCGGCGATCTCGTCGGTGACCCGGTCCTGCGCGACCCTGCGCAGCTCGGCCTGTGCGGTCACCGCGGTCAGCGCCTCCGCCGCGAACGACGGGTTCCGTTCCTTCGGCAGCCGGGCGGCGAGCTCGTCGACCCGGCGGGCCTCAGTTCCTTCCTCCACCGTCACGACCAGTGCGGCGTGTTCCGCGTCGGCCTGTTGCACGAACCGCTCGGTGAACGCGCGGGCCTGCATCACGGCGTCGTTCAGCAGATCCTGTCCTGTTGGTCTGCTCGCCGCGGCGATGATCAGGCCGGTGTCGCGCAGGGAGTGCTGCTCGGTGGCGCGCAGCAGAGCTTCCAGTGCGGTGAGCTGTCTCGTGCCCTCCGCGTCGCCGGTCCGTTGCGGCACGAGGCGCAGCGAGTCGATGATCGCACTGATGGCGGCGTGGTACGTCCGTGCAACGCCGTCGGACGAGGCGCCGCCGCGCAGGGCGTTCTGCCGCAGTCCGGACAGCGAACCCAGGCGTACCAACGCGTTCGCGAGCTCGTCGGACATCGTGGACCCGAGCGCGGCGCGCACGTCCTCCACCGCGGAGTCCACGTTGCCGTGCCGGCGCTTCAGGTTCTCACTTTCGCCGGCGGGCGACGCGAGGTGCGCGGCCGTGAGCACGCGTTCCTGCTGCAGGTCCCAGATCAGGTTTCCCAGCTCGCGCACCTGCCGTGCGGACTCGGCGGTACCCGCTGCCGATCCCGCGTCCCCTGCCTGGCCGAGGAGGAACGGCACCGTCACGAGCACCGCCGCGACCAGCGGAGGCACGATCAGCAGGTTCAGCTTCCTGCCGATGGAGTGCCCGTGGAGCACACTTCGTCTCACCTGATCACCCCGCCGCGGTGCTGTGCGCGGACCATGTCCTCAATGGACGCGCGCAGCTCGAGGAACGCGGGCGTGCGTTTGGCCGCGAGATCCCTGTCCTCCGCGAGCGGGATCCGGACCTCGGCGGCGACGCGACCGGGGTCGCTCGCGAGCACGACGACCCTGGTGCCGAGGAACACGGCCTCCTCGACGTCGTGGGTGACCATGAGCACGGTGGTGCCCGTGTCGCGCCAGATCTGCCTGATCAACAGCTGCATGTCCTCCTTGGTCTGCACGTCGAGCGCGCCGAACGGTTCGTCGAGCAGCAGCACGTCCGGTTCACAGACCAGCGCCCTCGCGATCGCGACGCGCTGCTGCTGGCCACCGGACAGTTGGCGCGGCAGCGACCGCCGCACGTCCGCGAGGCCGGTCTCTGCGAGGTACCAGTCGACCCTGCGGGCGCGTTCGGCGGTGTCCAGTGCGAGCAGCTCGAGTCCAAAAGCGACGTTGCGTTCCACGGTGCGCCACGGGTAGAGCGATCCGGTCTGGAAGACCAGTCCACGGTCCGGTCCTGGCCCGGTGATCGGGTGAGAATCGATGGTGATCTCGCCCCTGGTCGGCATGGTGAGCCCGGCGACCAGCGACAGCAGGGTCGACTTCCCCGAGCCGCTCGCGCCGACGACGCAGAGGAACTCGCGCGGAGACACCGTGAGGTTCACGCCGTCGAGCGCGCGCGTCGGGCGACCGCGCAGGTGGTACTCCATGGAGACGTCGACGAGGTTCAGCGTCATGCGGCCCACCGCCCCACCTGAGCGCGCACCAGGCGAAGGGCCACGTCGATCGTCACGCCGATGACGCCGATCACGACGAGCACCGCGAAGATCTTGTCGGTCTGCAGGAAGCGTTGCGCGCGAACGATCCGGTAGCCGAGTCCGGCCGTGGAGTTGATCAGCTCCGCCACCACCACGAAGTTCCACGCCGCCGCCGCGTTGACGCGAACCGCGTCGATGATGCCCGGCAACGAGTGTGGCACCACGACTTTGCGCAGCACCTCGCCGCGGCGCGCGCCGAGCGTGTAGGAGACGTCGATGAGCGAGCGCGGCACACCCCGGACGACGTCGGCGGTCATCAATGTGTTGAAGAAGACCGTGCCGATGAACAGGATCGCGATCTTGGAGGGCTCGCCGAGCCCGAGCCAGATGATGAGCAACGGGATGAACGCGCCCGCGGGCAGATACCGCAGCACCATCCGCAGCTTCGGCACCGAGACCGGGTGACTGGACGGGCAGCCACCGGCGACGGGATAGGACATGTGCGACTTGTGGTCGGCGG
>NZ_VSRL01000501.1 GCF_012184385.1 Lentzea indica
TGGGCGGGGCTGGCGCAGTGCCACCACGGCGCCCAGGTCGCGGCGCGCAAGCCGGGTTCGATCAACTTCGTGATCTGGTGGGACGGTGACGCGCAGCGCGAGCTGCTGAACGGCACCACGATCGACAAGTACGGACCCAACGGTGACACGCGACTGCTCACCGGTTCGGGCGTGGCCTCCAACAACGGCACCAAGTCCACGCCGGCGCTGCAGGCCGACATCCTCGGCGACTGGCGCGAGGAGGTCGTCTGGCGCACCTCGGACAGCCGGGCGCTGCGGATCTACTCCACCACCGAGCCGACGAGCATCCGGCGGCCGTCGCTGATGGAGGACCGGCAGTACCGGGAGGCGGTGGCCTGGCAGAACACCGCCTACAACCAGCCGCCGCACCCGAGCTTCGCCTCTCCCTGATCGTCCAGGGCGACAACTGAACACCGAATCCGCGGACGGGATCGCCCGTTCGCGGATTCGGCATGCCCGCGTTGTTTTGTCATTTTATATCCGTGAATTGCACGCTTTTCACCGTTGTGAATCTTTTGCAGTTTTATTGCGTGCCGGAAAGTGGGTGCGTTAGCTTGCTTGGGAGCGCTCCCAAATTCCTTCTTTTCGCACCCAGGGAGAACTGTGATGAAAGTGAAGTCCATCGGGGTGGCATTGGCCGTGGTCCTGGCGTTGCCGTTACCCGCGTCCGCTGCCGACAGCGTGCTGCACGTGTCGCCGTCCGGTCGTGACGGCGCGACCGGCACGATCTCGGACCCGACCACGCTGACCTCGGCGATCACACGAATCGCCGCGGGCGGCACGATCCACCTGCGTGGCGGCACCTACAGCCTCGCCAAGACGGTGACGATCCCGCCGACCAACAACGGCACGGCGAGCGCCCGCAAGAAGCTGACCGCCTACCAGGGCGAGAAGCCGGTGCTGAACTTCTCGGCGCAGACCGAAGATCCGGCCAACCGCGGTCTGGCGGTCAACGGCTCGTACTGGCACGTCTACGGCCTCATCGTCGAACGGGCCGGTGACAACGGCATCTTCGTCGGCGGCAGCAACAACGTCCTCGAGCGCACGATCACCCGGTTCAACCGCGACACCGGCCTGCAGCTCTCGCGAATGGCGTCCAGCACGCCGAAGAACCAATGGCCGGCCAACAACCTGGTGCTGAGCGCCGAGTCCCACGACAACCGCGACTCCGACGGCGAGGACGCCGACGGTTTCGCCGCGAAGCTGACCGTCGGCGCTGGCAACGTGTTCCGGTACGCCGTGTCGCACAACAACATCGACGACGGCTGGGACCTCTACACCAAGTCGGACACCGGCGCGATCGGCCCGGTCACCATCGAGGACTCCCTGGCGTACAAGAACGGCACGCTGAGCAACGGCGGCCAGGCCGGCAACGGCGACCGCAACGGCTTCAAGCTCGGCGGCGAGGACATCGCCGTGCCGCACGTCGTCCGCCGCACCATCGCGTTCGACAACGGCAAGCACGGCTTCACCTACAACCGCAACCCCGGCGCGATGACGGTGTCGAACAACCTCAGCATCGACAACGACGAACGCAACTTCTCGTTCGACGCGGGCAGCACGGTGTACAGCGGCAACACCTCGTGCCGCAGCAGCAACGGCTCCAACGACAAGACGATCGGCAACGCGGACAGCTCGAACCAGTTCTGGTCGGGCACCAACGGCTCCCGCTGCGCTGGTTTCACCGGCGCTCTCGGCTGGTCGTTCGCCTCGGACGGCAAGCTGCGCGTGACTCTCGGCGGCAAGCCCGTCGTCCTCTAAAGGTGCTCGCGCAGGTGCCGTAGCTGCGTCTCGACGTGGCTGGTGGGCGTGGTGTGCTTGCCGAAAGGCGATACCGTGATCTGCTTGGGCGCGCGGACCTCGTGGTACGCGGCGTACACAGTGGACGGTGGGCAGATCGGGTCCATCAACCCGACGCTGAACAGGCACCGCGCGGTGATCCGCCGTGCCAGCAGCGCGCAGTCGACGTACCGCAGCGTCTCCATCGCGGCGGGCACGAGCGCGTCGTGCTGTGCGAGGAAGTCGCTGATCTCGGTGTACGGCGGCGTGCCGCCGATCCGCACGCCCGGTGCAGGTCGCACAGGAACGGCACGTCCGAGTGGCACACCTTCACCCGGTCGGCCCGCAACG
>NZ_VSRL01000502.1 GCF_012184385.1 Lentzea indica
TGTTCCCGTCGGTTCCCTGCACCTTCACCGCGGGATCCGGCCGGTTCGGTGACGTCGAAGTGCTGTGGCTGGGACCGGACGAGTTCCTCGTGGTCGCGGCACCCGGCCTGCAGGTCTCGATCGAGGAGGTGTTGCGTGGCGCGTTCGGGGATTCCCGGGGGTCCGTTGTGGACACTTCGGCTCAGCGCACGACTCTGGTCCTGGAGGGGCCGCACGTCCGGGACGTTCTCACTCACGGATGTTCCGTGGACCTGCACCCGTCTTCGGCTCCCGTCGGCACTTGCGTGCAGACGTTGCTCGCCAGGACCGGGATCATTCTGCAGGTGACGAGCGAGGACAGGTTCACGGTGCTGGTGCGGTCGTCGTTCGCCGAGTACCTCGCGGCCTGGCTGAGCGACGCGTGCGTCGAGTACGGAGCGGCGTCGTGACGCGACACTTCATCCTCACCCTGAACTGCCCGGAGCGTGCGGGCATCGTCCACGCCGTGACGTCGTTCCTCGTCAACCACGGCTGCGACATCGTCGAGCACCAGCAGTTCGACGACGACGCCCGCGGCAAGCTGTTCCTGCGCACCGCGTTCTCGTGCGCGTCCGGGGACATCGACGACCTCGCACGTGAGTTCGTCGCCGTGGCGAGCGAGTTCGAGATGGACTTCGACCTGTGGGACGAGCGCCGGCCGCGCATCCTCGTGATGGTGTCGAAGGCCGGCCACTGCCTGAACGACCTGCTCTTTCGCTGGCGTGCGGGCAGTCTCGGCGGCGAGATCGCCGCGGTGGTGTCCAACCACGAGGACCTGCGCCCCATGGCGGAAGCGGCCGGACTGGACTTCGTGCACGTCCCGAACACTGCCGACACCAAGCACGCCGCCGAGCGACGTCTGCTGGAGCTCGTCGAGGAGTACCAGGCCGACCTGGTGGTGCTGGCGCGCTACATGCAGGTGCTCTCCAACGACCTCTGCGCCAAGCTCTCCGGCCGTGTGATCAACATCCACCACTCGTTCCTGCCGGGCTTCAAGGGCGCCAAGCCCTACCACCAGGCTTACGACCGAGGCGTGAAGTACGTGGGCGCGACGGCGCACTACGTCACCCCCGACCTCGACGAGGGCCCGATCATCGAGCAGGAGGTGCTGAGGGTCGACCACACCTTCGACCCGCGCGCGCTCACCGCTGTGGGCCGCGACGCCGAGGCCATCGCCCTCTCGCGTGCCGTTCGCTGGCACTGCGAGCACCGGGTGCTCCCCAACGGCAACGGCACAGTCGTCTTCCGATGAACCGTGGTGGTGGCGACCGCAGGTGCGCTACGAGCTGAGCAGGTAGCGCTCGTCCTCGATCGGCCGTCCCCACAGCGCTTCGTCGTCGAGCGGAGTGATCACCGCATCGGCGCGAACCTGTAGAACCAGCTCGCGTGCCTGGGTCGACGTAAGACCCGCGCCGGTGGACCACCGTCCCTCCACGAGCAGAAGAACGCCGCCCGGCCGCAGCAGCCGCACCCATTCGCCGAGCGCTGCGGCCGGATCCGGCAATGCCCACAACACGTGCCGCGCCAGGACGACGTCGAACGACGACTCCGGGTACGGCGGATGAGCCGCGTCGCCCGTGGCCAGGGCGACGGCGACCCCTGCGGCAGCCGCCTTGGCCTTCGCCGCTTCGACCATCTGCTCGGAGAAGTCGAGGCCGTGCACGTCGTGCCCGGCCGAGGCGAGGAGAACGGCGAGGCTGCCGGTTCCACAACCCAGATCGACGACGGAGGCGCCCGGCTTCGGCATCAGTGGCAGGAGCAGCCGCGCCCAGGCGTCCCTCACCCAGGGATCGCGGAGTCCGTGGTCCGGCTCGTCGTCGAAACTCGCGGCCTGCGCGTCCCAGAACTGGCTAGTCGTCATGCCCCGCAACGCTAGTGGCGGGCGGGCTGGAACAGCTCGACGAGGTTGCCGGCGGGGTCGGTGAGCAGGATCTGGCGCCCACCGGGGCCGCTGACCAGGTCACTGGTGAACGACAGCCCCGCGTCGCGCAGCCGGGCGATCTCGGCGTCGAGGTCGTCCACGACGAGATGGATGCGGTTGCGGCCGGCGGCGCGCGAGTCCGGCGGGGTGGCGCGGGCGCCGG
>NZ_VSRL01000503.1 GCF_012184385.1 Lentzea indica
CTGCGGCTGTGGCGTGGCACGGCGCTGGCGGACGTCGACGCGCCCTTCGCCGGCGAGGCCCGGCAGCGTCTCGCAGAAGTGTTCATCAACTGCGTACTTTCCGGCGGGACCACGAACGACCTCCGCCACCTCGTTGCGGAACACCCGCTGCGTGAGGACGTGCGGGCGGCGTTGATGCGTGCCCTGCACCGCGAAGGCCGCCAGAGCGAGGCGCTCGCGGTGTTCGCGCAAGGGCGGGAACTGCTGGCCGACGAGCTCGGTGTCGATCCCTCCCCCGGCCTGGCCGCAGCTCACCTGGAGATCCTCCACGCCCAGGCACCGCATCGGGGCGTGCCCGCGCAGCTCACCAGCTTCGTCGGACGGGACGAGGACCTGCGTCGCGTCAGCAAGTGGCTGCAGGAGAACCGGCTGGTCACGCTCATCGGGCCGGGCGGTACCGGCAAGACCCGTCTGGCCGTCGAGGTCGGCCACCGTGAACCGGGTGAGGTGGCGTTCGTCGACCTCAGCGCCACCACCGACGTCGCCCGCGCCCTGCTCGACGGCGTCGGTGTCCGCGAAGCCGGCCTGCTCACCGCCGGAGCGATGAACGTCGAGGATCGGCTCAGGGCAGCCCTGGCCACCAGAGCGATCCTGCTGATCGTCGACAACTGCGAGCACGTCATCGACGACGCCGCTCGTGTCCTCGGTGCCGTGCTCGCCGCCTGCCCGGACGTCCGTGTGCTCGCGACCAGCCGTGAACCGCTCGGCATCACCGGCGAAACGCTCAGCCCGGTCAGCGCGCTCGACGACGAGGCCGCCGTCCGGCTGTTCCTGGACCGGGCCCAGGCGGTGAAACCGGGCTTCACCGCCGACCGGGACGTCATCGCCGACGTGTGCCGGCGCCTGGACGGGGTCGCGCTCGCCATCGAACTGGCCGCCGCACGCGTGCGATCACTGCCGATCAACGACATCGCGGCGAGGCTCGACGACAGGTTCCGGTTGCTGTCGAAGGGCAGCCGCACCGCCGCGCCACGGCACCGCACGCTGCACGCCGTCGTCGAGTGGAGCTGGGACCTGCTCACCGACGCCGAACGCGACGTCGCCGCCCGTTTCACCGTGTTCTCCGGCAGCGCGAGCCTCGATGCTGCCACGAGCGTCACCGAGTCCGATGTGGACACTCTGAGTTCGCTGGTGGACAAGTCGCTCGTCGAGACCACCGGCGATCGCTATCGCATGCTCGACACCATCCGGGCGTTCTGCGCCGCTCACGCACCGGACTTCGGTGAACGCCACGCACGCTGGTTCCTCGCGCTGGCCCAGGAAGCCGAACCGCACCTGCGCGCGTACGAACAGGTCGAGTGGCTCACCACGCTGGCGCTGGACCACGACAACCTCGTCGCCGCCGTCACCTGGGCCACCACCCACGACGTGGGTCTTGCGCTGGAACTGGTGGCCGCGCTCGCCACCTACTACTGGTGCCGCGGTCTTCGCACCGAGGCCGCGCGCCAGGCCGACGCCGTCCTGCACGCGTGCAGCGAGTCCCCGCCGGCAGGCCGCGAGCAGGAGTACGCGCTGTGCCTGCTGATCGCCTGGCCCGTCGCGACCGGTGACCAGACGAGGAGGATCCGTCAGGCCGACACGCTGCTGGCCTCGCTCGACGGCCCGCCGCGCTACCCGATCATGACCATGATGTGGGGCATGGCGCTCGGAGCCCCGGAGAACGACTCCCAGGTGTGGCACCGCCGCCACCGGCTGCTGGGTGCCGACCCGTGGAGCAAGGCGCTCGCGCTGGTCGGCGACGGGCTCGTGGCCAGGATGGAAGGCGACCCGGCGGCGAGTCAGGACCTGCTACGGCGAGGTGCCGAGGCGTTCACCGTGGTCGGCGACCGCTGGGGTGCGGCGCTCGCGTTCAACCAGCTCAGCGAGGTCCTCCTCGCGGGAGGTGACGTCATCGGCGCCCTGCACCACGTCGAACGCGCCTGCGGCCTGCTCGAGGAGCTCGGCGCGACCGAGGACAGCGCAGAAGCCGTCGCCGGGCGCGCCCACGCCAGGCTGGCCGCCGGTGATCTGGACGGAGCGAAGACCGACTTCGACCTCGCGCTCACCCTCGCCGGCCGCGCCGG
>NZ_VSRL01000504.1 GCF_012184385.1 Lentzea indica
TTGAACTTCTCGGCCGCCAGCTCCACCGGTGCACCGTGCGCGAGCATCTGCGCGCCGCGCAACGCCGCTGCCTCGGCGACGCTCGCCGGTGCCCATCGAGTTGCGCACCACCGAGCTCGGGTTCGGCACGCCGATCTCCGCGAGCTCCTCGGTCGGGAACGTCAGCAGCTCGGCGGTGTCGCCGTGCCAGAAACCCCAGTCCTCCACGGCGTCCACGATGCCGGGCTCGTCCGCCTTGGCGTCCGCCGTCGCGAACGCCTTGATAGCGCGCAGATCCAGGCCGCCCTGCGCGTCGAGTTCCGACAGCGCGGCGCCAACGCTCGTCGCCGACGCACCGCGCGTCGAGCCCACACCGACGACGAGCGTGCGCGGCACGATTCGCAGCACGTTGTCCTTGGACGCGGCGGCACGGTCGTCGATGATGATGATCCACGTCGCGTCCTCGCCCGCCGCGATGACGTTGGGTGGCAGGGCGGGCAACGGGAAGTTCAACGGGTTGCGCAGCACGACCTTCTCGCCCGCCTCGATGGCGGCGGCGCAGGCCTCGACGTCGCCGTCCGCGGTGGCGTCGAGCTGCTCGACGAGCTCGTCCAGCACCGAGTCGATCGACGGGCCTCCGGTCACGACGGCCGTGCGGTTCAGCAGGTCGGCGACGTGGCGGGCGAACGCGTCCGCGTCACCCGCTAGCGCCACGACGAAGTGCTTGTCCACGCAGACCACGGCGGGGTCGGATCGCCTGTCCCGCAACAAGGGCGCGATCAGCCTGATCGCGGAGCCCGCGTCCAGGAACAGCACCGCGGCACCGAGCCGCGGCCACAACTGGTGCACGGCGGGCTTGACGGCACCGTCCGGCAGGACGGCGTCGGAGCCCAGGAGACCGGAGAGATCGGCGGCGTCGCCGCGTTGTGCAGAGCCGGCGAAAACACCGATCACTTCTTGCTTCCCCACAACACGGTCACCGGGACCGCTGGAGCGAATCCCGAGTCGAGAAGGCGGGAGGCGGTCCAGTGCACGCCTTCCACTTCGTATCCAGCGGCCTGCAACGCGTCACGGGTGGGCACGATCTCGTCCACCCGTTCCGTCACGACGACAACGCGCCGGGCGGACACGGCCGCGCTCGCCTTGACCGACCGGAGATCACCACGACCGACGAACACCGCGTCCGGGCGTGGCAACGAGGACGTGTCCAGCTCGGCTTCCTCGACTCGGACGTCGACGCCGTGCGCGGACGCGTTCGCGATGATCCGCACGCACTGCACGGGATCAGGCTCGACCGCGATCACCGCGGCACCCAGCCGTGCGCATTCCACGCCCACCGCGCCGGAACCGGCCAGCACGTCCCACACCAGGACACCGCGACCTGGAGCGAGCCTGGCCAGCACGAACGCGCGGACCTCGGCACCGAGAACGTGCGAGCGGCTCGCGAAAGCGTCGTCCGGCAGTGCCCAGCCGTCGTTCGAGGTGAGGAACTCGTTGTCCGCCAAGCACAACACCGCGTCCGGCGCGTTCCAGCGACGGGTCACCGCGTCACGCGGGTCCACAGTGGTCAGCTCGCCGGAGTCCGACACGATCAGCTTGCGGCGCCAGCCAGCCAGTCCGGCGGCGATCTCGGCGGGGCCGATGCCCTGTGCCAGCTTGACGACCACGGCGGAACGGGCACGGCACACGTTCAGTGCCGGGCGCAGGCCGTCCGCGGCGTCGACGATCTCGACGGGACGGCCCGCTGCCTCCAGCAGCTTCTCCACTGTCACACCTTCTGGCATCAGTTGGCGGTGCGCTTGGGCTTACGGGCGGCGGGCTTCTTCTTCTGGGTGGCCGTCGAGGCGCGGACCGTCGGCGGCTTCGGCTTCTCGGCCGCGACCACGGTCAGCTTCGGCTTGGGCGCGGGCTCCTCGGCCGGCTTGCGAACCGACTGCTGTATTTCCTCGACCGCGGTCCACGCGGGGTTCTGCTCGGCGGGAGCCGGAGCAGGAACGGGAGCAGGAACCGGAGCGGGAGCGGGTTCAGGAGCAGGGATGGGCTCGTCCACGCGCGTCGCGATGCGCGAGGCGGCTCGGCGCGACCAGCGGGTCGGACGGGCGGCACGGATCGGCTCG
>NZ_VSRL01000505.1 GCF_012184385.1 Lentzea indica
CAGGCAGGTCGCCGCCGCGCTGGCGGCGGCGCACGCAGAGGGCATCGTGCACCGGGACGTCTCGACGTTCAACGTCCTGCTGGCCGAGGACGGCATCGCGAAGATCACCGACTTCGGCATCGCCCGCGCGGTCGGCGAGGGCACGGTGACCGACGCCCGCTTGATCGTCGGCACGCCGGCCTTCCTGGCGCCGGAGGTGGCGGCGGGCGAGGCGGCGACGTTCGCCTCGGACGTGTTCTCCCTCGGCGCGACCCTCTACGCGGCACTGGAGGGCACGCCGCCGTTCGGTGTGGACGACAACCCCTACGCGCTCCTGCAACGCGTGGTCCGGGGGGAGTTCGAGCCGCCACGGTTGGGTGGCCCGCTCGGCGAGGTGCTCCTGCGCCTCCTGCATCGTGACGCGGCCGAACGCCCGACGATGGCCGAGGCCCACAAGCTGCTCGCGGCGGTCGCGGAGGGACTGCCGCTGCCCGCTGCGCCCCCGAAGAGCGGGACGCGGATGCTGCTCGTCCGCCGCCACCTGCCACGCCGGGTGATCGCGATGGTCGCCGGTGCGGCCGTCCTGGTCGCCGCCGGCGTTGTGATCGGCACCGTCGTGCAGGGCGACCGGCCCAGCAGCAGCGCCCAGACCAACTCCACCACGGCGACGAGCACGACGGTCACGACCGCGACCGCCTGCGATGCCCGTTACGAGGTGACCAACTCGTGGCCGGGCGGCTACCAGGTCGAGGTGACCGTGCGCAACAGCAGCCCGGGCGGCCTCACCGGCTGGACCATCACGTGGCAGCCGGCTGCTGGCCACACCATCGGCAACCTATGGAACGGCACCCTGACCCAGAACGCGACCGCGGTGACCGTCACCAACGCCGGCCACAACGCCGTGCTCGCTGCCGGGGGAACCACCTCGTTCGGGTTCGTCGCCGCCGGTCCTGAACCCGCTCGCCCGGCCGTGACCTGCTCCACCGCCAACTGAAACGTTGGCTTACCGGTCAACGGAAGCGAGGCGGCGGGGCTCCAGGAACGCAGCCACCAGGTAGGCGGGGTGATCAACGAGTACCGATATGCGGCTTGAGCTGCAGCGATGACTTTTCGAGCGGTACAAGATCGTCGGCCAACAGCGCGCGTTCGAGCACCAGATCGGCGAGAAACGTAATGAGGACGTCCGCATACTCGGGCAACGGCTGGTGACGGCGCGCGAACTCGGTGACTTCGGCGATGTACTCACGGCGGAGCTGCCGCGCGTCGGGATCAGGATGTACATACGGCGCCTGGGACACTGGACCCCCGACCACCCGCGAGACCAGGAGTGCACCGTGCAGCAGGGAACCGTCCGCTGGTACGACCTCGAGCGCGGCTTCGGCTTCCTCGCCCCCGACGACGGCAGCGACGACATCTTCGTGCACGTCTCGCAGGTGCAGGGCGAGGGCGTGGCCCGGGCGCTGCGCGAGGGCCAGACGGTGGAGTTCGAGCCCGGTGAGGGACCCCGCGGTCCGCAGGCGCTGCACGTCGCCGTCACCGGGGACGTCGCGCCTGACGCGACCCTGGGCGTGCTCGCCACCGTCTCCTGGTACGAGCCGGCCAAGGGCTACGGGTTCGCCGCGCCGGACGGCGGGGGTGCGGAGGTGTTCGTGCACTCCTCCGCCATCGTCACCGGGGGCGTCCTCGCGGCCGGGCAGCGGGTGGCCTTCGTCGTCATCGCCGGGGAGAAGGGGCCGCAGGCCCAGCACGTGGTGCCGCTGAGCTTCGACGCAGGGGTCCGCAGAGCCCCTCTGGTCGCGCCCGGCGACGGTGCCGACGGCTCCGTCCTGTGGTTCGATGAGGAGAAGTCGTTCGGCTTCGTGGCCGCCGACGACGGGGCGGGCGACGTCTTCCTGCACGTGCGTGCCCTGGTCGACGAGCTGTACCTGCCGGCCGAGGGCGACCGGGTCACGTTCACCACGGTCACCATGGACCAGGGTCGTCAGGCGCGCGAGGTGCGGTTCGTGGCCACCGGCGAGCCGGTGGAGGCCGCTGCGGCCCCCAGCCAGGCCCGTTCGGTCACCCGGCCCGCAGCCCGCGCCGGCGAC
>NZ_VSRL01000506.1 GCF_012184385.1 Lentzea indica
CACCTCAACACCGTATCCGGGCTGACCAGCAGCCGTAGCCGACGCAACGTCGCGCGGGCGAGGGCAGCAGTAAGGCTGCGAGCAACGCCCTGTCCTCAGCCCTCAACCGTGGGCGCTGATCGCCGAGTTGCCGGCGCAGGACCGCGAGTTGATGGCGTAGAGCGAGAATCTCGACGTCCTTCTCACGGTCGGTCGTGCGCAATAGCCATAGCGCAGCGAAAGCGTGGGAGACGGCGAGGTAGGCGAATCGGACCAGCACGAGCCGCGATCATGCCGGACGATGACCGGTACCCATCGACACCTGCTGACCTGCACGGACGTATTTCTCGGTACATACAGCGCTGTCATGTCAGCGACAACAAGATCTACACCGGCTGTCGGCGCGGGAGGCGAACTGTCGGTGGCTCGTGAGACGCTGCCATATCGTGAAGCAGGCTGACCTACGTGTAGGGACCGAATACTCCTATCCCACGTACAAGCCGTACGACGCCGCGCTGTGGCGGCCCGTGTCCGCGTGGTCTCCGTCGACGGGCGCGGCAAGGTGACCGTGCGGGTGGTGGGGATCACGCTCCAGTTGTGGATGATGCGCGATCGCCGCAGGTGAACGACCCGTTGCAGAGTTTGGCGCCCACACCGTGCGCAGCACCGCTGTGGAGGCCTCGATGCGGGCCGCCGCAACGGGATGAGCCGACCCGACCGCATCAGACCCACCGCCAGCTACACCGAAAGCTCAAGAACAACCCGCCGCCGTGCATGACCTCAAGACCTACAGGCTGCTACGCTCCCAGATCCTCGGCGGACTCATCAACGAGTACCGATACGCCGCATGACGCGCAGCGATGACTTTTCGAGCGGCGCAGGCCTCTTACATGCTGCGGCAGTTCAAATCCAGCGTAACCTCGGCCACGTGGATGTCGATTTCGATGACCGCAAAACCGGCACCGGTCCACAGATCCTCGGTCCTGCATCCATCAGGCGGGCGGCGCCAGCACGACCGCGGAGTTGTGGCCGCCCATACCGAGTGACGACTTGATCGTGAGACCGCCGCCGAGTGGTGTGAGCCCGTCCAGCAGTCGCGGGTGTCCTGGTGCGACCACCGGTGGCGCCGGGATCACCCCGCTGTCGTACGCCATCGCGGTCACCGCGACTTCGATCGACGACGCCGCGCCCTGGCAGTGTCCCGTCAGTGGTTTCACCGAGTAGATCTCGGTTTCCTGCGCGAACAGCTGTTCCAGCACGGCCGCCTCGGCGGCGTCGCACTGCGCGGTACCGGGGCCGTGCGCGTTGAGGTAGCGCACGTCGGCCGCGCTCACCGACGCGTTCCCCAACGCGTCACTGAAGCACGCGGTGATCTGGTCGAGCCGTGGATCGATCGACGTCACGTGGTACGCGTCGTGCGACATCGCACCACCGAGCGTGAACGCGTACGGACGTGTCGCATGGTGCGAAAGGACAAACGCCACCGATGCCTCGCCCATCACGAAACCCCTGCTGCCCTGCTGGAACGGGCGGCACGCGTCGAGCGGCTCGGCGTCCACGATCGCCACCCCGAGCCGGACGAAGTGGGAAACGTTCTCTGGGGTGAGCGAAAGGTCCGTCGCGACGAACACGACGTCGTCGACGATTCCTGCGTCCAGCCATGCTTTCGCGGTGATCAGGCCGGCGTTGCCCGACGCGCACATCGCCGAGACGTTCATAGCTGGGCCGTGGAAACCGTATTCCTGCATGAACATCGACATGGGCGTGGACGGCATCAACGCCAGGTAGTCGTGCACCGGTAGCTTGCCACCGCGCGTGACGTAGAAGTCGCGCCACAGGTCCACCTCGCCCAGCACGACCGCGTGCAGCAGTCCGACCCTCCTGCCGGGCTGCCAGCCGCGGGTGCCCGCGTCCTCGATGGCCTCTCTCGCCGAGGCGCGCATGGCCTGCGCGAACCTGCTCGGCCCGTCCACCGGATCACCGCCTTCGCCGACACGCGCCGCCCAGACCTTGTCGCCGGGAAACCGGCCCAACTCGGGGACGACGACGGCGGCGGGCTTCCCGCTCATCAGTCCTTCCCAGAGCG
>NZ_VSRL01000507.1 GCF_012184385.1 Lentzea indica
CGCCGCCGGGGTTGCCGGGGCCGGTGTAGCCCGGCGCCGACGGCGTGTAGGCCGCCGCGGCGGGCTGGTTCACGCCACTGCCGCTCTGCGGAACGCCACCGGAGGCACCGGTACCGGTGAGAGCGGGCGGAGCGGCGGTGCCGGCGCCAGACTGCGCGTGCGTGGCCATGAGGGCGTCCGCGCCACCGAGCGCGGGCGCGGAGACCGAGCGCGCCGTCATCATCACCGGCTCCTCGACCTCGCCGGTGTTCGGGTTGAACGGCGGCTTGAACGTCGGCGTCGACGAGTCGATCTGCCGGGAGCCGTTCTCCATGTTGGTCATCACGGAGACCGCCTGCTCGTGCGCCGCGCGCGACGCGGCGTTCGCGACAGCGATGTCAGCGGACGCCAGAACGAAGGCCGGCGTGCCCGGCTGGGAGAGCGCGGCGGCTGCCTTGTTCCAGTCGAACTGGACGGGCGCCGGCATCTGCGCTCGGGCGGCCTCCATGACACGGCCCTGGTCGGCGACCTTGTTGCCCACCTCGACGGCGGTGCGGGCGGTCTCGTCGACCCAGTCACCGAGCTTCTTCATCGCGTCTCGGGCGGCCTCGGCGGCGGTGCCTGTCCACTTGGACTCCGACGCGGTGATGACCGCGTTGATCATTCGGGAGCCTCGGTCAGCTCAGAGCCGTACTTGCCCCACTCGGAGCTGATCTGGCCGGCTTGACCGGGGTCGTTGTTGTTGTGCACCGCGGCATAGAGCTCTTGGTGCGATCTCGACGCCCAGTTCTGCGGGTCCGTGAGGACCGGGACGTTCTCGATCTCGCTCGGGTCGGTCTCGGGGGGCATGACCGGCTCGCCTCTCGCGTCAGTGGAATCAGCTGGCCGAGGCTCAGCTGTTACCCATGTGCTTCTTCAGTTCGGCCTGCTGTTCCTCGTCGAGGCGGGTGAAGTTCTCGATCGCCTGGACGATCGAGTTCTTCGTCTGCTCCAGCACCGTGCGGTACGCGGTCATGACGCTGACGAACGAGTACTGCTCACCCTCGGCCCGATGGGTGAACTTCTCCCGCATCGCGTCGCCGACCGGGTTCGCGCCCAGCGGTGCGGGACGGGCGATGCTGGTGTTCGCGTGCTCGATCCACGAGTCGACCTGGTCGATCTGGGCCTGCAACTGCTTGCGGAGCTCTTCGCCCGCGGTCGGGTCGAGCTGCACCTGACCCGAGCTGACGGTGTCGCCAAGTGGGACAGCGTCTTTGTCACCGACGATGTACATGCGGGCAGTATCGGGTGTCTTTATGCGCATCGCTCGCTTTGCCTTGGGCGAGTTACCAATTGAGACTCGCGTTCACAATGCGTTGCGGCGCACCGAAACGGGCCGCTATCGGGTGAACGACGTGTAACAAACGTGATCGTTTGCGCTGGTAATGGGAGCGCTCTCCGGGTGCTGCCCGTTCGGGCATTCGATCTCTGTTCACATCACCGGAACAGGCCTTGACCTCAGGTGATTGTGGCCCAAATCACAGGGGGGAATATCTGGAATTTAGGGCCGTCTTGAGGTTCGTCACGCCAGGTTCGTCAATCGCCGGATCGGCTGAATCGGTTGACTGGCAAGGCGAACGCGGGCGCATGCCACAGAGTACGCCCGCGTTCGGCCCAATGATCAGTGCTTTGCGTTGTAGTCCTTCAGATCACCGAGGAACCCGGCATCTTCCTTCTGCGAGTGCTGGTCCGCGGCGAGCTCCTTCCAGAGCTCGTGCACCAGGTGCAGCGCGGAACCCGAGGCGAACGCCTTGCCTGCGACCGTGAAGTGACCGCCGGGCGCGGCGAGCTCCTCGAAGTTCTTGATCCACTGGCTGATCTTGGCGGCTTCCTCAGGGGTCTTGCCGAACTTGGTGGTGAGCACGTTGTCCAGGTGTTCCTTGCTGTACTTGCTGAGGTCGTCGACGTGGTTCTTGACCTCTGCCCAGGAGAACGGCGGCTTCTGACCCGCGCCGGTGCCGGGCGGTTTGGGTGCCGCGTCGTCCGGCTTGACGCCGGCGGGAGCTTGGCACCACCCGCGGCACCG
>NZ_VSRL01000508.1 GCF_012184385.1 Lentzea indica
AGGCGAGGGAACCGCCCGGATCTCCCGCGTTCTCCGGCACGGCAGATGGATGGTCCACGCTGACGACGATCCGGTGGCGCGCATCGACTGCAAATCAAGCAGGGGCCTGTGCGACGGGCTCAGGTGCCGAGACCGGCTCCTGGACCGCGACGGGCTCCTGCGCGGGCTCAGCCTCCGGCTTGGGCAGCTGCGACCCGATGCGTCCCGTCACGGTCACAGCGGGCTTCTCGACGACCTCTTCCGGAGCCTGTTCGGCGACCGGTTCGACGAGCTCCTCCGCCGTCTCCTCGATCACCTCGGGCTCGGCTTCGGCGGCGGGCTCGACCACGGGCTCGATCTCGACCGGCGCGGGGTCCTCTGCGACGTCGTGCGGCACGTGACCGTTGAGCTCCTGCTCCTCGACCACGACCGCGTCGACGACCGCCTGCGGCTCCTTGTCGCGGCGACGACGGCGACGACGACGCCCGCCGTGACCCTCGTGCTCCTGGTCGGTGGCCACCACGTCCTCGGAGAGGTCCTCGGGCTCGGCCGGCTCGACGACGACGGGCTCGGCAGGCTCGACGGCCTCGGGCTCGGTCTCGACCAGCGCCTCGACAGCGGCCTCGGCGACCTGCTCGGAACCGCCCTTGTTGCGGCGCGACTTGCGGCCACCGCTCTGCGGCTGCTGCTGCTGGCCACCGCCGTTGCCACCACCGTACGAGTGCACCGGCTCGGTGGACACGACGACGCCACGTCCGCGGCAGTGCTCACACGTCTGGCTGAACGCCTCCAGCAGACCGGTGCCGACCCGCTTGCGGGTCATCTGCACGAGACCCAGCGAGGTGACCTCGGCGACCTGGTGACGCGTGCGGTCGCGGCCGAGGCACTCGGTCAGGCGGCGCAGCACCAGGTCGCGGTTCGACTCCAGGACCATGTCGATGAAGTCGATGACGATGATGCCGCCGATGTCGCGCAGCCGGAGCTGGCGGACGATCTCCTCGGCCGACTCCAGGTTGTTCCTGGTGACGGTCTCCTCAAGGTTTCCGCCCGATCCGGTGAACTTGCCGGTGTTGACGTCGATGACCGTCATCGCCTCGGTGCGGTCGATGATCAGGTAGCCACCCGACGGCAGCCAGACCTTGCGGTCCAGCGCCTTCATCAGCTGCTCGTCGATGCGGTACTCGACGAACGCGTCGTTGTTGCCGACGTGCTTCTTCAGGCGGTCCTGCAGGTCCGGCGCCACGTGACGGACGTAGCCGTCGATGACGTCCCACGCCTCGTCGCCCTGGACGACGAGCTGGGCGAAGTCCTCCGTGAACAGGTCGCGGACGACCTTCACCAGCAGGTCCGGCTCTTCGTAGAGCAGCGTCGGCGCCTTGGTGGAGGTGCTCTCGGACTTCTCCTTGATGACCTTCCACTGCGCCTGCAGACGCGTGACGTCGCGCGCCAGCTCCTCCTCGGAGATGCCCTCCGAGGCGGTGCGGATGATCACGCCGGCGTCCTCGGGGACGACCCGCTTGAGGATGTCCTTGAGGCGCTTGCGCTCGTTGTCCGGGAGCTTGCGGCTGATGCCCGTGGCACCGCCGCCGGGCACGTAGACCAGGAAGCGGCCCGGCAGGCTGATCTGGGTCGTGAGCCGCGCGCCCTTGTGGCCGACCGGGTCCTTGGTGACCTGGACGAGCACGCTGTCACCGCTCGAAAGCGCCTGCTCGATCTTGCGGGACTTGCCCTCGAGACCGGCGGCGTCCCAGTCGACCTCACCGGCGTACAGCACGGCGTTGCGGCCGCGGCCGATGTCGATGAACGCGGCTTCCATGCTCGGCAGCACGTTCTGGACGCGGCCGAGGTAGACGTTGCCCACGATCGAGCCGCTGCCCGACGAGGTGACGAAGTGCTCGACCAGCACGCCGTCCTCGAGCACGCCGATCTGGGTGCGGTCGCCGCGCTCGCGGACGACCATCGTGCGGGCCACGGCCTCGCGGCGGGCCAGGAATTCGGCCTCGGTCAGCACCGGGGCACGGCGGCGGCCTGCCTCGCGACCGTCACGACGGCGCTGGAGCTGG
>NZ_VSRL01000509.1 GCF_012184385.1 Lentzea indica
GATACCCGTGCTACCAGGAGCTTCGCCGCGTTCAAGGCGGTCGGTCAGATCGACCTGATCTTGTGACCAGCAAGATCAGGATGGAAAAGGCTCACTACCAACTGGCAGTTGGCGGTACTTGCAGACGCCGAACCCACTGGGTGACGCCCTCTGTCGTTTCAGTGTTGACTGAAGTTAATCTATCTTGGCGGCGATTGTCGGTGCGATGTGAAAGCCTGAAGGGGTGTCACGTGCTTCGCGGTCCCCGGCCGAGGCCTACGCCGACTCCCGGCGCAACGCCCAGCGGCCCAAGCTGACCGACTTCGGCTCCGTCATCTCGTTCGAGCTGGACCCGTTCCAGCGCCAGGCCTGCGAGGCCCTGGAGGACGGTCATGGCGTGCTCGTCTGCGCCCCGACGGGTGCCGGTAAGACCGTCGTGGGCGAGTTCGCCGTGCACCTCGCCCTGAGCGAGGGCCGCAAGTGCTTCTACACGACGCCGATCAAGGCGCTGTCGAACCAGAAGTTCGCCGATCTCACCGCGCGGTACGGGGCGGAGAGCATCGGCCTGCTCACCGGTGACACGAGCGTGAACGGTGGCGCGCCCGTGGTCGTCATGACCACCGAGGTGCTGCGGAACATGCTGTACTCGGGTTCGTCCACTTTGGACGGACTCGCCTACGTCGTGATGGACGAGGTGCACTACCTCGCCGACAGGTTCCGCGGTGCCGTGTGGGAAGAGGTCATCCTGCACCTGCCGGAGCACGTGCAGGTCGTCGGTCTGTCCGCGACGGTCAGCAACGCCGAGGAGTTCGGCGAGTGGCTGGTCGAGGTGCGCGGCGACACGACGGTCGTGGTCGACGAGCACCGGCCGGTGCCGCTGTGGCAGCACATGCTGGTGGGCAACCAGATGCTGGACCTGTTCGAGGGCGACGAGACGCACGCGCGGATCAACGTCCAGGTCCTGCGCAAGTCCGAGGAGCTCACGCGCTACCACGTGCCGTTCAGCCGTGGCCGCAACCGCAGCGGCGGCGGTGGCGGAAGGCCGCCGCGCAACACGGGCTTCAAGCCGCCGTCGCGGATCGACATGATCCAGCGGATGGACGCGGCCTCGTTGCTGCCGGCGATCGTGTTCGTGTTCTCACGGGCGGGGTGTGACGCGGCCGTTGCGCAGACGGCGCGGGCAGGGCTGCGGCTGAACACGCCGGAAGAGACCGACCAGGTGCGGCGGATCATCGCCGAGAAGACGCGTGATCTGCCCGAGGCCGACCTCACCGTGCTGGGCTTCTGGGAGTGGCGTGAGGCGCTGGAACGCGGCATCGCGTCGCACCACGCCGGGCTGCTGCCCGCGTTCAAGGAGACCGTCGAGGAGCTGTTCGTCCGCGGGCTGGTCAAGGTCGTGTTCGCGACCGAGACGCTCGCGCTGGGCATCAACATGCCCGCACGCACGGTCGTGCTCGAGAAGCTCGTGAAGTACAACGGCGAGGCGCACGTCGACCTCACTCCGGGCGAGTACACGCAGCTCACCGGGCGTGCCGGGCGTCGTGGCATCGACGTGGAGGGCCACGCGGTCGTCGTCTGGCAGCCCGGCATCGACCCCAAGGCGGTCGGCGGGCTCGCTTCCACGCGCACGTACCCGCTGCGGTCGAGCTTCCGTCCCGGCTACAACATGGCCGTCAACCTCGTGCACCAGCTCGGGGCCTCGGCGGCGCGCGAGATCCTGGAGCAGTCGTTCGCGCAGTTCCAGGCGGACAGGTCGGTGGTCGGGCTGGCGCGCCGGATCGAGCGCAACAAGGAGGCGCTCGCGGGCTACTCCGAGTCGATGACGTGCCACCTCGGCGACTTCACCGAGTACGCGTCGCTGCGCCGCCGGGTCGCCGACCGCGAGAAGCAGCTCGCGAGGCAGAACACCAACGCGCGCCGCATCGAGACGGCCAAGTCGCTGGAAACGCTGCGCAAGGGCGACGTGATCGCGGTGCCGTCCGGTCGCAGAAGCGGCCTCGCCGTCGTCGTCGCACCCCGGCCTCGAGCCGCTGGGCGAGGCCACGGCCGCTGGCTCGTCA
>NZ_VSRL01000050.1 GCF_012184385.1 Lentzea indica
CCCGGTCGAGCCGCGCGCGCACTTCGACGGTGCCGCGCGCAGGGCCCGGATAGGCGTGTTCAACGGAGTTGTTGACCGCCTCGCTGACCGCGAGAACGAGGTCGCTCGCCTCGTCTTCGCCGAAACCGCTTTCCTGCAGCCATTCGCGCAACTGGTGCCGCACAGGCGCCACCTCGCGTGCGTCTGCCGGGAACCGGAGGGCAAGGAAGTCCTCGTGCACCAGCACAGCGCTCCTCCCCGTCGGTTGCCTCTGCCAGGTGACTTCCCGCGTCACCAGGCCATTACACGTGTGAAATGAGATCGATTCGGGTACGGCAATGACATGCCGGCCCACAGCAGAACGGACTACGAGGTGGGTGTGACGCAATTGTCAGGGGTCGAACTGCGAATGGCCGCGGATCCCATGCAGCTGTCCATCGTGCGCGCGGTCGCAGCGGACATCGCGATGCGGCAGGACTTCGACCTCGACTCCATCGAGGACCTGAAGCTCGCCGTCGACGAAACGTGCTCGACGCTGATCACGCTGGCGGCTCAGGACGCTGTGCTCAGTTGTCATTTCGCCGTGGACGGTGCGGGCGCGGTCCACGTCTCGGCGAAGGCGTCCGCCAAAGTCGCCGCGGGGCCCGACGAGGGCAGCTTCGGCTGGCGCGTGCTGACCGCACTCGTCGACTCGGTGCAGACCAGAGTCGAGGAGACCGAAGGGTTCGTGGTCCACATCGACCTCGTGAAGTCTTCCGCAGGGGCGGTGGATGCGTGACCGGGTCGGAGGAGTCGACCACGACGACCAGGTCCGGCGGTGACTACGACCACCTGGCTCCGCTGTTCGCCGAGCTCGCGGTCACACCCGACGGACCACAACGGGAGTCGTTGCGGGACCGGCTCGTCACCGAGCACCTCCCGGTCGCCCAGCACATCGCACGCCGGTTCGGCCACCGCGGCGAGCCGCACGAGGACCTCGTGCAGGTCGCGACGGTCGGCCTGATCAACGCCGTCGACCGCTTCGACCCCGACCGCGGCAGCGACTTCCTGTCCTTCGCGGTGCCGACGATCATGGGTGAGGTGCGGAAGTACTTCCGCGACTCCAGCTGGTCGGTGCGGATGCCCAGACGGCTCAAAGAGCTGCATCTGGCGATCAACGCGGGCACCTCGCGGCTGTCGCAGTCCCTCGGGCGGGCACCGACACCGTCGGAGCTGGCAGAGCACCTCGGCCTCAGCCGCGACGAGGTCCACGAAGGACTCGCGGCCGGAAACGCTTACCAGAGCGCGTCTTTGGACGACATGCTGATGTCGGAGGACTCGTCGATCTCACTGGGCAGCACCATCGGCGAGGAAGATCCGGAGATCGCGATGATCGAGCAGCGGGAGGCGCTGCACCCGTTGCTGCAGAAGCTGCCGGAGCGGGAGCGCAAGATCGTGATCATGCGGTTCTTCGGCAACATGACGCAGACGCAGATCGCGCAGAAGGTCGGGATCTCGCAGATGCACGTCTCGCGGTTGCTCGCGAAGACGTTGCGGCAACTGCGAGACGTGCTCGAGGAGTAGAGGGCCTGGAGGCCACGCTACGAGGCCACGCGGACACGGCGCCGGGTAGCGGCGATGATCTGGCGCCGTTCGTCCTCGCCCATGCCGCCCCACACGCCGTACGGCTCCTGAGCCTCCAGGGCGTGCTCGCGGCACTGCGCCAGCACCGGACAGTGCGCGCAGATCGCCTTCGCCTTCTCCTCCCGCGCGGCCCTGGCGTAACCGCGCTCGTTGTCCGGGTGGAAGAAGACAGCGCTGTTCTGGCCGCGGCACAGCCCTTCCATCTGCCAGTCCCACACGTCGGTGACCGGCTTGGGAAGACGGGTCGTGCAGGTCATCGCGACTCCCTTGCTGGGCGGAAGAGTTGCGATCACTGCGTACCCGTGGTCTGACCAGGGGTAAACCTGTTACAGCTTTTCAGGTGCGCCGATGCCCAGCAGGGACAGACCCAGCGTGAGCACCCGCGACGTGAGCGTGAGCAGGTGCAGGCGCGAGTCCTGCAGCTCCTGGGTCTCCGCGGTCGCCACCGGGCACTGGTTGTAGAACGTGGAGAACGCCGTGGCCGTCTCGAACAGGTAGGTCGTGAGCTTGTGCGGGGCGAGCTCGTCGATGGCCGCCTGGATCGCCGTGGGCAGTTGGAGCAGCTTCAGCGCGAGATCGCGCTCGGCCTGCTCCTGCAGCACCAGAGGCGCGTCCGCCGGTGCCTCGCGGCCGACCTTGCGGCAGATCGAGAGGATCCGGGCGTTCGCGTACTGGATGTAGACGGACGTGTCGCCGGTGGTGGCGAGCATCTTCTCCCAGGTGAAGACGTAGTCCTTCTCGCGGTCGTTGGAGAGGTCCGCGTACTTCACCGCGCCGAGGCCGATCGTGCGGGCGAGCGCGTCCTTCTCCGCACCCTCCACTTCGGACGTTTCGGGCATCACCTTGTAGGAGTTCTCGACCGCCTCGTTGAGCAGCTCGATGAGCTTGATCGTGCCGCCCGTGCGGGTGCGGATCGTCTTGCCGTCCGCGCCGAGGATCGTGCCGAACCCCGTGTGCACCGCGGTGTGGGCGTCGTCGAGCCAGCCCGCCTGCTTCGCCGTGGCGAAGATCATCTGGAAGTGCTGGGCCTGCGGCGAGCCGACCACGTAGATCAGCTGGTCCACCTTGCGTTCGCGCACCCAGTAGCGGGCGGTGGCGAAGTCCGTGGTGGCGTAGCCGTAGCCGCCGTCGCTCTTGCGGATGATCAGCGGCAGCCGGTCGCCCTCGCGGTTGGTGAAGCCGGGCGGGAACACGCAGAGCGCACCGTCGCTGGTCTCGACGAGGCCCTTCTGCTGCAGCTCGATGATCGTGTCGGCGAGGTAGGGGTTGTAGAAGCTCTCGCCGTAGTTGTCCTCCGCGGACAGACCGATACCGAGCAGCTCGTAGACCTGGTTGAAGTGCCGCTGCGACTCGGCCACCAGCTCGTGCCACAACGCCAGCGTGTGCTCGTCGCCACCCTGCAGCAGCACGACCCGCCGGCGCGCGCGGTCGGCGAAACCCGGTTCGTTGTCGAACTTCTGCCTGGCCTGCTGGTAGAAGGCGTTGAGGTCGCTGATCTCGTGGTCGGCGCCGTGGCCCTCGTCGGTCAGGTGCTCGATGAGCATGCCGAACGGCGTGCCCCAGTCACCGAGGTGGTTGTGCGGGATGACCTCGTGGCCCGCGAACGTCAGCAGGCGGCAGAACGCGTCCCCGATGATCGTCGAGCGCAGGTGCCCGACGTGCATCTCCTTGGCGACGTTCGGGCTGCTGTAGTCGATCGCGATGCGCCGCGGCTCGTCCGTCGTCGGCACACCGAGGCGATCGTCGCCGAGCAGGCCGGCGGTCTGCGCTTCGAGCCACTCGCGGCGCAGCCTGAGGTTGATGAAGCCGGGACCCGCGATCTCCGGCGTCTCGATCGCGTCGGCCGCGTCGAGGTGCTCGACGATCAGCGTGGCGACCTCGCGCGGGTTCTTGCCGACCTTCTTGGCGAGGCTCATCGCCACGTTGCACTGGTAGTCGGCACCGTCTCGGTTGGACGGTCGGATCAGCGCTTCCTCGGCGGTGATGTCCACGTCCAGTGCGGCGCGCAACGCCCGCGCGACCCGCTGGCCCAGTTCGAGCCCGACATCCCCACGCAGCACTGAACCCACCTCTCGACCACGGCTTGTTCAGTTCAGTATTTCACCACGGCAAAACCATTACCCACGGCGCCTGCAATCGAACAGATGTTCTACACTGGCAAGGTGAAGATCGTTGTTCAGGTCCGCCTGCTGCCCTCAGCCGAGCAGGCAGCGGCGCTGGCGACGACTCTGCGCGTGTGCAACGCAGCGGCGAACGAGGTGTCGCGGGTGGCGTTCGAGCAGAACGTGTTCTCCCGCAACGACTTGCAGAAACCGGTCTACAGCGAGGTGCGGTCGTCGGGTCTGGGAGCCCAGGCCGCGGTGCGGACGGTGAAGAAGGTCGTCGACGCCTACACCGCACTGCGAGCTCACATCCGTTCGGGAATCTTGGTCGGCGCACGACGTGCCAAGGCCGAGGGTAAGCCGATCAGATTTCGTGACGAGGCGGCTCAGCCGTTCGACGACCGAATGCTCTCGTGGCAACACGCCGCCAAGACGGTGTCGATCTGGACCTCGGTGGGCCGCTTGAAGGGAATGCGGTTCACCGGGCACCCCGACCAGCTGAGAACCCTCGCCTCATCCCGCCAGGGCGAAACCAACCTGGTGGTGCGTGACGGCAAGTGGCTGTTGATCGCCGTCTGCGACCTGCCCGAGCCAGCAGTGTTCGAGCCGGTCGACTGGCTCGGCGTTGACCGCGGCATCGTCAACGTCGCCACCACGTCGGACGGAACGAATTTCCAGGGTCGCCGTTTGCGGCGCTATCGACGGTGGCAGCTGAGGAAACGCGCCGAGCTGCAAGCGAAGCGGACCAAGTCCGCGACCCGTCGTCTCCGTCGGCGTGCTCGACGGGAGCATCGCCATGTCACGCATGTCAACCACACCATTGCCAAGGAACTGGTGGCTGTCGCACAACGCACCGGCCGCGGTATCGCTCTGGAAGATCTGAGCGGCATCCGTGACCGGGTACGGCCTCGCCGCGACCAGCGAGCCACCCACTCCTCTTGGCCGTTTCACCAACTCGGCACCTTCGTCGAGTACAAGGCGAAACGGGCGGGAGTTCCAGTGATCACTGTGGACGCCCGCCACACTTCACAGATGTGCCCGCGATGCGGGCACACGGCGCGCAACAACAGGTCCGATCGCGACCACTTCTGCTGTCGTCGGTGCGGCCTCGCTGGGCCTGCCGATCACGTCGCCGGGGTCAACGTGCGCAACCGTGCACGCTCGGCGTGGGTACTCGTCAACGTGCCCGAACCCGCCTCCTGACGACGGCAGGTTGATGCGGCCCGCACGCCACAGCCACTGGCGAACGGAGAACGCGACCTCTGCTCGTTCAGAGCAGGGGAGTTGACCAACGTCCAAGCAGTAATGCACCGCCGCCCACGAGCGCCGCGACGCTGACCACACCGAACAGCGTCACCCAGCCGAGCGCGGGCACGCCGGTGAGCCAGGCGAGCTGGTCGGCGTCACTGCGCGGGGCCTGACGGCGCCACCGCTTGACCTGCAGCTCCCACACCGGGCGCACGCCGCCGAGCAGCAGGAACCACGCGAACACGTACGCGGCGGTGTCCCTGACCTCTGGCGAGGCGTAGAAGGAGACGAAGAGGAACACCCCGCCGGTCACGATGATCGACAGCACGCCGAAGACGTTGCGAATCATGATCAGCATGGCGGCGAGGAACACGATGCTGATCCACAGCATCAGCTGGATCTGCTCGTTGGTGATGAGCACCGCGGCACCGAACCCGAGCAACGACGGCGCGATGTAACCGGCCAGCGCGGTGAGCACCATGCCGGGCCCGCGAGGCTTGCCGCGCGAGACGGTGAGGCCACTGGTGTCGGAGTGCAGCTTGATGCCGCTGAGGCGCCGCCCGGTGAGGACCGCGACCAGGGCGTGGCCGCCCTCGTGGGCGATGGTGATGACGTTGCGGGTGAGCCGCCAGATCCCGTGCAGCGCGACGGCCAGGAACGCGGCCAGCGCGGTGCCCCACGTGATCAGCACTTCGTCGGTCAGCAACTCGGAAGGCATCGCGACATCGAAACAGACGCGCTGTTAGAGCCGCATGTGGGCTCCAACAGCGCGTCGGTTCCGGGCAGGGGGACCCGTCCGGGGGTCCTCAGTGCTTGATCTTGTCCTTGTTCACCCGTTCGGTCTTCGGGTCGATCACGGCCTGCTCCTTGGTGATGGGCTCCTGCTCCCTCGGGCTGACCGTCGGGTCCATCTCCTCGATGCGGTGCTCCCTGGTCTGCTCGTCGGACTCCCGGAACGCGGCCGAACGCTGCTGCGGCAGCTCCGGCTCCTCCTCCTCGATCACCTTGCGGCGCGCGGGCAGCACCGCGAGCAGCAGACCGAAGAGCGCGATGCCGAAGTACAACCAGTTGTCGTTCGTGTTGAGCGCCAACGGGTTGCCGAACTCGGACACCGGGTTGCGAGCCAGGACACCGGTGATCATCAGGCTCCACACGAAGATCGCGGCGCCGCCGGCGAACAGCAGCCATCCGTACAGCCGGGCGAGGCCCGACCCCAGAGCCATGAGCAGACCGAGCACGCCGGCGGCCACGAGCACCAGGTTGTGCAGCGGGTTCACCGAGAACCCGAGCATGAACGACTGGGCGGCCCAGTCGCCGACCCCTGTGCGGGTGAAGCCCACGACGCCGAACACGATGAACGCGATACCGGCCAGCGCGGCCAGCAACTGCACCGGTTGCAGACCGGCGACCTTGACTGTGACGCGGTGGGTCATGACGCCCTCCAGGCTCCGTACTTGTCGCCCGGCGGACTACCCAGCGCCGACCTCCGTCAAACCGTTCACGGACACGTCGGGCATGCCGTTGCGCGGCACGACGACGTTGCGCTTGCCGATGTGCACCACGCGCGCTCTCGACGGGTTGACGAGGACCGTGATCTCGGCGTTCTGCTCGTTGTACGCGCGGACCTCGACCTGTGTGCCCCGTGCGGCGGCGTTGCGCAGAGCGGCGGCGAGCGTGTCCAGGTTCCACGGCTTGACGAGCCGGAACTGGAACTCGTCCACGTTCAGCACGGCCCAGAGCTCGGTGTCGGTGGGTGGATCGGTCGGGTTCATCAGGTAAATCCCCCTCGTTGGTGGGCTCCGGGACGCCGCGCCCACCGCTCGGCGCCCCGGAATTCTGTTACGGCAGCTGGGTCACGACGTACGAGACCCGGTAGAACGCGTTTGCTCCCGCGACGTCGCGCTGCACCGCGGCGGCACGGCACGGCACGCGGAACGATCCGATGACGGTGTCGATGGTGGGGTCGTCCTCGACGACGGACACCGCCACGAAGCCTCCCGGCGCGATGAACTCCGTGATCTGGTCGGCGTTCCCGAGCTCGGTGGCCTCTCTCGTCTGACCTTCGGTGAAGGTGCGGGTCCCGGTTCTCTCGTCACCGACCCGCAGGTAGATCTCGTCCGTGGGCGTCTCCTGCAGGTCCAGTGCCCGCACCTCGGTGATGCGCAGCTCGCACCCACCGGCCATGGCGGCCTGTGCGTGCGAGGTGCCCGCGGTGGCGGCGGCGATTCCGCCCGCAAGAGACATCACGGCCGCGACGCGCTTGAGGTTCATCCGGTTCTCCTTCAGGAAGGTTTCTGTTACCCCTCAAGGAAAACGCAGGAGCACCCACGTGCACATCGGTCGCAATACCTAGGTTTGGTCGCGTGCGATCCGCGCCGCCTCCGACCTGTTGCCGGCGCCGAGCTTCGCCAGGACGTGCGACACGTGCAGCCCCACCGTGCGCACGCTCAGCACCAGCTCCTGGGCGATCTCCTTGTTGGTGCGGCCCCAGCCCAGCAGCTCCAGCACCTCGCGCTCGCGTGGTGTCAGCGTGCCGAGCTGCGGCTTGTCCTCGTGCAGCAACGGAATGCGCTGCCTGCGCGCCTGCCGGTCGACCGCCTTGACCAACGGCAGCGCCCCGAGACGTTGCGCGGCGCGGTCGGCGTGGCGCAACGCTTCCGGTTCACCGCAACGAGTTCGCGCGTACGCGGCCTGGTACGGCATCTTCAGCCGGTCCCACTGGACGGCGATGCCGGCCCAGCTGTCCTGACCGGCCTCCGCGAACGCGACCCTGCGCCACACCTCGTCTTCCGGACCGCACGGCACGGGAAGCCGTGACAGCAGCTCCTGTTCCGTCGCTTCCGGATCATCGAGCTTGGTCACCCTGCCGCCTGCGGCCTGGAGATCGCGCGCAGCGCCCAGACCTTCCGCGCACAGCCGAAGGATCTCGCCGTGCGTCAACGCTTCCGGCGGGTCCGCGACGGTCTCGCGGCACAGTTCGACAGCGGCCCGGTACTGGCCTTTCGCCCTGGCCGCAACGGCTCTGGTGTACGCGCATTGGGCAGCGAACAGGGCGTCCGGCCCGTCGACGGCCTTCTCTGCCTCCTCGATGAGGTCATCGGGGTCCTGTCCGCGCAACGCGGTGGCTTCCGCTTTGCACAGCAGGATCCTCGCGGCCTTGTTGCCGGGGATGGTGTCGGGGACCTCCAGCGAGT
The DNA here is from genome assembly GCF_012184385.1 of Lentzea indica. Classification (GTDB taxonomy): domain Bacteria; phylum Actinomycetota; class Actinomycetes; order Mycobacteriales; family Pseudonocardiaceae; genus Lentzea; species Lentzea indica. Next base: position 8,147 of record NZ_VSRL01000050.1, read on the forward strand.
CCAGCTCCTTCCACCGTCCGAGAGCGAGCAGGCTGGTCGCGAGGTTGTAGCGGATGACGGCGCTGAAGGTCGGCGCGAGCCCTTGAATCCTGAGGCGTGTCAACGCTTCCTTGCCGATGCGCGCACTGCGTTCGTGCTGACCGGAGCTGCCGAGCACATAGGTCAGGTTCCCGACCGCCCTGCTGAGCTCACGGATGCAGCCACTGCGATGCGCTGCCGTGCGCGCGTCTTCCAGGGTGGCGATGCCGCGCTCCACGTCACCGAGGAACGCCTCGCACACACCCCGCACGCTCAACGCGTAGGCACGAACGGCGTCGTCGTCCGTGTCGATCGACTCGAGCTGGTGCACGGCCTGTGCGTGCTCGCCCTCCGACATGAGCCAGCTGGCCTCGGCGACGGCGACGCGCTGAACCATCGGCCCGCGCGCCAGTCCCTTGGCCTCCACCAGGGTTTCGAAGGCCGCGGCCCGATCGCCCAGCACGAACTGACAGTCCCACAACAGGTACAGCAGCTCGCACCGGTCGTCGGAGGTCGCGAGTGCCTTGCGCAGCTCCAAAGCCGCGTCCTGCGGCCGGCCCGCCCACCGCAACGCCTTCGCTCGCTCAAGCGCTTCCCGCACGTTCCCTTAGGAGGCGCGCAGGAGAAGTCAGATACAGCCGGTCAGATTCGGCCCTTGCGTCCGATCCCCGCGTACGCCCCCGGAACCACGCACGGCGCCTCGATCGACAGCCCCTCCATCAGCTGCTCGACCGGAGCCGGATGCGACACCACGAGAAACCCGCCTGCGGGCAACGCGTGCCGGTACCGGCGCACCACGCGACCCTGCCCGGTGGTGTCGTCGACATAGCGCAACACATCGACCATCAGCACCGCGTACGGCTCACGCAGGTCGAGGTGGGACAGCACTCCCGGATGCCTCAGCACCTGCTCCGGCCGGCGCAGGTCCGCCTCCACCGCGCACGTGCGAGGCTCGCCGCGCAGCAGCCCGCGCGCGAACGCCACGGTCACCGGGTCCGAGTCCACGTACACGACGCGGGCGTCGGGCAACGTCTGGTGGGTCGCACCGCACGTCGGGATGCCCGAGCCGAGGTCGAGGAACTGGCGGACGCCCGCCGCCCAGCAGTGGCGGACGGCATGGCGCAGGAACGACCGGTGCGCGCGAGTCACGAGCGGCAGCTCGGGGTCGATCCGAACCGCCTGCTTGGCGAACGCCCGGTCGGCGGCGTAGTTGTGCGCGCCGCCCAGGTAGAAGTCGTGGATCCGCGCGGCGTTCGGCCGACGTACGTCGACCTCGTAGCGTGCGAAGGCGGGGACCGCAGCCATTCGCAGAGCGTAACTGGCGCCTAGACCATTCGGGCGAAGTTTTGGGAAGATTCTTTGGGTCCGTCTGAGATGGACCGTGGTGCGGGAGGGCCCGGTCCACCCCACTGAGACCGGGCCACGTAGCGCGTACGGGGATCGAACCCGTGTTTCCGGATTGAGAATCCGACGTCCTGACCACTGGACGAACACGCCAGGAACGAGCATTGATACACAAATGCTCGCAGAGATAGAAGAAAATGAACTAGCTGGTCACAGCTTTGAGGGCGCTCCGGCCCATTCCTCTGCGGTAATCATGGAACAATGATGACCGAGTGCACCGCCCGGCCGCAAAGGAATTAATCGAGCCACGTCAGCGCGAGCCACAGCGAGGCCCGCGCGTCAGCCTCACCAAGATCACGACCGAGCAGTCGCTCGACGTGTGAGATTCGGTGCCGAACGCTGTTGCGGTGCACGCCGAGCAGCGCCGCAGTCCGGTCCCAGCTGCCGTGCTGCCCCAGCCAGACCCGCAGCGTCTCGATCAGCTCAGGGCGTCCGAGCAGTCCCGCCAGCTCACGGCGGGCGAACTCCCTGGCCGCCACGGGGTCCACAAGAGAGGACAAATCGGACGCCGGGAACGCGGGAGAGCCGGTGGCTTTGGCTCGCGCCAGCAACGCCGTTGCTTCCGCCGCCGCACGGCCGACCGCAAGGCCGGGCGCGGAGTCGGGTGACGTGCCGGATGCGGAGACGAGCTCGGGCTCCATGAACGGCGACGACACCCCGACCGGCCCCGACACCTCGAACACAGCCGGCACCAGCGCCAGAAACCCGTTCCCTGCCTGCGAAACCAGCGGCCCGTACCGCTGGGCCAACACGTCGTAGTCCGCCGGCGACTCCCCCGCCACCACCCGGTAGGGCCCCGGCCCCAGCACGTTCGCCACTCCTGCCACCTGCGACCGCAGCAGGGCCGAGGCCGCGAGCCGGGCGATCTGACCGCGTTCGCTCTCCACGTCCCGGCGCAGCAACCCGAGCAACGCCAGCGCGACCGCGACCACCGCCCGTTCGGAAGGGGACAACGGAGCCGATCGGCGCACCACGAGGACCGCGGACTCGACCGGGTCGAGCGTCACGTGCTCTTCACCCACCTGGGCCGAAGCCGAACGAGGTCCCGACCCTGACGCGACACGTCCCACGAGAGAGGCAACGTCGTCAGGTGCGGACGCGGGGTCGACGAGGTCTGCGCGGCAGTTCAGCACCACGGCCAGCGTCGTCAGCACCGACTCGACCGGACGGACGCGGGTGGCGGCACGGGTCAGGGCGCGCTGACTGTCCGCGAGCATCCGCTGCTCCCGCACGGCGATCTCCGCCAGCAGCGCGCCGAGGGCCTGGGACACCGCGAGGAACGGCGTCGACGGCGGCACCTCCAGCAGTGGCATCTCCTGCGCCTCACAGGCTTCCACCAGCGAGGACGGCACCGTCGGGAACTCCGGCTCCACCCCGAACCCGATCGCGGAGACACCGGACGAGACGAGTCCCGCGACGTACGCGGGCACGTCGGACGGGAACCGCACACCGGCCGTGAGCAGCAGCTCCTCGCCGACCAGGTACGGCGTCGGGTCCTCGAGCTCGGACACGTGCGCCCAGCGGATCGGCCGGTCCAGCGCGTCGGCTCCACACAGGACGGTCAGCCCGAGATCGACTCGGGCGACAAGATCCTTCAGCGGGACGGTTTGCACAACCATGGCGAGCCAATTGTGCAGAACGACCACTTACCAGCGCCAGTGCGCGTTCCTACTGTGACCTGCAACCCAAGGAGGTCCGACAGTGGCTCTCGACTACGCGGTGATCGCCGCCTACGTGCTCGGCATGCTCGGCATGGGCTGGTGGGGCATGCGCCGCGCCACCAGCAAGAGCGAGTACCTGGTCGCAGGACGCAGGCTCGGTTTCGGCATGTACTCCGGCACCATGTCCGCCGTCGTGCTCGGCGGCGCGTCGACCATCGGCGGTGTCGGGCTCGGCTACAAGTTCGGCATCTCCGGCGCCTGGATGGTGTTCGCCATCGGCCTCGGCATCCTGCTGCTCAGCGCGCTGTTCGCGCGCCGGATCGTCAGGTTGAAGGTCTACACCGTCTCGCAGATGCTCGATCTTCGTTACGGCGGCAACTCGTCGATCGTGTCGGGCGCCGTGATGTGGGCGTACACGCTGATGCTGACGGTCACGTCCACGATCGCCTACTCCACGATCTTCAACGTCCTCTTCGGACTGCCCAAGACCGTCGGCGTGATCATCGGCGGCAGCATCGTGGTGCTGTACAGCGTTCTCGGCGGCATGTGGTCGATCACGCTGACCGACATCGTGCAGTTCGTCATCAAGACGATCGGCATCCTGTTCCTGCTGCTGCCGATCTCGTTGGTCGCGGCCGGTGGCTTCGACGGCATCCAGCAGCGGCTCAACGACCCGGCGATGTTCGACGTCAGCAACATCGGCGTCAGCACGATCATCACGTTCCTGCTGATCTACGTGTTCGGTCTGCTGATCGGCCAGGACATCTGGCAGCGCGTGTTCACCGCGAAGTCGCCCCGCGTGGCCACCTGGGGCGGCATCACGTCCGGGCTCTACTGCCTGGTGTACGCGGTCGCGGGTGCGTTGATCGGCACGGCGGGCAAGGCGCTGTACCCGAACATCGCCAACAAGGACGAGGCGTTCGCGACGATGGTCGAGAACCTGCTGCCGACCGGTGTGCGCGGGCTCGTCCTCGCCGCCGCGCTCGCAGCCATGATGTCGACGTCGTCCGGTGCGTTGATCGCGTGCTCGACCGTGGCCGCCAATGACATCTGGCGGCGCAAGACCGACGTCCACTCCAACCGGATGTTCACGCTGGTGCTGGGCGTGATCGCGATCGGCATCGCGGTGGCGCTGAACGACGTCGTGGCCGCGCTGACGGTCGCCTACAACATCCTCGTCGGCGGCCTGCTGGTCGCGATCATCGGCGGTCTGGTGTGGAAGCGCGGCACTCGCGTCGGAGCGATGGCGTCCATGGCGGTCGGCGCGCTGACGGCGATCGCGTTCATGGTGATCGACGGCGTGCTGGCCGACTCTCCCATCTACTACAGCCTCAGCGCTTCCCTGGTGACGTACGTCGTGGTCAGCCTGGCCACCCCGGCTACGGATGCGGCGGTGCTCGCGAACTGGGAGCGTCGGGTGGCAGGCGAGGCGACCGAAGCAGATGAAGATGAGGAACTGGTGAACGCATGATCGGCCCTGTCGACTCCTCGCAGGTCCCGCGCTACGCGGGGCCTGCGACCTTCGCCCGGCTGCCGCGCCTGGACCAGGTGGCGCACGCGGACGTCGCGGTGGTGGGAGTCCCGTTCGACACCGGTGTCTCATACCGGCCGGGCGCGCGGTTCGCGCCCTCGGCCGTGCGGGAGGCGTCCCGGCTGTTGCGTCCCTACAACCCCAGTCTGGACGTGTCGCCGTTCGAACGCGTCCAGGTCGCTGACGGCGGGGACATCGCGGTCAACCCGTTCCACATCGGTTCCGCGATCGAGACGATCGAGCAGGCCGCGTCCGATCTGCAGCGGGAAGGCACCCGGCTGGTGACGATCGGCGGTGACCACACGATCGCGCTGCCGTTGCTGCGGGCGGTGTCGCGGATCCACGGGCCGGTGGCGTTGTTGCACTTCGACGCGCACCTCGACACGTGGGACACCTACTTCGGTGAGCCGTACACGCACGGGACTCCGTTCCGGCGCGCGGTCGAGGAAGGGATCCTCGACACCGAGGCGATCTCGCACGTCGGCACGCGGGGTCCTTTGTACGGCAAGAAGGATCTCGAGGACGACCGGCGGCTCGGGTTCGGCGTCGTGACGTCGTCCGACGTGATGCGGCGGGGTGTCGACGAGACCGTGGACGCGTTGCGGCAGCGGATCGGATCGCGGCCGTTGTACGTGTCGATCGACATCGACGTGCTGGATCCGGCGCACGCTCCTGGCACCGGGACGCCCGAGGCCGGTGGGATGACCTCGCGTGAGCTGCTGGAGATCGTGCGGGGACTGCGGGGACTGAACCTGGTCGGCGCGGACGTCGTCGAGGTGGCGCCTGCGTACGACCACGCGGACATCACTTCGGTGGCAGCATCGCATGTCGCGTATGACCTGGTGAGTCTGCTGGCCCTGAAGGAGGGCGTGTGAGCGAGCGCAACGGCGGCGATGTCGTTGTCGAGACCTTGGAGGCGCTCGGCGCGGGCACCGTGTTCGGCATCCCCGGTCAGCACGCGTTGGGGCTCTTCGACGCGCTGCGGCGGTCGGATTTGAGGTACGTGGGTTCGCGGACCGAGGTCAACGCCGCGTTCGCCGCTGACGGCCACGCGCGGATCACCGGTTCCGTGACGCCGCTGCTCGTGTCGACCGGTCCCGGTGCCCTGCAGACCTTGGCCGGGCTGCAGGAGTCGGCCTCCGCTTCGGCGCCGGTGCTGGGGATCTCGTCGCAGATTCCGTCGGCAGGGCTTGGTGGCGTGCGGGGTGGATACCTGCACGAGCTGACCGATCAGCTGGCTTCGTTCCGCGACGTGGTGAAGCACGCGCGCGTCGTGCGGCACGCCTCGCAGATACCGTCGGCTTTGGCCGAGGCGTGGGAGATCGCGCTGACCGCGCCGTTCGGGCCGGTGTGGGTGGAGATCCCGCAGGACGTGCTGCTCGGACCGGCCTCTGTTCCGCCGGTGGCTTCGGTGTCGTGGTCGGCGCGTGAGCTCCATCCGCGGCAGGAGCTGGTTTCCGAGGCCGTCCGGTTGCTGGACGGCGCCTCACGGCCGGTGATCCTGGCCGGTGGTGGTGCTGCTCGGGCTTCGGGCGAACTGCTGGAACTGGCGGAGAAGCTGCGTGCGCCGGTCGTGACGACGTTCGGAGGCAAGGGCAACTTCCCTTGGGAGCACCCGCTTTCCGCGCAGTCGTGGCTGGAGGACTGGCACACCACGTCGTTCCTGGCTGACGCCGACGTGCTGGTTGTGGTCGGCTCGGGACTGGGTGAGCTGTCCAGCAACTACCGGACGTTCCTGCCGGGTGGTTCGGTGATCCAGATCGAGGCGGATCTCGGCAAGCTGGAGTCGAACTACCCCGCTCTGGGGATCCACGCCGACGCCAGGCACGCCTTGCGCGCCTTGGTTTCCGGCGTGACGGCCCGGCCGGCGGACGGCGTTGCGGAGGAGCGGGTTCGCGACCTGCTCGACCGGGTCCGTGCGCGACTGCGGGAGCAGGAGCTCGATCTGGAGTGGCAGGTTCTCGGTGCGCTGCGGTCGGCGGTTCCCGATGGCACGCCCACCTGCTGGGACATGACGATCCTGGCCTACTGGGCCTGGTCGGCGTGGGATCCGCGTGGTGGCGCGCACGTTCTCCGCCCAGGTGCCGGCGGTCTCGGCTACGGCTTCCCCGCCGTGCTGGGCGTCGCCGCGGCCCACGACGGACCGGTGCTCGCGGTGTCCGGTGACGGCGGCGCGATGTACGGCATCTCGGAGCTGGCCACGGCCGCCCAGCACGGCTCGCGGGTCGTCTGGCTGATCGTCGACGACGGCGGCTACGGCATCCTGCGCGAGTACATGACCGACGCGTTCGGCCAGGCCACCGCCACCGAGCTGGCCAGGCCCGACTTCGTGGCGCTCGCCGAGGCGTTCGGGGTGCCCGCCACCCGCAGCACGCCCGAGTCGCTGCGCGAAGATCTCGCCAAGGCGTTCGCCGGGGACGGCCCGCACGTGGTGGTGCTGCCCGCGGTGTTGCGCATGTTCGCCCCCACGCACCTGGAGCACACGTGATCGTCGCGAACTTCATCAACGGCACTTCAGCTTCCGCCGACGAGACGTCGCCGCTCATCGATCCCACGACCGGTGAGGAGTTCGGGCGTGCCGCTATCTCCCGTGCCACCGAGGTCGACGCGGCGGTGCGCGCGGCGGAAGCGGCCTTCCCCGCGTGGTCGCGCACGACTCCCGGCGAGCGGCAGCTGGCGTTGCTGAAGCTCGCGGATCTGCTGGAGGCCAACGCTTCCGCGGTCGCGGACGCGGAGATCCGCGAGACCGGCAAGATCCGTTCGGTGGTGCTCGACGAGGAAATCCCGCAGTGCGTGGACCAGATCCGGTTCTTCGCCGGCGCCGCCCGCGCCCTGGGCACCGCCGCGGCCGGCGAGTACATCGCGGGCGCCACCTCGTACCAGCGCCGCGAGCCGGTGGGTGTGATCGCCCAGATCACGCCGTGGAACTACCCGCTGATGATGGCGGTGTGGAAGATCGCCCCGGCGCTGGCAGCGGGCAACACCGTGGTGCTCAAGCCCGCCGACACCACGCCGTCCTCCGCCGTGCTGCTGGCCTCCCTGGCCGCTCAGGTGCTGCCGGCTGGGGTGTTCAACGTCGTGCTGGGCGACCGTGACACCGGCCGCCTGCTCGTCGAGCACCCGGTCCCCGCCATGGTCTCGCTGACCGGCTCCACCCGTGCCGGCATCGAGGTCGCCCGCAGCGCCGCCGCGACCGTGAAGCGCACGCACCTCGAACTCGGCGGCAACGCACCGGTCCTGGTGTTCGACGACGTCGACGTGGCCGCGGCGGCGGAAGGCGTCGTGGGTGCCGCTTTCTACAACGCCGGCCAGGACTGCACGGCCGCCACCCGCGTGCTCGTGCACTCGGCCGTGCACGACGAGTTCGTCGCGGCACTGACGAAAACGGCGTCCGCCCAGGTGCCCGGCACGGACTTCGGCCCGTTGAACAGCCAGGCCCAGCTCGACCGCGTGCTCGGCCTGCTCTCCCGGTCCGGTGCCACGGTCCACTGTGGAGGAAAGCGGCACGGTTCCACCGGCTTCTTCCTGGAGCCCACCGTGATCTCCGGCCTCGACCAGTCCGACGAGCTCGTCCAGGAGGAAGCCTTCGCACCGGTGATCACCGTGCAGTCGTTCGCTTCCGACAACGAGGCCATCGCGCTGGCCAACGGCGTGCCGCAGGGACTCGCGTCCTCGATCTGGACCCGTGACACGGGCCGGGCCGCGTCGCTGACGGCGCGACTCGACTTCGGCATCGTGTGGGTCAACACGCACGGTCTCGTCGCGTCCGAGATGCCGCACGGCGGTTTCGGCGCCTCTGGCTACGGCAAGGACCTGTCGATGCACGGCCTGGAGGACTACACGCGCGTCAAGCACGTGATGATCGCTCACTGACGCTTGACCTCCAGTTAAGTGGAGTTCGTAGCGTCGGCGGCATGTTCGCGATTCGGCAGTACGAGTTCGGCCCGGCGGAGAACCTGCGCTTCGAAGAGGTTCCCGACCCGGAGCCCACGACCGGTCAGGTCCGTGTCACCGTGGCCGCCGCCGGCGTCCACCTCGTCGACACCACGATCCGCAAGGGCGGGTTCGGGCCCGTCGACTTCCCGATGACGCCGGGACGCGAGGTCGCCGGTGTCGTCACGGCACTCGGCGACGACGTCGAGCCGGAGTGGCTGGGCCGGCGGGTCGTCGCGCACCTCGGCCAGGCGAACGGCGGCTACTCCGAGCTCGCCGTCGCCAACGTCAGCGCACTGCACGCGCTGCCGGACGACGTGTCGTTCGAGGCGGCGGTCGCCATGATCGGCACCGGTCGCACGGTGGTCGCTGTCCTCGACGCCGCGAAGCTCACCAAGGACGACGTCGTGCTCGTGACCTCGGCGGCAGGTGGCATGGGGGCACTGTTCGTGCAGGAGGCGCGCAACGTCGGCGCACGGGTCGTCGGTCTCGCGAGCGGCGAGAAGCTCGACTACGTCATGGACAACGGCGCCGACGCCGCCATCGACTACACCCGGCCGGACTGGGCGGACGGCATCAAGGACATGACGGTGGTGCTCGACGCCGTCGGTGGCGAGGTCGGCGCCCGGGCGTTGAAGACGCTGGGGCCGGGTGGGCGGCAGATCATCTACGGCTGGGCGTCCGGGGCGATGACGCCGATCAGCACGGAAGCGTTGTTCGCCAACAGCCTCACCGCGACCGTCGCGCTCGGGCCCGGCCTGATGCGGCGCGGGCTGCGAGCCCTGGAGGACGAGTCGATGGCGGGACTGGCGAGCGGGCGGTTCGTGCCGCTGATCAACCCGCCGTTCGCGCTCAAGGACGCCGCGAAGGCCCACGAGGCGCTGGAATCCCGTGCCACGGTGGGCAAAGTGGTGCTCAAGCCGTGAAGAAAGGGCCGCCTCCGGTAGCGGAAGCGGCCCCTTCACCCCTCGGTCACGCCTGGACCGGCACCTCGACGAACTTCTTGCCCGCGAAGTTCTCGACCACCACTGACTTGACGTCCTTGGGGTCGACCAGCGCGGAACCGTCCAGGTTCGTGCCCTCGGCGGCGCCCTTCTTGGACACCACCCAGGAACCCGCCTCCTGACGGCTGCCGTCCTTCGCCACGACGAAGATCCGGCACTTCTCGCCTTCGGGAATGCCGCTGATCGCCATGTTCGTCCGCACCCAGCCCGCGGCGGGGACGACCTTCACGGTCATCGACGCCTTGGTCACCGGGTCGGTGAACGTGGCGAGCTTGGTGCCCGCCGGGTCCGGTGCGACCGTCGTCGGTGTGGGAAGGGCCGTTGTCGCATCTGGCGACGTGACCTTGCCGACGAAGACACCGGCGCCGAGCACGACAGCGGCCACCACGGCCGCCGCGGCACCAAGCGTGAACTGGCGACGTCGAGCGACGCCGCCGCGTTCGCTGCGCACCTGGCGCAAGGTGCGCTGCAACAACAAATCGCCGCCCTCTGGCGGTCCGTCCAGCATTGCTTCCGGCGGCACCTCGCCGAGGAAGGCCTCCATCGCACGAAGGTCCTCGAGCTCACGCGCGCAGTCAGGGCAGGACGCCAAGTGCTCGTCCATCTCGCGCACCTCCTGCGCGTCCAGTGCTCCAAGAACATAGGCACCGAGCAGCTGCGGATCGTGCTGCGTGGTCATCCGGCCACCCCCTTCAGTGCGACCTGTTGACCGACGAACGTCTCCCTCAGGGCTCGCAACGCGTAATACGATCTTGATTTCACCGTGCCCGGTGGTACTCCGAGCGCTTCCGCCGCCTCCGTCACACTGCGGCCGCGGAAGTAGATCTCCATGAGCACGTCGCGGTGGTCCGAAGACAACCTGTCGAGTGCCTCCAGCACCACCACCGAGTCGACCACCTGGTCAGCGTGGTCACGCGCGATCGGTGGCGTCGCCGGTGACTCGGCGACCTCCTGAGGGCGCGCGGCCTTGGCCCGCACCCTGTCGGTGACGATGTTGCGCGCCACGGTCAACAACCAGCCGCGCACCGATCCCTTGCCGTTCACGAGGGCGTCGGGATGGCGCCACGCTCGGACGAGGGTCTCCTGGACCACGTCCTCGGCAGCCGCCCGATCACCGGTCAGCCGCGTCGCGTACGCCAGCAGTGCCCGACCGTGCTCCTCGTAGAGCGACCGGATCAGTGCCTCGTCGGCCGCGGTCTCCCGTTTGCGGGAGAACAAAGCCGCCATCCACCCACTCCTCCCCGCCCGCGAACACCTCTTGCGGGCGTCCTGTTGAAGACCTCAGCCGACACACGAGCAAAAACGGGCTTCGGTTCAACGAGGTTTCGACAAAAAGAATGAGGTGGATGCTAGCGGGACCCGTTGAGGTGCCCGACGAGCTCGGCCATCAACGTCTCCGGCATGACGTTGATGAACATCGCGTGGTCGGTCGCCGGGTCGCGCAGCTCCTCGGGGAAGCTGTCGATCGCGAACGGGCGACCGGCGGGAATGTCGTAGCCGACGGTGATGTGCAGGCGCGGGATCGGGAACGTCCGCGGCGGGCACGCGCCGCCCACCAGCGGGAAGACCACGTGGGTGCGGTGTGACGAGCTGTCGGTGTTGTTGCCGTCCCAGCAGCTGCCGAAGTCGTAGCTGCGCAACGTGGTCGCGCTCCCACACAACGGGTACTTCGTCGTGTAACGGCCTGGCTGGTTCGCGCAGCCCCACCTGGCCCGGACGTTCGGGCCGTAGTTGCTGGTGAACGCCATCGGGTCGCCGGTGATCATGCGCAGAAACCGCGGCATCGGCAGCACGTTGCTCACGGCGCTGCCCTCGTACCGGATCTCCACGCTCTTCGGCTTCAGCACCTCGCCGGTGTTTCCGTGCAGCCCGCCGCCGTCAGCGTGCGCGTCGTGGCCGGTGCCGTCGGTCAGGCGCAGCACCGGCCAGTAGTAGGTGGAGAGATCACCCTTCTCGCACGTGCTGGACGCGGCCGCTAGAGAGGCGTTCGTCGACGTCGCATCAGCCGACTTGTTGCCCACGTACTCGTGCGTGTGATGAGCACCGAACGGGATGCCCGGCGAGACAACGGGGTTGTCCGCGTTGAGGTGCCTCTCCTCGTTGGTGCCGCACCGGATGACGACGTTCGGCGTCTCCGGCTCGTTCAGCACCTGGTCGAGCTCGCTGACGTACTGGTCCGGTTTCCCGCTGGACGTGCCGCAGAGCAGGACCGCGGAGGCCCCGATGACGAGGACCGCGACCGCCGCGACTGCGAGGGTCATCGGTTTGTTCGGGGCCACGGCTACAGCTTGCCAAGCGGGCCAAGCGGACGACAGGCCGCTGTCTCAGTTCGAACGTTCAAACGTTCACCGTTGCCCCACGAGCTTCGCGTAGGAACCGCGCAGGTGTTCCTCTGCCGCCTTCCCGGCCTGCTCGGCGTCACCGGAGCGCAGGACCGCGGCCAGGTTCGCGTGGTCGGGCACGACGAGATCCCGGTAGGTGGCGTCACCGACGACCCGCGCCAGCAGGAACAGGTGAATCTGGCTGCGGATCGCCTGCCAGGCCTCCATCAGCCGCAGATGGCCGGTCGCCGCGTACACGGCGTCGTGGAACTTCATGTCCAACGCGACCCGTTCGGCGTCCGTGCGCGCGTGCCGCATCTCCTCGACGATGGCATCAAGACTGTCGAACGACGTGCCCTTCGCTGCCGCCGTCCGCATCGCGAGGACGTCCAACGCCGCCCTCAACGTGTACAGCTCGTCGATGTCCTCCGGCGCGAGCGCGCGCACCCACGTGCCGCGATGCAACTCGGATACGACGAGTCCCTCGCGCTCGAGCAGCACGAGCCCTTCACGCACCGATCCACGGCTGACACCGAGCTGAGCAGCCAGTTCGACCTCTTTGAGGGCGGTGCCGGCGGCCAGCTCACCGCTCAGGATCGCGTCTCTGATCCGGTCGGCGGCCTCGCCTGCGACGCCTTGGCGGGAGACAGGCGTGGACATGTCCGAATGTTGACATCCGGACAAAGGCGTTCGCAACTTCTTGATGGGTGGAGCTTTCAGTTGATGAAAGCTCCCCTCATCAAAACGCTAGCTCGCGGTGACCAGGGGCTGGCGGTCGTGGTTCACGACGCTGACGCCTGCTACGTCAGCCGCGCGGACCATCGCAGACCCCGCCAGAGTCACCTCACCTTCGTGCGCCCTCCACGAGCCGGCGGTGAAGGTCCTCCCGTCACTCGTGTGCACGACCAGCCAGCAGGCTTCCCCGTCCTGCACGCCGTCGACGGTGGCGACCAGCCTCAGGCCGCCCTCGGTGTCGGTGACCTTCACGGCCATGTGCGCGCCCGTCGGCGAGGTCCCCTGCAGGAGCGCGTCGACGTCGTCCGTGCCGCTGACCCCCATGCCCTGGCCCATCCAGACGCCCCCAGCGAGCACTCCGGCGACCATGAGGGTCGATGTCATGGCCGTGATGCGCCCTCGGCGTCGCACGGCCTGATGTCTCTCTTCACGGACGGTGCCCAGCGTGCGCTGCAGCAGGTGGTCCGCATTGTGCGGAGGGCCGTTCAGCGCGGCCTCCGGTGGCAGTTCTTCCATCAGCATGTGTCGATCTCGTTCAACTCGTTGGTGCCCAGGACGTTCGGTGCCATGCGCTGGCGGACGCGGCAATGGACACGGTTACGCGGAACGATGCAGTCATTTTTCCCTTCTTCAGTCCCGCGCACTTGCGGTGACCGACACCTTCAAAACGAGCCCGCGAGAGAGTTGGTTCAACTCAGATACACCGACGTTGCGCAGCCCACAGAAGACTGTTGACCTGGGCCTCCAGCAGCTCTTAAAGTCTCGTATATGATGTATGACCGGGTTGAAGCGCCTCCCGCGTCTCGCACGGACTTCGTTCTGGAATCGATCAAAGAAGCGATTCTCAACGGAAAGCTGAAGCCCGGTCAGGCGCTCGTGGAAACAGATCTCGCGGCCACGCTCAACGTCTCGAAGACGCCGGTGCGCGAGGCGCTCAAGACGCTCGCCGGGTCGGGGCTCGTCGTGATGAGCCCGTACAAGGGCGCCGCGGTCCGCACGGTCGACGCCGAGATGGCCGGCTCCGTCTACGACGTGCGCGTGCTGATGGAGCCCGAGGCGCTGCGCCGCTCGATCCTGCTCGGTGCCTCCTTCGACGAGGCCGCTTTGGCGTTGGGCGACGCGGGCGACCTCGCGCGCCGTTCCCTCGCCAACCGCCGCTTCCACCGCGCGCTGTACGCCGCGTGCGGCAACCCGTTGATGATCCAGATCCTAGACGGCCTGCGCGACCAGGCCGCGCTGATCACCGTCGCCGGGTGGGGCATCTGCCCGACGTGGGACGACGAGGCAGCCGAGCACCGCGCGATCCTCGCCGCCGCCGTGCAGGGCAAGGGAGACCTTGCCTTCGAGCTCCTCCGCCGCCACATCCAGACCTTCGCCGACCGAGTTGTTGAGGAGCTTCCCGATGGCGTTCGATGACCTCTCCGAGCCGCTCGCGTCGGTCGTGGCGATCACCGTCACGCCGTTCGACGCCGACGGCGCGATCGACGAGAAGAACTACGCCGCGATCGTCGACCGGATGGTGGAGGGCGGCGTCTCCGTCGTGACTCCGAACGGCAACACCAGCGAGTTCTACACGCTGTCCGCTGCCGAGACCGAGCGCGCGCTGCAGATCACGGTCGACGTGGCCGGCGGCCGTGCCGCGATCGTCGCCGGGGTCGGGCACGACCTCGGGACTGCCGTTGCGGCTGCGCGGTTCGCTGACCGGGCCGGCGCCAACGGGATCATGATCCACCAGCCGGTGCACCCGTACGTGTCGCTGGACGGGTGGGTGGACTACCACCGGACGATCGCTTCCGCGGTTCCTGAGCTGAGCGTGATCCTCTACGTGCGGAACCCTCGGATCGGGGGCGCGCAGATCGCCTCCCTGGTGGACGACTGCCCGAACGTCGTGGGCGTCAAGTACGCGGTGCCCGATCCGGTCCGGTTCGCTTCCGTCGCACGCGATGCCGGGCTGGACAGGGTGACGTGGGTCGCGGGCCTTGCCGAGCTGTCGGCGCCGGGCTACTTCGCTGTGGGGGCAACGGGTTTCACGTCCGGGCTGGCGAACGTGGCACCCGAGCTGTCGGTGCAGTTCTTCCGTTGCCTTCAGGCCGGTGAGTTCGGCGCGGCGATGGAGATCTGGGACTTCGTCCGCGGGTTCGAGGAGCTGCGGGCGTTGAACGAGTCCGCCAACAACGTGTCCGTGGTGAAGGAAGCGTTGGCGCAGCTGGGGTTGTGCCGCCGGGACGTGCGGCCGCCTGCTTCGCTGTTGTCCGAGGCCGACCGCTCGGCCGTTGGTGTGCTGCTGAACTCTTGGGGCTTGCTGTGACGTTCGCCCAAAAGAATCTGCGCAGCGCGGAGTGGTTCGACGGCGAGGGGCTGCGAGCGTTCTCGCACAACGCCCGCATGCGCCAGCTCGGCATGAACCCGTCCGAGCACCTCGGCAAGCCCGTGATCGCCATCCTGAACACGTGGAGTGGCATCAACCCGTGCCACATGCACTTGCGTGAACGGGCCAAGCAGGTCGAGCGCGGTGTCTGGGAGGCAGGCGGCTATCCGCTGGAGTTCCCGGTTTCGACGCTGTCGGAGACGTACCAGAAGCCGACACCCATGCTGTACCGGAACATGCTGTCGATGGAGACCGAGGAGATTCTCCGGTCGTATCCCGTCGACGGCGCGGTGCTGATGGGCGGGTGCGACAAGACCACGCCCGCTTTGCTGATGGGTGCCGCTTCTGCCGGTCTGCCCACGGTTTTCGTGCCGGCAGGGCCGATGCTGCGGGGCAACTGGCGTGGCGAGAAGCTCGCGTCCGGCACGGACATGTGGCGGTTCTGGGACGAGAAGCGTGCAGGGACGATCTCCTCGGCCGACTGGGCGGAGATCCAGTCAGGACTGGCTCGCTCCCCCGGCACGTGCATGACCATGGGCACGGCCTCGACGATGACGGCCGCCGCCGAGGCGCTCGGGCTCACTTTGCCTGGGGCATCGTCGATTCCGGCCGTGGACTCGGCGCACTACCGCATGGCGGCCGCCTCGGGCATGCGGGTCGTCGAGATGGTGCGCGAAGGGTTGACCATCAGCGATGTGCTGTCCGCGGAAGCTTACGAGGACGCGATTCGGACTGTACTGGCGTTGGGCGGCTCGACGAACTCCTACATCCATCTGATCGCGATGGCCGGTCGGTCGCAGATCTCGTTGACGCTGGACGACTTCGACCGGCTGTCGCGCGAGGTTCCGGTGCTGGCGTCCGTTCAGCCCGCCGGCTCGTACCTCATGGAGGACTTCTACTACGCGGGCGGGCTGCGCGGGTTGCTGTCGCGGCTGCGGGACTCGTTGCACCTCAAGCGAACCACGGTGACCGGACGGACGTTCGGCGACGATCTCGACGGTGCGGAGGTGTACGACTCCTCGGTGATCCGGTGGCTGGACGACCCGATCTCGCCCGAGGGCGGACTGGCCGTGCTGCGCGGCAATCTGGCTCCTGACGGTGCGGTGATCAAGTACGTGGCGGCTGATCCCGCGTTGTGGAAGCACACCGGGCCCGCCGTGGTTTTCCACGGCTACAAGGACTTGCAGGCACGGATCAACTCACCGGATCTCGAGGTGACCCGCGACTCGGTGATCGTGCTCGCTGGTGGCGGCCCCAAAGGCGGGCCCGGCATGCCGGAATACGGGATGCTGCCGATCCCGGACAGGCTTCTGCGCGAGGGCGTCCGGGACATGGTGCGCGTGTCTGACGCGCGGATGAGCGGAACTTCTTACGGCGCATGCGTTCTGCACGTGGCACCGGAGGCGCACGTTGGCGGGCCGCTGGCGCTGGTGCAGGACGGCGACCTCGTGACGCTGGACGTCGAGGCGCGCGTGTTGCGCGTGGAGATCTCCGACGAGGATATGGAGCGGCGCCGCGCCGCGTGGACCGCGCCGCCGCCGAAGTTCGAACGCGGGTACGGCGCTCTGTACTACGAGCACATCACGCAGGCCAACGAGGGCTGCGACTTCGAGTTCCTGTCACGCCCCGGTACGAACCCGGAGCCCAACGCCCACTAGCTCTTGGACTCGACCTTGCCGAGTTCCGTGGTGGCAAACCACTTCTGGGCCTCCTGCCAGTCATCGGTCTTGTACAGCTGACTGCGCAGGTAGGCGTCGTGAGCTTCTGGACGGCCTCGACCCGTTCGGTGCTCTCGTCCGTGGTCTCGGCGACGTCGTATCCGGACACGCCACCGAGCCCGTGCTCGCCGCCGAACAGCGTGAGCAGGTCCTTCTGGCCGGGCGCGAGGTGGAACGGATCCATGTGCCACTCCGGCCCGTTCACCGTGAGGTGTTCCGAGGCGTCCTTGTCCCCTGCCACGACGAGCGCGGGCGTCACCATCTCGGTGAAGTCCGCGGTCAGCATGAACGAGTAGTTGTCGCGCACGATCTCCGTGAGCCCATCACCCCGACCGGTGGATCCGAGCAGCACGCCCGCCTTGATCCGCGGCTCGACGAGGCTGACGCCCTCGGCCTTCATGCCCAGGAGCAGGCTCGCGGTGTGGCCGCCCATCGAGTGCCCTGCCACCGCGATCTTGGTGCGGTCCAGGCGGTTCTGCAGCTGCGGCACGGCCTTCTCGATCTCGTCGAGCCGGTCGAGGACGTGCGACATGTCCTCGGCGCGCTCCTTCCAGAACATCGGCGCACCAGGGGTGTCGCCGGGCAGGTTCAGTGTTCGGGAGCTCAGATGGGTCGGCTGGAGGACGACGAAGCCCTGCTCGGCCCAGTGGTTCGCAAGCGGGGCGTAGCCGTTCAGCGAGGAGAGGTGGTTCGAGTAGCCCTGCCCGTGGGACAGCAGGATGATCGGCAGCTCGTTGCCCTCGGCCCGATCAGAAACTGGTGCGGAGACCTTCAGCTGCAGGTCAACGGGCCTGCCGGGGATTTTGAGCACGACAGGGCTCACCGTGAAGACGGTCATGACGTTCCCTTCGAGTACAGTTCGCTCAAGCGGAGCGACGTTCCGGAACGATACGGAGCACTGTTCCGTTTTGTCAACGACCGTGTCCGGGAGGAGTGCCGTGCCACCACGCAAGCGGGCCGACGCCGTGCGCAACGAGCAGACGCTGCTCGCGGCCGCGGCCGAGGTGTTCGTCAGGTCCGGTGTCGACGCGCCGATCCGCGAGATCGCGGCCGAGGCGGGCGTCGGCATGGGCACGATCTACCGCCACTTCCCCACCCGCGCGGATCTCGTCGTCGCCGTCTACCGGCATCAGGTCGAGGCGTGCGCGGAGGCGGGGCCGTCGTTGCTGTCCACTTCGGACTCTGCGTTCGCCGCACTGCGGTCGTGGGTCGACCTGTTCGTGGACTTTCTGGTGACAAAGCACGGACTGGCTAACGCGATGCAGTCGGACAGCAGCGGCTTCGAGTCGTTGCACGCGTACTTCCTCGACCGGCTGGGACCGGTGTGCGAGCAACTCCTCGAAGCCGCCGCGAAGGCCGGCGAGATCCGGGACGACGTGCGGCCGTACGAGCTGATGCGCGGGATCGGCAACCTGTGCATCGGACGGGATGACGATCCGCGCTACGACCCGCGTCGGTTGATCGAGCTACTCCTCGACGGACTCTCCCGCTAGTGCCGTGGCCGTCAGCCTTTGCCCCGTATTCGGCGGTCAGACGGGTGCATCGCGGTGCCGGCCCTGCGCCCTCATCCTGGTTGGCTGTGGGTGTGGGGCCGGTGCCGTGAGGCGCCCTGCTGAGCGTCGAAGACGCGGCGAAGGTTGGCGGTCACGGCACTAACAACAGCTTCGCCGCCACCGTCGCCCCGTCCGCGCGAACCGTGCCCGCCACTTCGGCCGCACGAGCGCGGGTCTCGGGCGCCAGCGCGGTCTTGAGCGCGGTCGACAGGGACTCGAACGTCGGCGTCGGACCGTCGTGCGCCGCACCGATGCCCAGCTCAGCCACCCGGCGCGCCCAGAACGGCTGGTCCACGAACTGAGGCACCACCACCTGAGGCGCACCGGCACGGGCCGCGGTCGTCGTCG
This sequence comes from Lentzea indica, assembly GCF_012184385.1. Classification (GTDB taxonomy): domain Bacteria; phylum Actinomycetota; class Actinomycetes; order Mycobacteriales; family Pseudonocardiaceae; genus Lentzea; species Lentzea indica. Next base: position 26,741 of record NZ_VSRL01000050.1, read on the forward strand.
TGCCGCCGCCACCGTGGTGCACGACGGCGGCGACCCGGCGGAACAACGCCTGGTGGTTGACCTCGCCGACGACGAAACAGTCGTCGCTGTCGTCGATCTGGGCCAGGTCGGCCCAGCCGCGGGCCATGAGGACGCGGCGGCCGTGCACGCGGACCGCATCGATGGCGATCTGGCCGACGTCCTTCGCGTTCTTCATGGGCATGCTGCCGAAGCCGACGTACACCGGCGGCTCGCCAGCGTCGAGGAACGCCACCAGTTCGGGCGCGAGCGGCCGGACGTCGGGCAGGATCCAAGCGCCGGTCTGCACGGTCTCCAGATTCGTCAGCTCCTCCTGCGGCCAGAGCACCGGATCCGCCGCCAGCAACGGACTGTCGCCGTAAGCGTGGTCGCGAACGTTGCCCACCGGCGGCATGCCGATCGCCGCCCGGTGGGTGTTGAGCGCCGCGCCCCACAGGGCGTTCACGTTCTCCGCGTCCAGGTCCCACAGCACCCGGTTGTCGGTCACGTCGGCCGGGTAGAGCTTGCCCGGTCGCTGCGTCGGCGGGCGATGCGGCGACGGCAGCTCGATCCCGTGGAACGTCACGTACCTGTACGAGATGCCCAGGCTTTCAGCCACCGACGGCCCACCCGCGGGCACCAGGCCACCGGCCACCAGCAGGTCGCAACCCCGCGCCGCGGCGGCGATCGGACCGAACCACTCGTCGACCAGCGCGGCAGCGACACTCGGCGGATCCGCCGGCCGCGGACCCGTCACCAGCTCGCGCACCGACCGTCCGAACGGGACGAACGGCACGCCGTGCTCGCCCAGCCTCTTCACGAACTCCTCGTCCGGCGGTGCGCACACCAGCGCCTCCGCGCCGAGTGCCCGCAACGCCACCGCGAGCGCGATCAGCGGTTCGACATCCCCGCGCGATCCATATCCAGCCACCAACACACGCACTTCGCGACTCCCCCGGTTTTTCGCCGTTTCCGGCTACGGCCGGGGATTCTGCGGCATGAACAGGGTCTTGCCGCAAGGCCCCCTGTGCGCTATATGTTGAAGTGGGAAGTTGATCGGCTACTCCCCTGCGGGCTCCGGCTCCGCCTTCTTGCGCTTTTTGCGCAGCCAGTGGATGAACGTCCAGATCGCACCGGCGACCACCGGCACGGTCAGCCCCGTGAGCGCGCCGTAGTCCTTGACGAACTTCCCGAAGCTGAAGGGGAAGTTGACCTCGACCTCGACTTCGCGCGCATAGGTCCGGTAGTGGATCGGGACGCCGCCGGCGTCCCTGGCGACGTACAGGACGAAGTCGAGACGGAGCTTGCCGCTCTTCTGCGGCCGCACGTCCCACGCCCATTCGGCGAACCCGCCTTCCGCGAGCTCGCGCTTGCCGTCGTCGCCACCGACGCGAGTGATCAGGAAGTCCGGGCCGCTCAGATCGGCGGTGAGCGAGCTGCCCACCGGCGCGGGGTGAACGGTGACCGACCCGGTGCCGGGCAGGCCGGAGGTCCACTCGGGTGGCGCGTCCTTGCCGGCCACCCGTACTGACACGCGCTGGACGTCGTTAACGCGCATGGGAGACGGAGCGCGATAGACCACCTGCCCGTCACGGAGGCGGAACGTGGTCGTGGTGGGCGTCGCGTCACTGGCCCGGCTGGTCGTCGGGCCAGTGGTGGTCGTGCCGCCCGGCTTCAGGGTCGGGAGCGGAGGGGCCGATTCGGTCCCGGAGGTCAGGGGCACCGAGGTCACGGGCGCCGAGCTGGGGTCCGGCCGGTCCTCGCTGAGCACGAGCACGGCCGCGCCGGCCACGACCAGCAGCGCCACCAGCAAGCCGGTCACGACCAGCAGGCGCCGCCAGGTCATCGCGGGTCACCTCCCACCGGTCCCCTCTCTGAGGTCGATCGTGCCGAGGTCCCCGTTACGCGGGAAGCCCCCGGACGAGGGTCCGAGGGCTTCCGTTCTACCGCTACCGCTTCTAGTTCAGCGCCACCTTCAACAGCTTGGTGTTGCTGTTCCCCGCCGTGGAGTCCTTGTCACCGTTGGAGGTGGTGACCCACAGCGAGCCGTCCGGAGCGGGCTCCGGCGTCCGCAGACGGCCGTAGGTGCCCTGGAAGTGCGACGTGGTCGTGCCGAGCGACGAGCCGTTGATCGGCATGCGGTACAGCCGCTCGCCGCGCAGGGCGGCGAGGAACAGCACGTCGTTCACGATCGCCAGACCCGACGGTGAGGCGGAGCTGACCGGGAAGGTCTTCTTCGGCGCGATGAAGCCGCTGCAGTTGCCCGTCGTGCCCTCGCAGCTGGACCAGCCGTAGTTGCCGCCCTTCTGCAGCAGGTTGATCTCGTCCATGGTGCCGTCGCCGAGTTCGGCCTGCCACATGCGGCCCTGCGAGTCCACGGCGAGGCCCTGGACGTTGCGGTGGCCGTAGGTCCAGACGTACCGCGCGTTGCCGCCCTCGCTGAAGAACGGGTTGTCCGACGGCGGGGTGCCGTCCGGGTTCAGGCGCAGGACCTTGCCGCCCAGCGACTGCTTGTTCTGGGCGTTGGGCTTGTTCTGGCCGTCACCGGTTCCCGCGTAGAGCTTGCCGTCCGCGCCGAAGCGCAAGCGGCCGCCGTTGTGGAACTTGTTGCGCGGGATGCCGGTCAGCAGCGTCTGGAAGCCGGTCAGCGAGTTGCCCTCGATCTTCGCCCGCACGATCCGGTTGTCGCCGGAAGCCGTGTGGTAGATGTAGATCAGGCCGTCCGCCGCGAACGTCGGCGAGAGCTCGATGCCGAGCAGGCCGCCCTCACCGTTCGTGCCGGACACACCGGGAACCTTGCCCAGCGTGGTCTTCTGGCCGGACGGCGTGATCTTCACGATGTCCTGCGCGTCGCGGCGCGAGTAGACGCCGGAGCCGTCCGGCAGGAACGCGAGGCCCCACGGCACGTCGTTGTCGGTCGCGATCTGCGTGACGGCGCCGACCTGGTCGCCGCCGGAGCGGGTCTTCACGGTCACGGCGTTGGACGCGGGGCCGGCGTTGCCGACGGCGTCGAAAGCCTTGACGGTGAAGGTGTACTCGGTGTTCGCGCTGCGGCCGCCGATCGTGGCGGACGTGCCGGTCGCGTCACCGACCTTCGTCGATCCTGTGTAGACCTCGTAGCGGGTCACGCCGATGTTGTCGGTCGCCGCGTCCCACGCCAGTGAGACCGAGTTCGCCGTGACACCGGTCGACCGCAGGTTCTTCGGCGCGGTCGGCGGGATCGGGTCGTCCTGTGCGGGCGGGGTCTTGAACTCCGCCGTGTTGGACGCCTGCGAGACGTTGCTCGCCGCATCACGCGCGTTGACGTAGAAGCCGTAGTTCACGTTCGGCTTCAGGCCGGTCATGACGGTCGTGAGCTCGGCGCCCGAGACCGTCTTCTGGAACTGGCCGAGGTTGTAGATGTCGTACGCGGTGACGGCGACGTTGTCGGTCGCGGCCTTCCACGTCAGCTTCGCCGAGTCGGACTTGATCTCCGAGGCAACGAGGTCGGACGGCGGTGACGGCGGCTCGGTGTCCACCGGGCCGGAGTTGCCGAAGACCTGGAACTCCTGCAGGGAGTAGCCGTACGACGTGCCGGTGCGGCAGCGCGTGGTGCCGTAGACGCGGACATAACGGCCCCGCCCGGCGACCGTCAGGTCCTCGACACCTCCCTTGCCGTCGGCGGTGGTGTGGATGGGCGTCCAGGTCGAGTCGTTCTCAGAGGTCTCGACCCGGTACGCCTTGGCGCACGAGAGGTCCCACTGCAGCCGGACCCGGCTGATGTTCGCGGACGCGCCGAGGTCGACGCGGATCCAGGCCGGATCGGTGTTCGACTTGCTGGCCCAGCGCGTCGCCGAGTTGCCGTCGACTGCGTTCTTGGGCGCGTAGTTCGCACCACCGGACGCCGACTCGGTCGTCGGCTTTCCTTGGGACAGCAGGACATCAGCTGCGACCGCCGCGGGTGCGGCGGAGACGAGCGAGGTCACCGCCACTGCGAGCGCAGTGGCCAGGATGCCGGTTCTAGCCGGCAACCGCCGTGAACGGGGTGCCACAGGAGCCTCCCACTTTCGTTGGGAACGGGTGTGCGGCGGCGGGGCATTGCGTTCGAACGGCGGCGGGTGTACGAGTGTTACAGAAAAACCGTAAACGTTTTCGAGCGCCAGGTCCAGAGTCAGTTAGGGAGCCACGAGATGCGCTGGACAAGGAAGTTACAGCTCGTCATCCCCGCCCTGTTGGTCGTCACGGCGTGTGGTGCGCCTGAGGCCCCGCAGGCGCAGAACGCACCCACGACAATCCCGGACAAGCCGTCGAAACCGGTCGAGCTCAACGTCCTCGACGTGGCCGGCAACCTGCAGCTCACGCAAGCCATGATCGACGAGTTCGTCAAGGCCAGCCCCGACTTCGTCAGCAAGGTCAACTACACCAAGGCGACCGCACCGGACATGCCGGGCAAGCTCAAGGCCGAGCAGAATTCCGGTACCTCGCAGACCCATCTGGTTCTTACCGGAACCGACGGTCTGTCGTCAGTCATCGAGCAGAAGCTCGTCTACGAACTGCTCCCCGGATTTTCGGCGAAGCTGCCGGACCTCGAGAAGACCTACCTCCCGCCCGCGTGGGAAATGCAGAAGCTCGCGCAGGGCCAAGGCGTCGCCGTCACCTACTACCCCGCGGGCCCGCTGCTCGAGTACGACCCGGCGAAGGTGCCCACTCCTCCGACGTCTCCTGCCGAACTGCTGGAGTGGGCGAAGGCGCACCCCGGCAAGTTCCAGTACGCGCGCCCCGCGAACTCCGGTCCAGGCAGGACGTTCCTGATGGGACTGCCGTACCTGCTCGGCGACTCCGACCCCAAGGACCCGGAGAAGGGCTGGGAGAAGACCTGGGCGTACCTCAAGGAACTGGGGCAGTACGTCGACAACTACCCCGGCGGCACGACCGACGTCATGAAGAACCTGGCGAACGGCACGTCGTGGATGGTCGCCTCCACCACGGGCTGGGACATCAACCCGCGCGTGCTCGGCTCGGTGCCGGAAGGCATGAAGATCGCGACCTTCAAGGGCTTCCACTGGGTCACCGACGCCCACTACGCGGTGGTGCCGAAGGGCGTGTCGAGCGACGTGCTGGCGGCGAACCTGGCGCTGATCAAGTTCATGCTGGATCCCAAGCAGCAGGCCAAGGCCTACGACAAGGGCTACTTCTACCCCGGTCCCGCGGTCAAGGACGTGACGCTGAAGATGGCGCCGCAGGAGTCCCAGGACGCGATCGCGAAGTTCGGGCGCGCCGAGTACGACAAGCTGATCGAGGAGAACCCCAAGGAGACGTCACTGCCGGCGGCACAGCAGGTGAAGGCGTTCCAGCGCTGGGATCGAGAGATCGGCAAGAAGTGACGGGACAGCGATTTGCCGAGCTGCACCTCGACCACGTGCAGCGTGCGTTCGGGGACACCGTTGCCCTCAAGGGCATGGACCTGACGATCAAGGGCGGCGAGTTCGTCGCCCTCCTCGGCCCGTCCGGGTGCGGGAAGTCGACCGCGCTCAACTGCCTGGCCGGTCTGCTGCCGCTCACGGGCGGGCGGATCACGCTGGACGGCAAGCGCATCGACGACCAGCCGCCGGAGAAGCGCGGGTTCGGGATGGTGTTCCAGAACTACGCGCTGTTCCCGCACATGTCGGTGCGGCGCAACATCGGGTTCGGGCTGTCCATGCGCAAGACGCCCAAGGCCGAGCTCAATCGTCGCGTCGACGAGGCGGTCCGGCTCGTCCAGCTCGAAGAACACCAGCACAAGTTCCCGGCCCAGCTCTCCGGTGGCCAGCAGCAACGCGTGGCCATCGCGCGAGCGATCGTCCTGGAACCACCGCTGGTGCTCATGGACGAACCACTGTCCAACCTGGACGCTGCGCTGCGTTTGGAGATGCGCACCGAGATCCGCCGGCTGCACCAGTCGCTGGGCCTCACCACCGTCTACGTGACGCACGATCAGGAGGAGGCGCTGGCCCTCGCCGACCGTCTCGTGGTGCTGCGGCTGGGCGAGGTGCAGCAGGTCGGCTCGCCGGAGGAGGTCTACGCGCATCCGGTGAACCGGTACGTCGCCGGATTCATGGGCTACCGCAACATGATCCCGGTGACCGTGACGAGCCAGGAAGGCGAGAACACGACCGTCCACACCGAAGGCGGCATCAAACTCGTTGGCGTCAAACGGGAAGAGCTCTCGGACAAGGCCGTCGCGGCAATCCGGCCCGAGGATTTCACCGTTGTCACCGAGGCCGGGGACAACACGCTCGACGCCACCGTCGAGATCGTCGAGTACCACGGGCGTGAGCAGGCGGTCGAGGCGCGGCTCAAGAACGGCGAACGGCTCCACGTCCGCACCAACTCACGCCTGGCTCCCGGCGACGCGATCAAGCTGAAGGTGCCGGTCGAACGCGTGCTGGTGTTCGCATGACGGCCCTCCTATCGCCGCGCGACCGGGAATCACCATCGCCGCGCGACCGGAAATCACTGGAGCGGGCGTCGCTGAAGCACCGGCTGGCAGAGAAGGGCGTCGACCGCGTCCTGTGGCTGCTGGTGCCGGGCGCGGTGTTCGTCGTGCTGCTGTTCGTCTACCCGTTCCTGTACGGGCTGCAACTGTCGTTCCAGCCGAAGGGCGGCGGCAGCCCGTTCCAGAACTACATCACGTTCTTCTCCGACTCCTATCTGGCGGAGACCGTCTGGATCACACTGCGGCTCGGGCTGCCGGCGGCGTTGTTCAACGTGCTGGCGTCCATCCCGATCGCGTTCCGGATGCGCGGCCGGTTCCGTGGCAAGAGAGCGCTCACCACCTTGCTGGTCGTGCCGATCACGCTCGGCACCGTGCTGACGGCGGAGGGACTGCTCGCGTTCTTCGGGCCGACGGGATGGTTCAACCGCATCTGGATGGCGCTCGGAGCGGACGAACCGGCGAAGCTCACCCACAACTACTGGGGCGTGCTGTTCAGCCTGATCATCACCGGGTTCCCGTTCGCGTTTCTGCTGACGTTGTCGTACCTGTCGGGCATCGACCCGACGCTGGAACAGGCGGCGGCCACGCTCGGAGCCTCGAAACGGCAGCGTTTCCGGACGATCACCATGCCGCTGCTGGCACCGGGCCTCGCGGTCACGTTCTGTCTTTCGTTCGTGCTCGCGTTCTCGGTGTTCCCGTCGGCGGTCATGGTCGGCAACCCGGCCGGGGAGACGCACGTGATGTCGATCGCCGCGTACGAGACGGCGTTGCGGGACAACGACTTCGCGATGGGCTCGGCGATCGCGATGCTGATGGCGCTGGTGATGCTGATCGTGATCGGCGTGGTGCTGATCTGGCGGGCGACGCTCTACCGCGGCGCGACGGGAGGCAAGGGATGAACCGCGTACTGAGTGCACGTCCCGTCGTGTGGCTGACGTGGGGCGCGTTGATCTTCTTCATGCTCAACCTGGTCGGCATCGTCGGCGCCGTCGTCACCAACTCGTTCGCCGAGTCCTGGTTCGGCACGTGGCTGCCGGACGGCTACACGGGCAAGTGGTACGGCGAGGCGTGGCGCGACTACCGGCTGCTGGACGTGCTGGTCGTGACGTTCCAGGTCGCGATCGCGGTCGTCGTCATCTCCGTCCTCATTGGAGTTCCTACGGCCTACGCACTGGCACGCCGCAACTTCCCTGGAAAGAAGCTGCTCAACGTGCTGTTCCTGCTGCCGATCCTGATGCCGCCGATGACGTACGGCATCCCGCTCGCGACGGTGCTGTACAAGTTCCATCTGGCGGGGAGCATGTTCGGCGTGATCGCCGCGAACCTCGTGCCCGCCGTGCCGTTCGTCGTGCTGACGATGACGCCGTTCATCGAGCAGATCGACACGAAGATCGAGTCGGCGGCGAGGATGTGCGGGGCGAACACGGTCGCCATCTTCACCCGCGTGCTGGCGCCGTTGCTGGTACCGGGCATCCTGGCGGCGTCGATTCTCGTGCTCGTGCGGACGGTGGGCATGTTCGAGCTGACGTTCCTCACCGCGGGACCGACCAGTCAGACCCTGGTCGTGTCGCTGTACGAGGCGATGTCGTCGGCGGGCATCCGGCCGCAGCAGATGGTCGACTCGATGGCGGTCATCTACACGGGGTCGATGCTCGTCCTCCTGGTGATCGCGCTTAGGTTTGTGAACCCGACACAGCTCGTCACCAGACTCAAAGAACCTTCCTGACGCCTGACCCGTCATGATTGTTTCAACCGGCAGTTGAGGGTGAGGTACAAGTGGCAGTCACCATCCGCGACGTGGCACGCAGGGCGCACGTATCGGTCGCCACCGTTTCGCGTGCGCTGACATCCCCGGAGCTGGTGCGCCCGGAGACCAGATCACGGGTGCTGGCTGCCGCCTCCGACCTCGGCTACCAGCCCAACAGGGCCGCTCGAGGTCTCATCACCGGCAAGACCGGCAACATCGGCATCGTCGTGCCCGACCTCGACAACCCGTTCTTCACGGGCGTGCTCAAGGCCGTGCAGGCACGGGCGATGCAGGCCGACTACGCGGTGTTCGTGGCGGACAGCGACGAGGACCCGGTGGCCGAGGCGAAGCTCGTGCACGCGATGGCCAAGCAGGTCGACGGCGTCGTGCTGTGTGCGCCTGGTCTGGAGGACTCGCAGGTCTACGAGGTGGCGGGCGCGACGTCGCTGGTGCTGCTGAACCGGCGCCTGCCCGGCGTGCCCGCCGCGTTGATGGACTCGGCTGGCGGAATGCACGCGATCATCGACCACCTCGTCGCATTGGGACACCGGCGGATCGCTTACCTGAACGGGCCTCGCACCTCATGGTCCAACCAGGAGCGTCGCCGCGGTCTCATGTCAGCGGTTGCCCAGCACGGCGTGGACCTGGTGGATCTCGGACCGTTCGCACCGCGCTACGAAGGTGGCCTGCAGGCGGCTGATCTGGCCGTGGCGGCCGATACGACCGCCATCGTCGCGTACAACGACATCATGGCGCTCGGCGTGCTGGCGCGGCTCAGGGATCGGGGAATCTCGGTTCCCGGCGACGTGTCCGTGACCGGGTTCGACGATCTCACGTACGCAGCGCTGTGCTCGCCCGCGTTGACAACGGTGGCAATGCCGGTGGCGCAGGCAGGACGCACCGCGGTGAACCTGTTGCTCGACTGGCTGGACTCGGACAACACCGAGGTGCCGCAGATCGTGGCGGAGACACAGCTCATCGTGCGGGGAACCACCACACCGCCAAGGCGATAGACGCAAGGCGGCCCCGGCAAGGGCGTCTGGGGGGGAGTACGCCGTGAAGCCGGGGCCGCGAAGCGGCTGGCCCGAGGGGGGAGGGGGCCGTGCACCGCTTGGTGTTCCACTCTGCCCTGAGCGGACCGAATCCGCCAGGGTGGATGTACCTGTTTTTGGATTTCTCGTACGTACGGGTTACTCGTAGAGCCCTTCGTACAACTCAGCGTGAAGACGGTGGATCACGTTGCGCTTCACCTTCAACGTCGGTGTGAGCTCACCTTCCTCCTGGGACAGATCCCTGGTGAGCAGCACGAACTTCTTCACCTGGGAAACACTGGCGAAGTGCGAGTTCGCTTCGTCAACAACTCCCTGCACCAGGGCTCGCACTTCTGGGTGACCCACCAAAGATTCGAGGTCGGAGGGCAATCCACGAGCGGTCGCCCACGGCACGATCTCGTCCGCGTCGAGTGTGAGCAGCGCCACACAGTAGGGCTTGCGGTCTCCGAACAGGACCGCGTGTGAGATCCAGCGGGACTGACGCAGCGCGTTCTCGACGTTCGCCGGCGCGATGTTCTTGCCGCCCGCGGTGATGATGATGTCCTTTTTGCGCCCCGTGATCGTGACGAAGCCGTCCGCGTCGATCTCGCCGAGGTCGCCGGTGTGCAGCCAGCCGTCCTGGATCGTCGCGGCCGTCGCCTCGTCGTTGCGCCAGTAGCCCGCGAAGACGTGCGGCCCGCGCATGAGCAGCTCGCCGTCCTCCGCCACCGCCATCTCCAGCCCCGCCACACCGGACGCGCCGACCGAGCCGAGCTTGAAGCGGCTGAGCGTGTTGATGGTGCCGACCGCGGTGGACTCGGTCATGCCGTAGCCCTCCAGCACGGGCACGCCGGCTGCGTGGAAGAACTGCAGCACCTCACGGGAGATCGGCGCGGCACCGGACAACGCCTGCACGAGCCGGCCGCCGAACACCGCGCGCACCTTGGCGAACAACGCGTCGACCTGTTCGAACGCCGCCGCCATCTCCTGCGGCACCGGTTCGCCCACGGCACGCCTGCGCCGAACCTCGAGACCGAGTGTCACGGCCTGAGCGAGCTGCTCCGCCGGCACCGCGGACGTGACGAACGTGTAGATCTTTTCGAAGATGCGCGGCACGGAAGGCAGGAAGGTCGGCCGGACCTCGGCCAGCTCCGGCACGATCGCCGCCATGTCACCGCCGAAGTACGCCAAAGCGCCACCGCGGTACATGGTGCCGAACATGACGATCTGCGCGAAGACGTGCGCCAGCGGCAGGAACAGGTAGACGGTGCCGGTCATCGCGTCGATGCGGGCCTCTTCCGCGACACGGCACAACGCGACCCAGTTCGCGTTCGTCAGGATGCAGCCCTTGGGCGGGCCGGTGGTGCCCGAGGTGTAGATGATCAGGCTCGGGTCCTCCGGCCTGATCGCGGCACGACGGGAGTCCAGCTCGGCGGCCAGGGGTGAGGTGCGGCCGGTGTCCTGCAGCTCGGCCACCGTCGGGCGGTCACCGGCGGGCTCGATCGTGAAAACCGTTCGCAGCTCTGGGAGTTCGGAGCGGACCACGTCGACCTTGACGCACTGGGACTCGTCCTCGGCCACCACGATCGCCGCGCCGGAGTCGCCGACCACCCAGGCGATCTCCTCCGACGTGCTCGACGGGTAGATCGGCACGACGATGCCGCCCGCCGCGAGCACAGCCAGTTCGACCGCGGTCCACTCAGGACGAGTGTTCGCGAGTACGCAGACCCTGTCACCCGCCCGCAGTCCTGCGTGGACGAACCCCGACGCGAGGTCCAGCACCAGCTCGGAGACCTCGGCGTAGGTCTGCTCACGCCACTCGCCGTGCTCCTTGAACCGCCACGCCACCGCGTCGCCGTACGCCTGCTCCGCGAGGAACGGCAGGTCGGCTATCCGGCGGACGGCTTGCACCGCGCTCGGGCTGGTGACTCCGGCGGTCATGGCGGCTCCTAATTGGACTTCAGGGGGCGCTTCAGGGGGATCTTCAGGCGGGCACGACCTGCACGCGGGTGCCGTTGAGGACGGCGGTGCCCGAGAGCGGGTCGATGCGGAGGTCGTCGGTGAGGAGGTTGACGTTCACGCCGGCGTGCTCACGGGCGACGGTGAGCTGGGTGCCCGGCAGGTCGTGACCCCAGCCGTGCGGCATCGAGACGACGCCGGGCGCGATGTCGTCGGTAACCTCGACCTGCACCTCGATCTTGCCGACGCGCGAGGTGACCTGGGCGGTCGCGCCGTCGACGAGGCCGATCCGCTGGGCGTCACCGGTGTTGACGAGCAGCGTGCACAACGGCTTGCCCTTGACCAGCGCGGGCACGTTGTGCATCCAGGAGTTGTTGGTGCGCAAGTGCCTGCGGCCGACGAGCACCATCTCCGTCTCAGGATTCTCCAACGCCGTGAGCACGCGCGGGAAGTCGTCCATGATCGGCTGCGGGGTCAGTTCGATCTTCCCGGACGGCGTGCGCAGGATCTCCGGCAGTCGTGAGGTGAGCGGGCCGAGGTCGATGCCGTGCGGGTTGTCGAGCAACTGCCGCAACGAGACCCCGTACGCGCCGGTGCGGAGTTTCAGGTCCAGCAAACGTTCCTCGCGCGTGTCGCCTTCGGGTTCGAAGTCGGCGCCGAGCTTCTGCTTCAGGTCGGCCAGCTGGAACGCCGCCAGCGCGTCGAGATCGGCCGCAGGGCCCATGCCGCCGAAGATCGTGGCGAGCCGGAAGAAGATGTCCGTCTCGTCGACCCTGCCTTCCTCCAACGGAATCGCCGCGCGCGAGTACTTCACGACGTTGCGCACGGAGTTGTTGAGGAACGCGATGTCGTAGTGGTCGCGGCGGGACGGCGGCGGCGTCGGCAGGATGACGTCGGCGTGCCTGGTCGTCTCGTTGAGGTACGGGTCGACGCTGACCATGAAGTCCAACCCGGCCAGCGCGTCGTTCACGCGGGTGGAGTTCGGCAACGACAGCGCGGGGTTGCCGCCGATCGTGAACAGCGCCCGCACCTGGCCCTCGCCCGGCGTCTCGATCTCGTCGACCATCGTGACGGCCGGGTACTCCCCCATCACCTCGGGGTGTCCCTTGACCCGGCTGTGCCAGCGGCCGATGCCGAAACCCTTGCCGCGGCCGGGACCGCGCCTGCTGTGCGCGGGCAACGGCCACATCACGCCGCCTGGCCGGTCCAGGTTGCCGGTGAGGATGTTGAGCGTGTCGACCGCCCACGACGCGACCGTGCCGAACTCCACGGTCGTCGTGCCGATGCGGCCGTAGACGGCGGCACGTTCCGCACTCGCCAGCTGCTGTGCCAGCGCACGGATCGTCGACGCGTCGACACCGGTCCGTCCAGCGACGGCGTCCGGGCTGAACGCCTGGACGTGCTCGCGGATCACCGTGTGGTCGGTGACGTGCTCGGCGAGGTCCTTGAGGTCGACCAGGTCCTGCGCGAACAGCTCGTGGATCAGCGCGAGCAGCAGGAACACGTCCGTGCCCGGCCGGATCACGACGTGCTGATCGGCGGCTTGGGCCGTACGGCTGCGGCGCGGATCGACGACGACGAAGGAACCGCCGCGCTTCTGCAGGTCCTTGAACCGGCCAGGCGCGTCCGGGACCGTCCACAGGCTGCCGTTGGACGAGAACGGGTCCGCGCCCAGCACCAGCATGAAGTCGGTGCGGTCGATGTCGGGAACGGGGATCGAGAAGATGCTGCCGTACATGTGGCCGACCTGGACGTGCTTGGGCATCTGGTCGACCGTGCTGGCGGTGAAGACGTTGCGGCTGCCGAGCGCCTTGCGCAGCGGTCCGGCGTAGAGGCCGCCGGCGAGCGAGTGGACGACGGGGTTGCCGAGGTACATCGCGACCGAGTTGCGGTCGGGGAAGGCCTTCAGCCGTTCGTCGATGTACCGGAACGCCTCGTCCCAGGTGGCCTCCTGGAACTCGCCGTCACGCTTGATCAGCGGCGTCCTGAGCCGGTCGGGATCGGCGTCGAGCGTGCCGAGCGAGGCGCCCTTGGGGCAGATGAAGCCCCTGCTGAACTCGTCCTCGCGGTCGCCGCGCACCTTCGTGATGCGGTCGCCCTCGACCGTCAGCTCGAGCCCGCACGTCGCTTCGCAGAGCGGGCAGGTCGTGAACACGGTCCTCATGCGTCCCCTTAAGCCGGCTTGTTACTAACGGGTACTAGTCGTCTGCCATCGGGCGCAATCGCCCAGCCGAGGTCAACCCGAACAGCTCACTGACAGCCCTCGCGATCATGTCGGGTCGTTCGAGGGTGTGCTCGAAGCGGAACCCGATGACCGCACGTGACCCTCCGAGCAGACCGGTGAGTTTGATGGATTCGTCCTGGTCAGCGCCGTAACAGACGATCCGGCCGAACGGCGCGATGGCGTCCAGCGAGGCCTTGAGAGTGCCGCCCGGATCGAGCACGACATCGACCTGTTTGCCCTCGTTCGCCTGGATCAAACGTTCGGCGAGCCCGTCTTGGCCCGTTTCCACGGCGACGTCGGCGCCGAGCTTCAGCGCCTTGCGCCTGCGGGCTTGGCTGGAGTCGGTCGCGATGACCCGGCCTGCGGCGAAACTGCGGGCCAGCTGGACCGCGATCGCGCCGACGTCGCTCGCGGCGTTGTGCACGACGATCGACTCGTCCGGCCGGAGGTGCGCGCACGTGCGGAGGAGGTGCCAGGCCGTCGTGCCCGCTCTGGCCAGCGTCAGCGCCTGGGCGTCGGTGACACCCGCGGAGACCGGGAGGTGAAGACGGCCGGCGACCACCACCACGCGCCGTCCGCCGTCCTCCACCCGGACCTCGTCGACCGCCTCGGCTGTGCGCATGTAGCCCATCACACTTCTCCTGCCTGACGGGCTGTAGTGCGGCTTCCACAACAGCTAAGAATCAGCGCTGCTCAGCGACCTGTAGTAGACGAACGCGAGCTTCGCGAGCGAGGTGATTTCCGGCGAACCGGTCTTCTCGACGTACGACAGCGCCAGATCGACGCGACGGTGGATCTCGGCCTCCGCCCACTCCCGTGCGCCGGTCCTGGCGACCAGGGCTTTCGCACGACGGGTCTGCGGTTCGTCCAGTGCGGCGCCCTGCGCGTACAGCCCGGCGAGCTCCGCTCCCGCGTCGGTCCCTGACCGCAGGGCGCGGATGATCGGCAACGTCTTCTTGAGACGGGCGAGGTCGGAGCAGGTGGGCTTGCCGGTCGCGCGTTCGTCGCCCCAGATGCCGAGCAGGTCGTTGGCGAGCTGGAAGGCGATGCCGATCTCGACGCCGAAGTCGTCGAACGCCCTGACCACGTCGTCCTCCGCGCCCGCGTTGAGGGCCGTGAGGGCGCACGCGCAGCCGAGGAGAACGCCGGTCTTGCCCGCGGACATCTCGACGCACTCGTCGAGGCTGACGTCGGACCGTTGCTCGAACTCGACGTCCATGCTCTGGCCCTCGCACAGGTCGCTCACGCACCGCGCCAGACGATCGACGCCCTTGAGACCGGCGAGCGTCTCAAGACCGAGCGCGCACAGCGCGTTGCCCACGAGCAGTGCTTCCGTTGTGCCGTAAACGGTCCACAGCGCGGGCCGGCCGTGCCGCTCGGCGTCCTGGTCGTGCACGTCGTCGTGGATCAGCGTGAAGTTGTGGACCAGCTCGACGGCCGCCGCGACGGTGAGGGCGGTGTCATCGGCGCTGCCGACAGCACGAGCGGTCGCCAGCACGAGCGCGGGGCGCACGGCCTTGCCGGTGCCGCTGTCAGGATCGTCCCAGCCGAAGTGGTGGATGGCGCGCTGCCGCAGCCTGGTGGGCAGCGTGCCGACGCGGCGCCTCAGCACTGGTTCGACGGCGCGGCGGGCGTCGTCGAGCACGTGGTGCCTGGTCATGGTCATCCGGCGAACCTACCTACGGAGTGAGTCCAGGCGTGTACGCCCTGTCCCGAGGTCTGGCGATCGCGTGTGCACGGGTGCAGCATGTGCCGGTGAACGCCGCACTCCGCACCACCGTCACGATCGCCG
The DNA here is from genome assembly GCF_012184385.1 of Lentzea indica. Classification (GTDB taxonomy): domain Bacteria; phylum Actinomycetota; class Actinomycetes; order Mycobacteriales; family Pseudonocardiaceae; genus Lentzea; species Lentzea indica. The sequence goes on from NZ_VSRL01000050.1 coordinate 41,945, forward strand.
CAGTAGCGCTCGCGTACTACGCGACCGCTCAGGTCGGCCTGGTCCTGGCCCTCGTGAAGGATCAGGTCACTCCGCTGTGGCTGCCGACGGGGATCTCCGTGGCGGCACTGCTGATGTCCGGCCGGAACATCTGGCCAGGCATCGCGCTCGGCGCGTTCGCCGTGAACATCACGCTCAGCGCTCCGTTCGGTTCTGCCGTGCTGATCACGGTCGGCAACACCGCGGCGCCGCTGGCCGCCTGGTACCTGCTGAACCGGTTCGGGTTCCGCCCGGCACTGGACCGGTTGAAGGACGCGCTGCTGCTGGTCTTCGCCGGCGCGCTCGGCGCGATGCTGATCAGCGCGGTGATCGGTGCGGCGGCGTTGAAGATCGGTGGTGTGATCCCGTGGCGCGACGTCCCGGCCGTGGTGTCGGTGTGGTGGACCGGCGACGCGATGGGCGTGCTGGTGTTCACGCCGTTGCTGCTCACGTTGCCCAAGCACTGGCACGCGCCGCCACGCAGGCTGGTGGAGGCGGGCGCGCTGCTGATCGTCACCGCGGTGCTCGCGTCGTTCGTGACGGTGTCGGAGTCACGACTGCTGTTCCTGGTGTTCCCGATGCTGATCTGGGCGGCGCTGCGGTTCCAGCACGCCATAGCCGCACCGTGCGCCGTGATCATCTCCGTGGCCGCCGTGATGTCCGCGGCCAGCGGGCACTTCGTGGCGAGCGACCTGCTGACCACGATGATCGTGCTGCAGGCGTTCAACGGGTCGGTGGCGCTGACCGGGCTGATCCTGAGCGCCATCACGAGCGAGCGGAACCAGGCCCGCCAAGCCATCGAGCGCGCGTGCGAGCAGCTGGCCGAGACCGTCGCGCGGTACAAGGAAGAGGGCGTGCGCAACCGGCTCGGCAGGGTCGTGCCGCCCGGTTCCCCCGCTTCCTAACGCTGCTGCATGGCGTCCAGCACGCGGGCGAGCTCCAGCCGTGACGAGACGTGCAGCTTCGCGTAGATCCGCGACAGGTAGACCTCGATCGTCCGGGGGCTGTAGTGCAGCGCGGCCGCGATGTCGCGGTTGCGCATTCCCTGCTGCACCAGCCGGGCCACGTTCTCCTCGGCCTCGCTGAGCAGCCCCGGTGCCTTCGACCGCGCCCGCGGCACCTTGGCGCCCAGCACCCGCAGCCGATTGCCCGCCTGGCGCCGCAACCCGTGCGCACCAAGCCGCTGGAACGCGGTGTAGGCCTCGACGAGAACCGGCACCTCGTCGTCGGACGCCTCGCCCAGCGCGAGCTGCGCGCGGGCCTTCTCGAACTCCAGGCCGCCCAGCGCAGCCTCGGACACCGCCTCCCGCAAGAGGTCCTGGTCGCGTCGCGCCACGCCGGTCACGCGACGGACCGTCGTGCGCGACCAGGGCGAGACCCGCGTGGAGGACACGTCGGACAACCGGGCCAACGCGTCCAGGGCGTCGGTCGTGCGGCCGCGTTCCAGGTCGAGTTCGATCATTCGGGCGACCAGCACGCACGAGTAGGCGGCCTCCAGCTGTGAGCCGACGTTGGCCTTGAGCAACGCGTACGCCTCATCAACCTCGCCACGCGCGATCAAGTACTCGGCCAGTGCGATCGCGTGGAGCTTCGAGATGTTCACCGACTGCGGCGCGGGCAGGGCGGCCAGCCGTGCCGCCACGTCCAGCTCGCCACGCCAGGTGCGGATGGACAGTTCGATCGCGTGCAGGACGCCGAGGGCCTGGTCCGCCTGGGTGGCCTCGACGTCGGGGAGCCAGCGGCCGATGCCGTCCAGCGCCGCGTCCCAGCGGCCGCCCAGCCAGTCCAGCGCCACCCGTGACGCGGCGCGTTCGGCGCGGAAGCCGTGTGAACCCACCTGATCGACGAGTTCCTCTGCCCTCCGCACCCGCCACGACGCGTCGTGCACCAGGCCTGCAAGCGCCGTGATCGACGCGCAGACGGACAGGGCCTGCAGTTCGAGCATCGGCTGCCCGTCGCTGCAGGACAGGGCGCGGTTGGCGAACTCGACAGTGCGATCGTGCTGGAACAGCAACGAGGTCAGCATCGCCAGGTGCTCGAAGACGATCACGCCCTCCGCCGGTGAGCTGATCGGCAGGGCCTCGATGCGGGCGACCTCCGACACGGCGTCGTCGTGGCGATCGTTGTAGACGAGGAGCACGGCGCGTTGGGCTTCCAAAGAAGCGGGCACCGAGCCGCGCGCGACCTCGGCGTCTGCCAGTTCCATGGCTTCCGCGGTGCGGCCGACGGAGAACAACGACGAGATGACCGCCGTGGCGACGCGGGCGCGTTCCGGGCCGGCGTCGAGGAACTCGAGGGCGGCCAGTCCCGGTTCGACGGCCAGGGCCGGTCGGGAAGCACGGGCCAGCACACGGCATTGCAGCGCGAGCAGCTCGGCGCGCTCGGGTGCGTTGCGCGGCAACAACTGCAGGGCG
>NZ_VSRL01000510.1 GCF_012184385.1 Lentzea indica
CTGATTCCGCTCGCCGGCCTCCTCGGCGTCTCGCCCTACCGGCTCAGCAGGGCCTTCACCCGCGAACTGGGGGGTGTCGCTGACCCGCTACCGCAATCGCGTCCGCGTCGCCCGCGCGCTGGATCGGCTGGAGGCAGGCGAACCGAGCCTCGCCGTGCTCGCCGCCGACCTCGGCTTCTCCGACCAGGCGCACCTGTGCCGGACCGTGCGCGAACACGTCGGGCACACTCCGACCTCGCTGCGCAGACTGCTCACCTGACGCGGTACGACACCGACGAAGGAGGGTGTGCTCATGAAGAAGCAGGCGTACGCGGTGGCCGCGGTCGTGGACTCGATCGCCGCAACCGTGCGCGGCACCAACGCCCTGCGCAAGGTCACGAAGACAGCGCTGATGCCCGCGCTCGCCGTGGCCAGCCCACCGCGCGACCCCGGCATGGCGGTCGGCCTCGCCGGTTCGTGGGCGGGTGACGTGGCGCTGCTCGGCGACTCGGACCGGGCGTTCCGCACCGGACTCTTCAGCTTCCTGGTGGCCCACGTCGGCTACACCGCGGCGCTGGCACGGCGGTCATCGCCGGGCGCACGCAAAGCGGTCGTGCCGATCGTCGCGGCTTCGACTGCCGGAGCTTTCGCGTTCTCCCGCGCGGCCGGGCCGATGGGACGACCAGTGGGCCTGTACGCACTCACGCTCGGCACGATGGTCGCCGCCGCGTCGACGGTGCGCGGCACGGGTTCGCGACGAGTCGTCGGCGGCGCGGCGCTGTTCGCGGTGTCGGACGCGTTGCTCGGGGCCAGCCGGTTCGTCCTCAAAGGACGGTGGGCGCGGATCGCTTCCGCCGGGGTGATGCCGACCTACGCGGCGGCGCAGTGGCTCATCCACACCGGGTTCGAGCAGGGCGAGCGCCCCCCACCCGAAAACCCGTTGGATGCGCTGTGCTAACGTTCTTGACGTCGGAATGAGCAAGACTCCGGCACACAAACAAGCGCCGCTAGCTCAGTTGGTTAGAGCAGCTGACTCTTAATCAGCGGGTCCGGGGTTCGAGTCCCTGGCGGCGTACTCCAGAGAAGCAGGTCGAGATTCGTCTCGACCTGCTTCTCTGCTTTCCGTAGTCATTCTCCTGCTCCTCTTCATCGTTGTGGATCATGGTTTGTGAGCCCGAGAGGTCGCGTTGGCGGCGAGGCAGCCGTGAAGGATCCCAACGAAGCGGTTGCCGACGTGCCGCAGAGCGGCGTTGTGACGGAGTCCTCGTGCGCGTTGTCGGTTCGACGACCTGCTGGCCAGCGACCTCACCCCGCAGCTGGATCGCCTCCTGGCCGAGAAATGACTGATGGCCGGCCACCGAGGTAGCCGGCCATCACGAACCTCGTCACCATTTGCCGGAGGTGACGATCGCCTTCAGCTGGTCGAGGGTCAGGGGCGGCTGCGGCGAGTAGATCCGACCGCCCGGCGAGTTGATCGCAGCGCCCCCGGGGTCCTCCTGGTTGCCAACGTGCATGATGACCATCGTCCCGTCGGGCCGCATGAGGCACGCCAGGTACGACACCGCGCCGGGAGCCTGGTGCCCGGTCCCGGTCACCAGCCGGGAGCCGTCGGGCAGCGTGCTGACATCACAGTCCTTCGTGCGGGAAAGACGGCACCACTCGCCGGGCTCGGAATCGCTGGGGTAGATCATCAGGCTGAAGCTCCCGGTGATGCCTGCGGAGGTCAGAGTCCCGACGACAAGTGCGCTGGAGGTGGCGTCCGGGTTCGGCACCTGTGGTGTCACGACCGATCCTGTCCCCGGTGGCGCGGGGTTCTTCGAGGACGGGACAGCCCCTGGCCCTGGCACGTTGATTTTTTGGGTCACCTCGAACGTCGCGGTGTCGCCGAGCACGACCCTGAACCGGGCGATCAGGTCATCCGGCGAGGTGGGAACCGGGCCGCGCGCCGTGGTCGTGGATGGTGCGGTGGTCGGCGGGCCGGCGGCGGGCGTGCCGGAGTCGCCCG
>NZ_VSRL01000511.1 GCF_012184385.1 Lentzea indica
CTGGGCCGCGGTGCGCGCGGTCCGGCGCGGGTTGCGCACCCGTGGTCTGGCGGCGCGGCTGCGCGCCGCCGTCGACCCGCGCACGCTCAGGTCGTGAGAAGACCTCAGAGCTTGCAGGTGGCGCCGCGCAACGCCTTCGGCTTGCTCTCGTAGACGTGGGTGCCGTCGTAGCCCTGCAAGAGGAAGCAGTACTTGCGGTTCGGGTCCACGTCGACCTTCAGCGAGCGGTTCTGCTTGGCGAGCATGACCTTCGGCTGCTCGCCCTCCCCGGCGACCACCACGGCGAACTCCAGCTGTTCCGGACTCTGCCAGGAGAGGTCGACGTAGTTGACGTTGTCCACGGGGTCGACCAACTGGAGCACGACCGCCTTCGCCGGTGTGGTCGGGACCGCTTGCGTGGAGGTGGGGGCGTCGCCGCGCACCGCGGGATCGCTGCGCATCAGGAACACACCCAGCGCGACGACGACGAGCAACCCGACCGCGCCGCCGATCACCGGCACCGCGGGATGCTTCCTGCCGGTCGTGCCCGGCGCGGAGACGAACACTGGGGTGCCACGCGGCACGGGCGGGCGGGGCGGCGCGCCGGAGAAGTCCGCGAAGTCGTCGAACTCGGCGGTGGACCGGTCGGGTGTGGAGAGCCTGCCGAGCCACGTCGCCACGTGGCGCATGCTGCCGGGGCGGATCGCCGGGTCCTTCGCGAGCAGTGCCCTCACCAGCTCGGCCAGCTCGTCGGGCAGGTCGGAGCGGTCCGGCCGGGGCACGGTAGAGCCGAGCACGCGGAGCTTGCGGTCGTCAGGGTGCTCACCGAGCCGCGCGGGATGCGGTGACATGCCCGACAACGCCAGGTACAGCACGGCGCCCAGGCCGTAGAGGTCGGAGCGTTCGTCGGCGGTGCCGTGCTCCAGGGTCTCCGGCGCGAGGAAGTCGACCCCGTCGCCGCCCTCGTGCGGGAACAGCCTGCGCAGCGTGACGCCGAAGTCCGCGAGCACGGGCGCACCCGACGGCCGGAACAGGACGTTTCCCGGCGTGACGCCACCGTGGACGATGCCCGCGTCGTGCGCCGCCGCGAGCGCCTCGGAGAGCGTCCTGCCGAGTGTGATCGCTTCCGCGATCGACAGCGGCCCTTCCTGCTCCACCACGTCGGTCAGCGACTGCGTGCACAGCTCCATCCGCAGCGCGGTGCGGTCACCGAGGTCTTCCAGTCCGTCGGCGACCAGCACGGACGCGTGGGCGCGCAGTGGCGCGAGGCCGGCGAGTTCGCGTTCGACCTCGGTGCGGGTGCGGCGCGGCAGCTTTGCGCGGAACACCTTGAGCGCGACGGCTTCCCCGGCGCGGATCCCGGCGTAGACCGTCGCCATCGGCCCGGTGCCGCGCGGCACCAGGTCGCCGAAACCGTGATCAGTCCCCATCGCGGGCTCCATCTTAGAGAAGTCCTCCCGTGTGGCCGCTAGCTGCCGAACCGGTTCCATGCTGGTCGTCACCCGGTGATCGTAGGTAGGTGGAAGGGCGGTCAAGCCCTCACGGCAGGAAGTGGCCTCTCGAAGGTTGAGGAACCAATGACGACAACGGGGCTGGTCAGGGTGACCATCGCCGCACCGGACCGGCGCATCGACATGGCGCTGCCAGAACGGTCGCCGCTGGCCGAGGTCGTGCCGGGCCTGCTCGCCCACGCGGGCGAGGGGCTCGCCGACGCGGGCGTCGAGCACGGTGGCTGGATGTTGCGCCGCACCGACGGTGCGCGGCTGGATCTCGCGCTCTCCCTTGGCGCGCACCGGGTCCGCGACGGCGAGGTGCTGCACCTCGTGCCTCGCAGGCTGGACTGGCCGGAGCTCGAGTACGACGAGGTCGACGCGATCTCGGCGGGTGCCTCGCGGACGGGTTCGCTGTGGGGACCCGGCCACACCAGACGCGCCGGGCTCGCCGCGGGTGCCGCGGCCGTGCTGATCGCGCTCGTGGTGGCGCTGCGGGCATGCCCACCG
>NZ_VSRL01000512.1 GCF_012184385.1 Lentzea indica
CTCGACCTGCTCGCCGCCCGTGGTCTGCTCACGAACGAAAGGGGAGTCGTCATGACCTTCTCCGTCGCCCCGATGAAGTCCGCAGAGGGGGACCGGATCGGCTGGACGAGCGAGGACGCGGGTGTCGGCGCGCTGCGCACCGAACGCGGCAACCTGCCGCTGGAGCGCCTCGACGTGCGGGCGGCGATCACCGGGCTGGTCGGCCGCGTCGTTCTGACGACCGGCTTCGTGAACTCCCACGACACCGCTCTCGAAGCGACGTACGTGTTCCCGTTGCCGGACCGCGCTGCCGTCACCGGCATGAAGATGACCGCCGGCGACCGCACCGTCGAGGCCGAACTGCGAGAACGTGCCGAGGCGCGGCAGGCCTACGACGAGGCGATCGCGGCGGGCAGACGAGCGTCGATCGTCGAGGAGGAACGGCCCGACGTCTTCACCATGCGGGTGGGCAACATCCCCGCGGGCGAACGGGTGACCGTCGAGCTGAGCCTGGTCGGGCCGCTGGTGTACGAGGACGGCGCGGCCACGTTCCGGTTCCCGCTCGTGGTGGCGCCGAGGTACGTGCCGGGCACACCGCTGCCGGGGCCGTCCGTCGGCGACGGGTACGCCGACGACACGGACGTGGTGCCGGACGCCTCCCGGATCACGCCACCGGTACTGCTGCCCGGCTTCCCGAACCCGGTGCGGCTGCGGATCGGCGTGGAGATCGACCCTGCCGGTCTCGAACTCGGCGAGGTGCGGTCGAGCCTGCACACGGTGATCAGCGAGGGCAACACGGTGACGGTCGCACCGGGTGAGCGGGTCGACCGCGACTTCGTGCTGCGCCTGGCGTACGCGGGAAACAGTTCCGCGGCCCTGTGCGTGCCCGACCCGGACGGCACCGGTGAGGGCACCTACCAGCTGACGGTCCTGCCACCGGAACCAACGACCCCGGTCCGTCCACGCGACGTGGTGCTGTTGCTCGACCGCTCCGGCAGCATGTCGGGCTGGAAGATGGTCGCGGCCAGGCGAGCGGCGGCCCGCATCGTCGACACGCTGACCGCGGACGACACGTTCGCCGTGATCACCTTCGACGACCGCGTGGAGCGACCGGCCGAGCTCGGGACGGGGCTTGTCGCTGCCACCGACCGCCACCGCTTCCGCGCCGTCGAGCACCTGGCGGCGGTGCAGGCACGCGGCGGGACCGAGATGTTCGAGCCGCTGCGTGAGGGGCTGAGCCTGCTCGCCGACGCTTCGGAAGGCCGCGACCCCGTCCTGGTGCTGGTCACGGACGGGCAGGTCGGCAACGAGGACCAGGTCCTGCGCGACATCGCGCCGGTGATCAACCGGACGAGGGTGCACGCCGTCGGCATCGACACGGCCGTCAACGCGGGCTTCCTCGGCAGGCTGGTCGCCAGGGGCGCGGGCCGGTGCGAGCTCGTCGAGAGCGAGGACCGCCTGGACGAGGCGATGGCGCAGATCCAGCGCCGGATCGGCGCGCCCGTGATCACAGATGTGGTGGTGTCGCCCGAGTCGTCGCTGCCCAGGCAACCGTCGGCCATCTACCCCGGTGTGCCGCTGGTCGCCCTCGGCCGGTATCGCGGTCCGGCGCCGGACTCCTTCACCGTTCGCGGCAGGACCCGTGACGGCGCGGACTGGCAGGAGACGGTGGCCGTGCGGCAGCACGCCGAGCCCGCGGTCCGGGCGCAGTGGGCCCGTGCCGCGTTGCGTGATCTCGAGGACCGGTACGCGACCGGAGACAGGGCGGTGGAATCGGTGATCGTGCAGACCTCCCTGCGGTTCGGTGTGTTGTGCCGTTTCACCGCGTTCGTCGCGGTGGACGAGCGAGTCGTGTCCGACGGCACTGTGCACCGGGTGGTGCAGCCGGTCGAGCAGCCGGCGGGATGGGAGCTCCAGGTTCCGCGGCTCGCCGCGCCAGGAGGCCCGTACGCCGCAGCGCCCGCCGCGATGAGCTTCGGCGCGCCCCC
>NZ_VSRL01000513.1 GCF_012184385.1 Lentzea indica
GCAGCCTCGGGCACCGGGTGCGCCCGCCGCCTCGACGCGCGGCGCGCCACCCCGACTGGCGGCGCCTCGTGCCGCTCTCCGACGGGATCGTCACGTGGTGCACCGTGCGATGCCCCAGGTCCAGCAGGTGCTTGTCGCGTCGACGGCCGCTTGGCGTTCGTCCAGGAAGACCATCGAGCGTGAAACGCCCGCAAGCCCACCGGCCTCCGTGGCGGCCACGGCGGGAACGTTCGCGGGCAACGCACGCAGCACCTCGGCACCGGCGGTGTCGAACGCGATCACCACGACGCCACCCGCGTTGGGATCGCTCACGTGCTCGACCGCGTGCTGGACGTCGGCCGGTCCGTCCGACTCCACCACCCGGACACCGACCGCGAAACCCGCCGACCGCGCGGCCTCCTCGATGCCTTGCAACGTCGCGGCATAGCCGTACAGCGTGGTGTTGGCGACCACCACCGTCACCGTGTTCGACAGTCCCGACCCGAGCGCGCGAGCCGCCCGGTTGGGGCGATAACCCAGCCGCTCGATCGCGTCGAGCACGTGCCTGCGGGTGTCGGCGTTCACCCTCGGCGAGTCGTTCAGCACCCGTGACACGGTCTGGTAGGAGACGCCAGCGGCCGCCGCGACATCGCGGATGCTCGGCGTGGCGGAAGATCGTCGTGTCACGCCGCCATCGTGATCGCTGCCGGTCGCGGCGTCAAAGCCGCCGGTGCCGCGGTGACGAACGTGCGGTCAGGCTGTCGACCATCAGCAGGGCCTGCTCGTTGTTGAGCCGTGGGTCGCACAGCGAGGTGTACCGGCGGGTGAGCGCGGCCTCGTCGGGCACGCGCGAGCCGCCAAGGCACTCCGTCACGTCCTCCCCCGCGAGTTCGAGATGCACCCCTCCTGGCCACTGGCCCAGTTCGTGCAGGGTCTCGTGGAACGCCGCCGCCTCACCGGCGATGTCGTCCAGGCGCCGGGTCTTGATGCCGGTAGCGGTGATCCTCGTGTTGCCGTGCATGGGATCGCACATCCACACGGCCGGATGACCCGCGTCGCGCACCGCACGCACCAGTGCGGGCAGCAGGGTCCGGACCCGGTGCACGCCGAGCCGGCAGATCAACGTCAGCCTGCCCGGTTCGCGTTCCGGGTCGAGTCGCGCGCACAGTGCGGCGACCTCCTCCGGATCGGCGCCCGGACCGATCTTGCAGCCGACCGGGTTGCCGATCCCGGCTAAGAACGCGACGTGCGCGCCGTCGACGTCACGGGTGCGCTCGCCGATCCAGGGAAAGTGGGTGGAGGCGAGGTACCAGCCGCCGGTGCTCGGGTCGAGCCTGACCAAGGCCTCCTCGTAGTCCAGCAGCAGGGCCTCGTGGCTGACCCACACTCCGTTGTGCCGCCAGCGCATCTCGCCGTCGCGGCGGGTGCGGCCGTAGTGGTCACCGAGCGACTCCCCGATCCGTGCGGGCGCCCGGTTTCGCCGCCGGGCCAAGCCACGCAACTCCGACATGACCGCACGGGCGGTGTGATAGGCGGTGACCATCCGCCGGGCGTCCGGAACCCGCCGGGCCGCCACGGGGCTGTTCACCGCGAGACCGCGGAAGGTCGGCACCACCTCGCCGTCGATGACCTCCGTCGCCTCGGAGCGCGGTTTCGCGAACTGGCCGGCCAGTCGGGCGATCGCGAGCACCGGTACGTCCATCGCGCGGCTGATCCGCTCCGACAGCGCACCCAGGACGTTGTCCTTGGCCAGTGCGCCCCTGCGCGCGGCGACGCCGAACGGTTCGGCGCAGTCACCGCCCTGCAGGACGTACGCCCTGCCCGCGGCGACCTCGGCGAGAGCGTGCCGGACCGAGCGGACGTCGCCGGGGGTTGTGAGCGGCGGCGCACTCGCCAGGAGCAACCGCGCACGAGCGAGCTCGCAGGCATCAGGCCAGTCCGGCTGGTGGGCGGCGACCTTGTCGCGCCAGTCGACG
>NZ_VSRL01000514.1 GCF_012184385.1 Lentzea indica
GGTCCCGCCGGTCGCGTCGAGGCAGGCGCCACGAACTCGGAGCCGGTGCGGGGGAGAGTCAGCGCGGCGACGGCCTCCGCGGACAGGTGCCCAGCGTCACCCGGCGGCACGCGGCCATGATCTCGCCGTAGGACGGGTCGTCACACCGCTCGCCCGCGCCGACGGTCAGCACGACAGCGATGGGCAGTCGTTGAATCCGCAACGTCAGGTAGGCGAGCCACCGCAGTGACGCGGCGTCCGCCCAGTGCGCGTCGTCCACCGCGATGAGCAGCCCTGACGTACCCGCCAGCGTCACGGCCAGCCGGTAGACGCCGTGCAGCACGGCGAAGTCGGCGGTCGGCTCGGTCAGCCGCAGCGCGCCCATCGCCTCGGGCGGCACGACTTCATGGTCGATCATGTCGAAGAGCTGGGCCACGATCCCGAACGGCAGATCGCCCTCCAACGCGCTGCCGCGTGCCCGCACGACCTGCCTGCCAGAGGCTTCCCAGCGCGCGGTGAGGTCGTCCAGCACCGCGGTCTTGCCCGTCCCCGGAGCGCCTTCCACGACGGTCGTCGTGCCCGGCGTCACCTGGTCGCTGATTCCGGCACACCACGCTTTCAGCCGGTTTTCCAAGATCTCTCCACAATCCGTGGGTGAAAGGATCAGCGGAATTGATGCTAGGAGAAAGAGCGCCACTTGCCCAGGTAAAGCTTCCCGCGCTATGGGCGTCTCAACAGGGATGGTGCCCGTATGATCCCGCGGGCAACTACTCGAATGGGTAGCGGCAGCCTGGCGGCGGCCTCTCATGGTCATCCCAACGGCCTAGGGGTGCTGCCTCAGGGCTGGTCGTGGTGCGGGTCGTTGTGGTAAAGCAGCGCAAGTTCTCCGCCGCCGTGGAGCGAAAGGAAAATAGGTGTCGGGGAATCGGGACGGGGTGTTTCGCGGGCGTGAGGGAGAACGGGAGCTCCTGAGCGGCGTGCTGGACGCGGGCACCGGTGTGGTGCTGGTCGACGGCGCGGCGGGAACCGGCAAGACGCGGTTGCTGACCGAGGTGGCCGCCGTTGCCGCGCGCCGCGGTTTCGAAGTCGCCACGGCACAGGACGAACTGGACCAGCCGTTCCTGCTGGCCCGCCTGGCCGAACGTCAACCCGATGGTCCGACCCTCGTCGTGCTGGACGATCTTCACCTGGCAGAGCCGGGAACGCTGGCCGCGTTGCGCGCATTACTACCCGCCTCCACCCACGAGAAGGTGGTCTGGCTGCTCGCCCGTCGCTGCGGTGAGGGCGCGGACCGCTTGTTCGCCGCCGCGGTCGCACGAGGCGCCGTGCGGATCGAGCTTCGGCCATTGACGGACAACGTCGTCGCGGATCTCGTCGCCGATCTCGCAGGAGGAATTCCTGACCACGATCTCCGTGCGCTGGCGTCGACCGCTCGTGGAAATCCCGCGGAATTGATCAGTCTCTTCACCGCGCTTCGCGAAGACGGTCAGCTCGTGATCACCGCCGAGCACGCCTCTTTGCGCGCCGACCGCTCGCCACGGCGCACCGAGGCGTTGCTCCGCGACCGCGTCGGTTCGCTGAGCGGCAGGGCGCGGCACCTGCTGCAGGTCGCGTCGGTGCTCGGGCCGCGCTTCGAGCCCGGTGACGTCGCCGAGATGCTGGCGTCGAGCACCGCGATCCTGTTGCCGGCGCTCGACGAGGTCATCGGCGCCGGCGTGGTCACGTCGCTGGAGGACAGGCTGGCGTTCCGGCACGAGCTGGTCTGGCGGCTGATCGCCGACTCCGTGCCACCGCCCGTGCGACGCGCGCTGCACCGCGAGGCCGGCGAAATGCTGCTGGCGCGCGGGGACTCGGCGTCGACGCCGCCGCCAGACACCTGCGTGCCACGGTGCCCAGCGCGGCGACGTGCGGTCGATCGAGGGACGTGGATCCGCGGCGGCGAAAGCCG
>NZ_VSRL01000515.1 GCF_012184385.1 Lentzea indica
GCAGCGCGGTGCCGTCGCCGTCGGCACCACCTCGTGCTGCTCGGCCCACGTGTGCAGGCGTCGAGGACGTCGTCGGCGGCGGCCAGACCGTGCAGCCATCCCGACGTCCACACGACCAGCGTGGCACTTGCACAGGACACGCGACGAGATTACGTGGCCCTGCCCCGTGAGCCCCACCCGGTGTGCCCGATCCGAGACACCTACGTCGCGGGACCGATGTGCTTGCCAGGGCCGATGTGCTGCTGCAGCAGCGTCCGGAACGACGTCACGTCCTCATCGGACGCGAAGGCCCGGTGCGGCACGGAAAGCGACGCCGCGCCTTCGTCGAGCGTCTCCAGCACGAAGCCCTGCCGCGTCTCGGTCCAGCCGGGCAGCTCCTCCCAGACGATCTCCTCGCGCACCGAGGTGCCCACGGCCATCCGGAACGACTGGTCGTCGGCGCTGCCCACCACGGTCCGGCTGATCATCTCGTCCGACGAGAAGCGCCACCACACCGCGACCGGCTCCATGAACCCGATGACCAGCGCGCACACCAGGCCGAACGCCGCGACGGGCACCATGTCGTCGAAGCCGACCAGCAGCACCAGCGAGAACACGCCGAGCACGGTCGCGAACCACGGCGCCCACCTGAACATCGGCACCATCGCGCGCAGGCTGGCCCGCCAGTCCGCAGGGGAGGGTGCCCACTTGAAATCAACACTGTCACTCATATCGCCGTGCATTCTGCTGCACCACGTGCGCCCGCGCCTGGAGTTGCTCCACATCGACGGGTCCGGATTCGGTGCGTAGCGTCGTCTGCGTGACTCAGAACCTGGCCCGCACGGCGGGCGAACTGCGCGCCGCCGGGCACCTGCCACGCGGCGTCAAGACCGAGATCAGGGAGAACCTCCTCGCGGCACTGCGCGAGGGGCGCAACCCGTGGCCCGGCATCGTCGGGTTCGACCGCACGGTGCTCCCGCAGCTGGAACGCGCGCTGCTGGCCGGCCACGACGTCGTCCTGCTCGGCGAGCGCGGCCAGGGCAAGACCCGTCTGCTGCGCACCCTCGTGTCGCTGCTCGACGAGTGGACGCCCGTCATCGAGGGCTCCGAGCTGGGCGAACACCCGCTCGACCCGATCACGCCGGAGTCGAGGAGGCGTGCCGCCGAGCTCGGTGACGACCTGCCGGTGGTGTGGCGGCACCGCGACGAACGCTACGCGGAGAAGCTCGCGACACCCGACACGTCCGTCGGTGACCTGGTCGGCGACGTCGACCCGGTGAAGGTCGCGGAAGGACGCTCGCTCGGCGACCCGGAGACGATCCACTACGGCCTGCTCCCGCGCGCCCACCGCGGCATCATCGCCATCAACGAGCTGCCCGACCTGGCAGAACGCATCCAGGTCGCGCTGCTGAACGTCATGGAGGAGCGCGACATCCAGGTCCGCGGCTACACGCTGCGGCTGCCGCTGGACGTGCTGCTCGTGGCGACAGCCAACCCCGAGGACTACACGAACCGCGGCCGCATCATCACGCCGCTGAAGGACCGCTTCGGCGCCGAGGTGCGCACGCACTACCCGTTGGAGATCGACGCCGAGGTCGACCTGGTCCGCCAGGAAGCCGATCTCGTGGCGGAGGTCGGCGACCACCTGCTGGAGATCATCGCCCGGTTCGTCCGGCACCTTCGCGAGTCGTCGTCGATCGACCAGCGGTCTGGCGTGTCGGCCCGGTTCGCGGTCGCGGCGGCGGAAACCGTTGCGGCGTCGGCACTTCGCCGTTCCGCGCTGATCGGCGAGACCCCGGCCATCGCCCGTCCGATCGACCTGGAGTCGGTGCCGGACGTGCTGCGCGGCAAGCTCGAGTTCGAGGCGGGCGAGGAGGGCCGCGAGGACGAGGTCCTGGTCCACCTGCTGCGCCGCTCGATCGCCGACACCGCGCGGACCCG
>NZ_VSRL01000516.1 GCF_012184385.1 Lentzea indica
CGTCCGGGCTCGACATGACGCTGGAGGAGTGCGCGGCGGGCGCCACCCGTGAGCTGACCGTCGACACCGCGATCCTGTGCGACCGCTGCCACGGCGGCGGCGCTTCCGGCGACTCCAAGCCGATCCGCTGCGACACGTGCGACGGCCGCGGCGAGGTCCAGTCGGTGCAGCGCTCGTTCCTCGGCCAGGTCGTGACGTCGCGTCCGTGCCCGGTGTGCCGCGGCTTCGGCGAGATCATTCCCGACCCCTGCCAGCAGTGCAACGGCGACGGCCGCGTCCGTTCGCGCCGCACCATCTCCGTGAACATCCCCGCCGGCGTCGCCGAGGGCATGCGCGTGCGCCTCGCGGGCCAGGGCGAGGTGGGCCCCGGTGGCGGCCCGGCGGGCGACCTCTACGTCGAGGTCGAGGAACACCCGCACGAGATCTTCGAACGCGACGGTGCCGACCTGCACTGCGTTGTGCAGATCCCGATGACCACCGCCGCGCTCGGCGCCACTCTGCCGTTGAAGACGTTGGACGGCGAGGAAGAACTGCAGATCGACCCCGGCACGCAGCCCAACACGCAGCTGGTGCTCACCGGCCGCGGCATGCCGAAGCTGCGCTCCACCGGCCGCGTCGACGGCCGCGGCGACCTGCACGTGCACCTCGAGGTCGTCGTGCCGACGAAGCTCGACGCGGCGCAGGCGTCGTTGTTGCGCGACCTGGCTGAAATGCGCGGTGAGACCGAGCCCTCGTTGTCCCACAACGGCAAGGGCGGCGGCGGACTGTTCTCCCGCCTGCGCGCCTCGCGCGGACACCGGTGACCCTGCCGGTCTTCCTCGTCGAGGCATTGCCCTCCGGCGAGGACTTCCTGCTGGACGGCCCGGAAGGCCGGCACGCCGCCACCGTGAAGCGGTTGCGCGTGGGCGAGGAGCTCGTGCTGTCCGACGGCTCCGGCACCCAGGTGCGCTGTTCCGTGGTGGCGGTCGATCGCGATGCCCTGTCGCTGCGTGTTCTCGAGCGCTGGGCGGAGCCCGAACCGGCGCCACGCGTGGTGCTCGCCCAGGCACTCGTGAAGGGCGACCGCGGCGAGCTCGCCGTCGAACTGGCCACCGAGGCCGGCGTGGACGGCGTGGTGCCGTGGCGCGCGGCCCGCTGCGTGGCGAAGTGGGAGGACGGTCCGCGCGGCGCGAAAGCCCTGGGGCGCTGGCGATCCACGGTTCGTGAGGCGGCGAAGCAAGCCCGCCGCGCACGGGTGCCGTTCGTCGACGAACCCGTCTCGACGACGCAGCTCGCTCAGCGCGTGTCGTCGTCGGCACTGACCCTCGTGTTGCATGAGAGCGCCACCGATCGACTTGCCGATGTCGAGTTCCCGGCTGCCGGTGACGTGCTGCTCGTGGTCGGTCCAGAAGGCGGGATCTCGCCCGAGGAACTGGACGTTCTGCGATCTTCGGGGGCCCGGATCGTCCGATTGGGGCCAACCGTTCTGCGTGCATCTACCGCTGCCGCGGTTGCTCTCGGCGCCATCGGGGTACTCACCTCCCGCTGGTGACCCCGGTCACTCGGAAGGTGAACATCGGATGGATTGGCTTGACGCAAGTTGTAGCGAATCCCAGGCCCGTGGGGTTACCCTAGTCGGCAGAGGGGTTGATTGGTCTATCCGGAAACGGAGTAGACGATTAGGCCCTTCTGACTAAAGGACTCGCCGGACACCTCCCCCCTCGGTCCGGCGTCGGCGCCTCGCGGCGAAGGCCGACCCCCAGGCTTCGGACCGCGAGCGCCCTTTTGGTTTGGGCTGGGCTGCTCGGCGCTGGCGCGCCTTCGCCGCTTGCACCGAAAGGTGTTTTTTGGGGGCCGAGCCCCCAAACCCCAGCCGGCGGGCTCCGCCCCC
>NZ_VSRL01000517.1 GCF_012184385.1 Lentzea indica
GGAAACACCCGGTCCCATTCCGAACCCGGTAGTTAAGCCCTTCTGCGCCGATGGTACTGCACTGGTTACGGTGTGGGAGAGTAGGTCGCCGCCGAACTTTACTTCCCTGAAGGGGCTTGTGATCGCGGGGCACAACTACAGTGCTTCGCTCACAAGCCCCTTTCAGCGTGTCCATAGGAGGATTTGGTGTCAAGGTTCGGGGATCGTCCCGGCGACCGTCAGCGTGGCCAGGGAGACCGACCGCGCCATTCCGACGGTGGCCGACCAACAGGCGATCGCAAAGTAAGCAACAGCAAGCGTGACGACCGCGGTGGCTCCGCCGGCCGCGACTTCAAGCCGCGCGAGGACCGCGGTGGCTACCAGCGTGGTGAGGGCTCCGGCGACCGCAACCGCAGCGGAGACCGTCGAGACGACCGCGCCGGCAACCGCAGCAGCTCGAGTGACCGGGGCGGCTACCGCAGCGGTTCGAGCGACCGCGGTGGCTACCGAGGCAGCAGCGACCGTTCCGGCTCAAGTGACCGTCCGGGCTACCGCAAGAGCGAGGGCTCTGGCGAGCGTTCCGACCGTGGCGGCTACGAGCGTCGCGAGGGTTCCAGTGACCGTGGTGGTTACCGGCGGCCAAGGCTCCAGCGACCGTGGCGGCTACCAGCGTCGCGAGGGTTCGAGCGACCGCGGTGGGTATCGCGGTGGCGAGCGCCTCTGGCGCATCCGTCGTGACTTCAAGCCGCGCGAGGACCGTGGCGGCTCCCGCAGCGAAGGCTCCGGTGACCGTGGTGGTTACCAGCGTCGTGAGGGTTCCAGCGACCGTGGCGGTTTCCGCAAGGACGACCGTTCCAGCGACCGTGGTAGCTACCGTCGCGACGACCGCGGCGGAAGCTCCAGCGAGCGTGGCGGCTACCGCAAGGACGATCGCAAGGACGACCGTGGCGGTTACCGGAAGGACGACCGCTCCAGCGACCGTGGTGGATACCGCAGGGACGACCGCAAGGACGACCGTTCCAACGACCGCAAGGACGACCGCGGCGGTTATCAGCGTGACGACCGCCGCGACGAGCGCAGCCGCGAGCGAGCGGCGCGTTTCCAGGGGCGGGTTGCCGAGCAGGAATCCGCGCCCCAGGACGGCACCGACGTCGAGGGCGCCCAGGTCTCAGGCGCTGAGCACACCTCGGACGTGACCGCTGGCGGCGAGAAGGCCGCGACCGGCGAGCGCCCCGGCTACCGCTTGGGCGACGGCGCCGCGGCTTCCCGTGCCGCGTCCCGTGGCACGACCTCCGACGCGGAAGACTCCGAGCTCCCCGGCGATGGTGTCCAGGACGACGAGGACTCCAGCGACGCGGTGGCCTCCGGCGACCGTGCCGCAGAGGCCGGCGAGCGTGACGATGACGATTCCGATGACGACCGCGATGCTGACAGCAGTGATGTCCGCGCGGCCGAGGCGGACGACCGCGACGCTGACGACGAGGGTGGCGTTCGTGCTGCCGGCGTCGGCTCCGACGATCGTGATGCCGGCGAAGCGACAGCCGGGACGCGCGCGAGGAGCGGGACGACGCGCCCGCGCCCCGTGGCGGCCGGCCGGAGCTGCCGGAAGAGGCCGACCTCTCCCTGCTCGACCCGGAGATCCGGGCCGAGCTACGCAGCCTGCCCAAGGGGCTCGCGGAGATCATCGGACGGCACCTGGCCGCGGCCGGGCTGCTGATCGACGAGGATCCGGAGCTGGCGCTGGAGCACGCCCGGTACGCGCGCAGCAAGGCGGCGCGGGTCGGTGTGGTGCGGGAAGCGGCGGGTCTGACCGCCTACTTCGCGGACGAGTGGGCCGAGGCGCTCAGCGAGTTGCGGGCCGCGCGCCGGATGATGCCGGGGCCGGG
>NZ_VSRL01000518.1 GCF_012184385.1 Lentzea indica
CGACCGCGCCGGCCCCGGTGACGAGCAGGGTGGCGCCGGGACGCGGGGCCAGCACGTTCCACACCGCGCCGGCACCGGTCATGATCCCGCAGCCGAGCGGGGCGAGCAGGTCGAGCGGTGCGTCGGCCGGCACCTTGACCAGGCTGCGTTCGTCGACGACGGCGTGGTGGGCGAAGCTCGACTGGCCGAAGAAGTGGCCGCCGAGCGGGACGCCGCCGCGGGAGATCGGCGACGTCCCGTCGGGTCGCTGGCCACCGATCAGGTTCGACGGCAGCCAGGTGTCGCAGTAGGCGGGATGGCCGGCACGGCAGTTGCCGCAGTGGCCGCACGAGCTGTAGCTCAGCAGCACCTGGTCGCCGGCGGCGACCTTCGTGACCGCGGAGCCGGTCTCCTCGACGATCCCGGCGCCCTCGTGACCGAGCACGCCGGGCAGCGGGAACGGCAGATGGCCGGCGGCGACGCCGAGGTCGGTGTGGCAGACACCGGCGGCGGTGACGCGGACGCGCACCTCGTCCGGCCGCAGGTCGTCCAGCGTGACCTCGGAGAGCGCGAACCCGGCACCGGGGGACTCGACGACGGCCGCTGTCGTTGTGGTTGACATGGGTTTCTCCTGCGGGATCAGGCGAGGGAAATGACGACGGACTTGGTCCTGGTGTAGGCCGCGAGGGCCTCGGGGCCGTACTCGCGGCCGTAGCCGGAGTCCTTGACGCCGCCGAACGGGATCGCGGGGTCGAGCATCGCCCAGTCGTTGATCCAGACGATGCCCGCCTGCAGCCGGGCGGCCACCCGGTGAGCACGGGCGAGGTCCTGGGTCTGCAGCCCGGCGGCGAGACCGTAGGACGTGCCGTTGGCCATGGCGACCGCCTCGTCCTCGGTGTCGAACCGCTGCACCGTCAGCACCGGGCCGAAGATCTCCTCCCGCACGACGGAGGACGTGTCCGGAAGGTCCGCGATCACCGTGGGCGGGAAGTAACTGCCTTCCCTGTCTGCCCGCTGCCCGCCCGTGACGATGCGGCCACCGTCGGCCTTCGCCTGTGCGACGTAGCGCTCCACTTTGGACAGATGCCGTTCGCCGGCCATCGGGCCGATCACGGTCGCCGGGTCGAACGGGTCGCCGAGCGGGACGTGCGGCACGGCGTCGGCGAGAGCACCGACGACGGTGTCGTACAACGATGATGCGACGAGCAACCGGGGGCCGCCCATGCAGAACTGGCCCGTGTTGAAGACGAAACCCTTGATCGCCGCGCCGATCGCCTTCTCCAGGTCGGCGTCTTCGAAGATGATGTGCGCCGCGTTGCCGCCCAGTTCCATGGTCACCGGCTTGAGCTGCGCTCCCGCGATGCTCGCGGCGTGCCTGCCGACGGCCGTCGAGCCGGTGAACGCCACCTTGTCCACGCCGGGGTGGCGGAGCAGGTGTTCGCCGATCTCGGCGCCGTACCCGGTCACCACGTTGACCACACCAGCGGGCACGCCGGCCTCGGTGAAGATCTCTGCCATCAGCAACGCGCTCAGTGGCGTGTCCTCTGCGGGCTTGTGCACGACCGTGTTGCCGGCCGCGAGCGCCGGCGCGATCTTCGAGCTCGACAGGATCAGCGGGAAGTTGAACGGCGTGATCGCCGCGACCACCCCGACCGGTTCGCGGCGGGTGTAGGCGTGCGAGGGGATCGGGATCTGCCGTGTCGCCCCGTCGAGGGTCTGCGCCAGCGCCGCGTAGTACTCGTACTGCTCGGCGGTCGTCTCCACGTCGACCGGACGGCACAGCGCGACCGGCTTGCCGACGTCGAGGCTCTCCACCGCGACGAGCTCGTCCGCCCTGGCCGCACGATGTCCGCGATCCGGTTCAGGATCCGCCCGCGGTGCGGCC
>NZ_VSRL01000519.1 GCF_012184385.1 Lentzea indica
CCCCACCGCAACGCACGGCTGGCGGGAGACCCTGACCACCCTGTCCGCCAGGCTGCGGGCGGGACGACAGCGCGCTTCCGTTGGCCCGCAAGACCTCCCGGCCGCGCTGGCCCGCGCGGAAGCCATCACCGACGACCGCTCCCGGTCCGCCGCGCTGACAGCGCTGGTCCCCCACCTGTCCACTGCCGTGCAGCTCGGCCAGGCGCTGGCCGTCACGCCGTACGGCGACCGGAAGCTGCTCTGTGCGGTGATCCTGCGAGCCGACGCGGTGGTGTCCGACGACGCGGCGTTCACCGGACTGCTCCGCCGGGCAGTGCGCTGTGGTGGCCGCGCCACGTGCACGGCGGTACTGGCGGCGGCACTGAACAGGCTCGTCGCCGTCGCAGGAGAGGACGCGACCGAACGGCTCGCGGCCGCGCTGCGCGACGTGCACCGGTGGTGGCCATGAGCCCAGTGGCCAATAAGTTGACAAAGGCCCAGTTCAGGGCCGTTCGGTCCTACGCTGCTCCCACCAATCGGCTCTTTCCTGAAGAGGATGAAGGATGAGCGAGGCGACCGGTCTGGGTCCCGGTGATCCACGTCGGCTGGGCCCGTACCGGGTGCTCGGCAGGCTCGGTGCGGGCGGCATGGGCGCCGTGTACCTCGCCGCCTGGTCCGGCACCGACCGGCGGGTCGCGATCAAGGTGATCAACCCGGGGTACTCGGCGATCGCCAAGTACCGCGCCAGGTTCACGCGCGAGGTCCGGACCGCGATGTCGATCAGGTCCCCGTACGTCCCGCGGGTGCTGGACGCGGACCTGGAGTTCGATCCTCCGTACGTGGTGACCGAGGTGGTGCACGGGACGAGCCTCGCCGTCCTCGCCGACGCGGGCCGCGGTCTGTCCGGCGATCGCGTGCTGGCACTGGCGCAGGACACGGCGCTGGCGCTGATGGACATCCACGAACTGGAGATCGTTCACCGCGATCTCAAGCCGTCCAACGTGATGGTGACGGGAGAACGGGCGATGGTGATCGACTTCGGCATCGCGGCGGACCTGTCCGACCTCACCCGGCTGACCACCACCGACCACGTCGTCGGAACGCTGCCCTACATCGCGCCCGAACTCGTGGACCCGGCGGCGACCGGCAGAGCGTCGCCCGCGTCGGACGTCTTCTCCTGGGGCTGCCTGGTCTACTACGCCGCCACCGGCCGCACCGCGTTCCCCGGCGCGGGAACCACCCTCGTCCAGCCCACCCCCCGACCTCGCCCGCGTGCCGGGCACCGTCCGCGAGCTCGTGGCACGTGCCCTGGACAAGCGGCCTGACCGGCGCCCGTCGGTGCGCAACGTGCTGGACGAGCTTTCCACCGTGGGCGCGGAAGTGGTGCTGTGCGGTGAGATCGGGCGGAGCTACACCGCGCGGCTGAGGGCTCGGATGCTCGACGCGGGACTGGCCGTGCGGGTGTCCTCCGACCCGGATTCCCTTGCGGACGCGGCAGTTCTGGTCGCGGTCGTGTCCGAACGGCCGGACCCGGCGGTGCGGGACATGCGGCTGGCGGCACGAAGACACGGGGTGAAGGTGCTTCCCGTGCTGGTCGGCACCCACACCGAACCGGACGCGTTCCTCGACGCCCGAACGGGCGCGCTGCCCGATGCCGCGCAACTGCGGGCACTGCGCGAACTCGCGGCCGGCGAGAAGGAGAGCCCGGTCGCGGAAACCCCCGACCCGGCGGTGATCAGGATCGGGGCCGCCCTCGCCGAGGGCGATCTGGTGCTGGCGGACCGGCACACCACGGCGGCGCTGCTGGCCGCGGCGGGCTGCGGTGACCGCGGCGTGGGCGGGGCCGGACGAGGTCGGCGTCCATCGGCAGGCCG
>NZ_VSRL01000051.1 GCF_012184385.1 Lentzea indica
CGCGTTGCGGCGCATGCTCTACGCCGACTCGCACACCTGGCTCGCCGACAACCTCCTGGAGCGCGGCGACCGCATGTCGATGGCCGCGTCGCTGGAGCTGCGCCCTCCGTTCCTCGACCACCGGGTCGCCGAGCTCGCGTTCTCGTTGCCCAGCAACGTGAAGGTGCGCGGCGGCACGACCAAGTGGGTCGTCAAGGAGGTCGCGCGCCAGCACCTGCCCGCCGACATCGTCGACCGCCCGAAGTCGGGCTTCAAGGTGCCGCTGGACGCCTGGTTCCGCGACGGCCTGCGGGACATGGCGTACGACCTGCTGACCGGGCCCACGTCGTTCGTGGGCAAGACCTTCGACCGGGCCGCGGTGCGTTCGCTGCTCGACGACCACGACTCGGGTGACCGCAACGAGCAGCCGCGCATCTGGACGCTGCTGTCGCTCGAGGTGTGGCACCAGACTTTGACCTGGTAGGGCCGCGCATGTACGTCGCATCGTCCCGTCCGGCCAAGACCGACTTCCGCAAACGGTTGCCGGGCACCGTGTTCGCGCTGGGCACGGTCAGCCTGCTGACCGACATCTCCGCGGAGATGATCACCGCGTTCCTGCCCGTCTACCTGCTCTTCACGCTGCAGCTGGGCTACGCGCAGTTCGGCCTGCTGGACGGCATCTACACGGGCGCCACGGCGGTGCTGCGGCTGGTGGGCGGCGCGGTGTCGGACAAGTTCCGCAGGCCCAAGACCGTCGCGGCCGCCGGATACGGACTGTCGGCCGCCACGAAGGTGTTCTTCCCTCTGGTCGGGGCCTCACCGTTCGGCATCGGCGCGCTGATGGCCGCGGACCGGGCGGGCAAAGGCATCCGGACGGCGCCCAGGGACGCCATGATCTCGCTGGCCACGCCCGAGGACCGGCTCGGCGCCGCGTTCGGCGTGCACCGCAGCATGGACACGTTCGGCGCGCTGCTCGGGCCGCTGGTGACGTTCCTGCTGCTCGCCCAGATCGGCATGGTGCCGGGGCCCATCTTCGCGGTGTCCGCGGCGTTCGCGGTCATCGGCCTGATCGTGCTGATCTCGTTCGTGCGGGAGACACCGACCGACAAGAAGCCGAAAGGGCCTCGGCCGTCGTTCAAGGCCGGGCTCGGGCTGCTCAACGACCGGCAGTTCCGCAGGACCACCATCTCGGCCGGGTTGCTGGGGCTCGCGACGGTGTCAGACGCGTTCGTCTACGTGCTGGTGCAGAAGGCCACGAACATCTCGCTCGGCTACCTGCCCCTGCTCCCGCTGGGCACGGCGGTCGTCTTCCTCGCGGCCGCCGCGCCTCTCGGGAAGCTCGCCGACGGGATGGGCCGCTGGCGGATGTTCCTCGTCGGCCACGGGCTGCTGCTGGGCGTGTACGCGCTGCTGTTCATCCCGGAGGGCGGGATGGGCGTCGCGATCGCCGCTCTGCTGCTGCACGGCCTGTTCTACGCGGCCACGGACGGTGTGCTGTCGGCCAAGGTGAGCGAGACCGCGCCGGAGTCGCTGCGCGCGTCAGGGCTTTCCGTCGTGCAGACCGGCCAGGCGCTGGGACGCCTCGTTTCGTCCGTCGCTTTTGGACTGCTGCTGCAGTACGCGAGCTTCGGAACGGGCATGACGGTGGCGCTGTGTGCGCTCACCGTCACGCTTTTCGTGGCTGCTGTGTTGAATCATTAACAAGATCAGATCTGCTTCCGCTCACGAGAAAAGCGCTCGTGAGCGGAAACGCGCTCAACCGCGAGCAGCCAGCTTCTGCTTGATCGTCTCGAAGCCGTTCCTGCCGAGCACCTTCATGGCCGCGTTCTTCGCCGCCACCCGCCCGGAGTCGCGCACGAACCGGATCGGCTGATCCACCAGACGGTCCTGCGCCACCGCCCGCGCACCCGGCGCCGGCACGTCGTCCAGCGAGGCACCGAACGACGCCCTGTACGGCTCGGGCGAGACCAGCCGGCCACGCGTGCGGTTCGAGACGTTGCCTCCGTGCACGACCTGCAGCCAGCCCGGCGCGCCACCCAGCTCCACGACCGGGAAGTGCAGGTGCATGTGGTTGTGCCAGTGCGCCCAGCACGTCACCGGCTCGTCCCAGCTCTCCCGCACCGAGACGAACGCGTTGTGCCTGTCCGCCCGGTGGTACAGGCCGCCCGGCGACTTGATCAGGCCGTTGACCAGGTAGTACGCCGCCGTCGTCGTGGGGCGGGGTGCGGCGCAGAGCCGTTCCACGAAGTCCACGGACAGGCCGTCGTCGTTGTCCAGGTTCGTGGTGATGAGCTCGTCACCGGTGCGGGAGTACAGCGACCGGATGTCCGATCTCAGCTCGTCCCGCGAAACCTCTGCGCGGTAAACGGGCGTGTACGCGTCGCCGTGTTGCGCGATTTTGTCCTTGAGCCACTTTGGTGATTCGGGGTCGAAATAGATGAGCCAACGCGTCCGTTTGTCGGTCTGCGCTAGAACCGATGGCAGGCAGTAGCGCTCGAACAGCGCAACGCGTTCGGTCAGCCATCCTTCCTTTGCCCGGACGTAACTCTCGGCGCCCTTGGAAGGCAGGTTGAAGCGCGTCAGGATGACGTGGTCCATGACTCCCCTTACTCCGGTCATCCCTACATCGCCCGATGGGCCCAAAACGTTGCGGCGCTAACGAATGCCGGGCGATACCGATAGCTAGGTTGTGCCAACGCTTCCCACAGTGGACGTCGTGATCCCCTGTTACAACTACGCCCACTTCCTGCCGGCCTGTGTTCGCAGTGTTCTCGACCAGCCCGGCGTGGACGTGCGGGTGCTTGTGATCGACGACACGTCATCGGACAACACACCCGAGGTGATGGCCGAGCTGATGGCCGCCGACAAGCGCGTCGAGGGCCGCAGGCACGAGGTGAACAAGGGACACATCGCCACCTACAACGAGGGTCTGCTGGAGTGGGCGAGCGCCGACTACACGGTGCTGCTGTCCGCGGACGACCTGCTGGCGCCAGGAGCGCTGCAGCGCGCGGCCGGGGTCTTCGAGCAGAACCCGGACGTGGGCATGGTGTACGGCCGCGTCGTGTATTACAGCGACCACAACGCGTTGCCGAAGGTCACCCAGCTGCCGACCAGGTCCAGGGTCTGGCGCGGTGACGAGTGGATCGAGAACCGCTTCCGCAGCAGCCGCAACGTGATCTCCTCGCCGGAGGTCGTGGTGCGCACCAAGGTCCAGCAGAAGGTCGGCGGCTACCGCGCCGACCTGCCGCACGCCGGCGACCTGGAGATGTGGCTGCGGATCGCGGCCGTGTCCGACATCGGATACGTCAGCGGCAAGCCCGCCGCGTACTACCGGGTGCACGAGAACTCCATGATGCGCACGACGTTCAAGTCGGTGTTCGCCGACCTGGAGCAGCGCCGTGACGTGTTCGACCTGGTGCTGGAGCAGAACCCCGGCCTGCCCGCGAGGCTCAAGCCGTTGGTGCGCAAGTCGATCGCGGGCGACGCCCTGTGGCGCGCGGTCCGGCTGCACGACCGCGACCAGCTCGACGGCACTGAGAAGGAGCTGCTCGACTTCGCTCGCGAGACGTACCCCGCGCTGGAGGAACTGCCGGAGTACCGGGCACTGCTGCGCCGCCAGAAGTTCAGCCCGTCGTTCCTCAGCCGCACCCAGCTGTTCCTCGCACCGCACGCGTACAAGCGCGCCAAGCTGTGGGCGGGCACGCAGCGCTGGAAGTGGCGGGGCGAGTGGTGAGCACGCAGCAACTCGAAAGCAAGGTCTCTTCGGCGATCCGCTGGAGCGCCATCAACTCCTTGTTGCAACGGCTCGCCGCCGTAGGCATCAGCGTCCTGCTTGCGCGCCTGATCGCCCCCGAGCAGTTCGGTGTCTTCGCGGTCGCGCTCGTCGTCCTCAACATCGTCCTGAGCGTCTCCGAGCTCGGTGTCAGCGCCGCCCTGGTCCGCACCAACGGCCCGGTCGACGAGATGGCACCGACGGTCACCACGTTGTCGCTCGCGTCCGGCACGCTGCTGGCGTTGATCTGCGTGGTGGGCGCGCCCTGGTTCTCGAACGCGATGGACGCCCCGGAGGCAACGGGCGTCATCCAGCTCATGGCGGTGGCGTTGGTGATCGCCGGCGCCAGCGCGGTGCCTGGCGCGATGATGCAGCGCAACTTCCGCCAGGACCACAAGTTCTACGCCGACACGGCCGCGTTCCTCTGCGGAACGGCCGTCGCGGTGGTGCTCGCCTTCATGGGCTTCGGCGCGTGGAGCCTCGCGTGGCAGCGGATCGCGCAGAACCTCTCCGCCGCGGTCATCATGTTCTGGCTCACCAAGGACCGCTTCCGCCCCGGCTGGAATCCGGTCCAGGCGAAGGAACTGCTGGCGTTCGGCCTGCCGCTGGCCGGGTCGAGCCTGCTGATCTTCGGTGTCATGAACGTCGACTACATCGTGGTCGGCGCGATGCTCGGCACGGTCCAGCTCGGCTTCTACCTGCTGGCGTTCAACCTCGCGAGCTGGCCGGTGGCGGCGTTCTCGGCGCCCGTGCGCAGCGTCTCGCTGGCCGCGTTCTCGAAGGTCCGCGAGGACCCCGAGCTGTTCCAGAGGTCGTTCGGCCGCGCCCTCGGTCTCCTGGCGCTCGTCACGGTCCCCGCGTGCGTGCTCCTGGCCGCACTGGCCGAGCCGCTCATCCGCGTCGTCTACGGCGAACGCTGGGCACCCGCGGCGACCGCACTGGCGTTGCTCGTGCTGCTCGGCGCCGTGCGCGTCGCCCTCGAGCTCGGCTACGACTTCCTGGCGTCCGCGGGACGGTCGCGGGCGATCCTGTGGATCCACCTGGTCTGGCTGGCCGCGCTGGTGCCGTTGCTGGCGCTGGGCGCGAAGTTCGACGGCATCCGCGGGGTCGCGGCGGCGCACGTGATCGTCGCCGTCGTGGTCATCACGCCCGCGTACCTGATCGCCTTCAAGCCCTACGGCGTCCGCGCCGGCGCGCTGGGCACACGGCTGCTGCGCCCCTTCCTCGGTGGCGTGCTGATGGTCGCCGTGGTGCTCGGAGTCAGAAGCGTGATCGACAGCGAGGTGCTGCAGATCCTCGTCGGCGGCGCCCTGTCCTGCCTCGCCTACGCGCTCGTGGTGCTCCCGATGAGACACGAAGTCCTTGCCGTGCTGCGGAAGAAGGCCACCCCGTGAGACGACTGAGACAGGTCACGAAGATCGTGCGCGAGCAGGGCGCCCGGCAGCTCGGCGTCCGCCTGCTCACCGCCGCGACCCGCAGGCTCGGCGGCGAGGGCGAAGAGATGCCCGTGCGCCTGGAGGACGTCCGCAAGGCCGACGTCGAGTCGCGCAAGCCCGTGGTGATCCCGCCGATCGGCCAGGACGGCAAGCTCACGATCAACTGGGTGACCACTCCCCCGTCCAAGGGATCCGGTGGCCACACCACGATGTTCCGGCTCATCCGGCACCTCGAGTCGCTCGGCCACGAGTGCAGGCTGTACCTGTACGAGACGTTCGGCAACACGGTCGCCGACCTCGAACCGGTGGTGCGGGACGCTTTCCCGTTCTTCAAGGGCTCGATCCACGACGTGACCGACGGGATGGCCGACGCGCATGCGGTGTTCGCAACGGCGTGGATCACCGCGTACCCGGCGTTCAACGACCCGTGCGCGGGCAAGAGGTTCTACCTGGTCCAGGACTACGAACCGTGGTTCTACCCGTCCGGCGGGCTGTACGCACTGGCGGAGAACACGTACCGGATGGGCATGCACGGCTTCACCGCCGGCCGGTTCCTCGCCGACAAGGTCCGCGACGAGCACGGCATGCCCGCCGACCACTTCGACTTCGGCTGCGACGCCGACAGGTACAAGCTCGGTGACTCCCAGCGCGACGGCATCGTGTTCTACGCCCGCCGCAAAGCACCGCGGCGCGCGTTCGAGCTCGGCCTGCTCGCGCTGGAGCTGTTCGCCGAGAAGCACCCCGACCTGAAGATCCACGTCTACGGCGAGAAGATCGGGCAACCGGGGCCGCAGTTCGTCGACCACGGCCTCGTCACGCCCGACGACCTCAACGCCATCTACAACCGTTGCTTCGCCGGGTTGTCGCTGTCGATGACCAACGTGTCGCTCGTGCCGCACGAGATGCTCGCCGCCGGGTGCGTGCCCGTGGTGAACGACGCGCACTTCAACCGCGTGGTCCTGGACAACGACCACGTCCGGTACGCGGCACCCACCCCGCACTCACTGGCGCGTGCGTTGTCCGAAGTGGTCACATCGCCGGACTTCGACACGGTCGCCCGCGCGGCCGCGTCCAGTGTGGAGGGACGTTCCTGGGATGCGGCAGGACACGAGCTCGAGAAGGTGCTCCGCCGCGAGCTCTCTACGTGACAGGAGACGGCGAAGTGGCGTCCGGGATCAGGACCTTCGCGGGCTGCGAGCCATCAGCGGGGACGATGTGAACCGCGGGCAGCTTGGCGTCCTTGGGCACCGCGGCGAACGCCAGCTCGTTCTCGCCCAGCCAGGTCGCCTGGTCGTCGATGCCTGCCGTGCCGGGAAGCCGCTTCTCGGTGTTGCTGGCGAGGTCGAGCACGGCCAGGTCCCACGGTCCGAGGCGGCCGATGCGCTTCTTGTAGGCGACCTTCGTGCCGTCCGGCGAGAGCGACGGGCACTCGGCGTCACGGCGCAACGACGTCACCGTCTTGGCGGCGAGATCGCCCTTGACCAGCCACGTGAAGCCACCGCTGGCGAGGGTCGCGTAGAAGGTCCGGTCGTCGGAGCCGACGGTCAGTCCCCAGTAGTTGACGTCACGCGCGGTGAGCACGGAACCCTCGACAGTGGCGGTGAAGTGCTCCAGCGACTCGACGGTCTCCCCGGTGCGCACGTCGAGGAACCCGGTGCGGGTGGAGAACCCTCCGGGCACCGAGTACGAGTCGCCAGTGACGAAACTGGTCCACGACACCACGTTCCCGGACCGAGACACCTTCGCCCTGCTCGGGATGCCAGGCAGCGCGACCGACTTGACCGGCTTGCCGTCACGGCTGACCTCGGCGGCGTAGGACGGGCCGGGACCGGCCAGCTTGAGGCACACGCTCGTGCCGCTCGCGGCGTAAAACCGCTGGCAGGCAATGTCGGTCGGCGTGCGGGCACCGCTGCCGGCCAGCTTCTCGACCCGGTTCTGCCCACCGGCGAGATCGACGAACAGCAGATCGCCGACCTTGGCCTGCGACACGTGCTCGGTGCCCGCCGGCTCGTTCGCGTCGCCGGCGGCCGTGACGACGTAAGCCGCTGTCCCACCGACGACCACGAGAATGGCCGCGATGGTCACGGTCAGTCGTCCTGCACGCATGCTGCCTCCTGGGTTCCTCTTCTTCATCGCTCAGGGGCTACAGCCTGTAACAGTTGGCAGCTAACTCCGATTTTCCAGGCAGGCGATACCCTACGAACATCGCGTTCGCAAGACCGAGCCGCGGATCGGGGATTTTGATGGACTTCTGGGGAACCGTACGAGTGCTGCGGCGGCGGTGGTACATAGCCCTGCCCGCGGTGCTGCTCACCGGTGTCCTCGCCCTGTACGTCTACATCACGGTGCCGACCCGCTACGAGTCGAGCGGCGTGCTGGTCCTCACCTCCCCCGCGGCCGGTGGACGTTACTCGGAGAAGACCAAGCCCGAGGACGTGGTCAAGGTCAACCCGCTGCTGCAGTTCGACGGCAGCCTCACGACCACCGCGCAGATCCTGACCCAGGTCCTGGGCGACCCGAAGACGGCGGAGGAGCTGGCGGGCAAGGGCTCGACGGCGACCTACACCGCGAACACGGGCCCTGTCGGCGGCCCGCTGCTGTTCGTCTCGACCGAGGCCGACTCCGCCGTGGCGGCAGAGGGCCTGGTCGGCAAGGTGCTCGACAAGACCGTGGCCGAGCTCGCCTCGCAGCAGAAGGCGCTCAACGCGCCTGAGCAGACGTTCATCACGGCGCAGATCCTGGTGAAGCCGACCACGGCGTCGGCCAAGATCGGCGGCAAGGTCCGGTACGTCGGCGCCGCCACGGTCGTGTTGTTGCTGCTGACGATCGCCTCGACGTTCGCCGCCGACTCGATCCTGCTGACGATCAAACGCCGCAAGGAATCCGGCGCGCCACCGTCCGAGAAGGACGCTTCCCCACCGCCGCCCTCGCACGCTCCCCCGGCCCGGCCGCAGCCGCAGGCCAACGGCGCGCCCCCGCAACGGCCCCCGATCCAGGGCCAGGGCGTGCCGAACGCGCACCAGAAGACTGTCATCATCCCCGCGCCCAAGCCGAACCCGGCATGGCCGACCAAAGACGACTGACCCAGCAGCGTGCCGACGGAGCCACGCTGCTGATCTTCTACCTGCTGGCTCTGCTCGTCGTCCCTGCCAGGTTCACCATCGCGTTCGTCCCGATCACGCTGCCGCCGGCGTTGTTCGTGGCGCTGTGCCTCGCGGTGCTGTGGTTCGCCGCCCACCTCGTGGATCATCTGTCGATGGCCAAGGGCCGCAACGCGGTCCGCACGCTCCTCGCGGTGTACGTGATCCTGCACCTGACCACGTACGCCATCGCCACCCGCCGCTACCTGCCCGCCGACGAACTGTCGGTGTCGGACTCCGCGCTGATCCGGATCGTGGCGATGTCGGCACTCGCGGTGTTCGTCTGCGACGCGGTCCGCAGTGGCGAACGGCTGAGCCGCGTGCTCAGGGTCATGGTGGGCTGCCTGACGTTCGGCGCGTTCATCGGCCTGATCCAGTTCGGACTCGGCATCGACCTCGCGTCGTACGTGACGCTGCCCGGCCTGCGCGTGCAGGACAACGGCTACTCGGCGCTGGAGTCGCGGTCGATCTTCTACCGCCCGGCGGGCACCGTGAACCACCCCATCGAGTTCGGCCTGGTCTGCGTCCTGGGCGTGCCGTTCGCCGCGCACTTCGTGTTCCAGGCCCGCGACCGGGGCGAACCCGTCGGCCGCTGGTGGACGGCGCTGTCGCTGCTGAGCCTGATGGCGATCCTGTCGCTGTCCCGCACGGCCATCATCGGCCTCGTCGTGACCGGCCTGGTGCTCGGCCTGCTGCTCCCACGCCAACGCGGCCTGCCGCTGCTCGGTGTCGGCGCGCTGTTCCTGGGCGGCGCCTCGGCCGTGGTACCGGGCCTGTTCGGCACGGTGACGTCGATGTTCTCCAACATCGAGGACGACCCGTCGTTCCAGGGCCGCACCAAGGACTACGACGGCGCGTGGTTCGAGATCGCCAAGCACCCGTGGATGGGCCGCGGATTCGGCACGTTCCTCCCGTCCAAGTACACGATCCTCGACAACCAGTACCTGCTGACGATGATCGAGAACGGCTACCTGGGGCTGCTGGCCTACGTCCTGCTGTTCATCGGCGGCATCTTCGCGGCGCTGCGGGCCCGCTCGCTGTCGAAGAACGAGAACGTGCGCGGGATCGCGGTGTGCCTCGTCAGCGCGATGCTGACGTCGGCGCTGGGTGCTGCCACGTTCGACTCGCTGAGCTTCAGCGTGGCCACTGGGATGACTTTCCTGTTGATCGGGGTTTCTGGGGCGTTGCTGCGGGTTGCCAAGCAGGAGGTCGTTGCGGCTCGGTCTGTGGTGGTTGGTGAGGGGCGGGCCGGCTGACCCGGTGGGCGGCGGTTGTCGCGTTGCGTTGACGGGCGGCGGTTGCGTTGGGGCGGCACGGCTTCGCCTTTCGCCGACCCGGCACATGCCCTCCTCCGTCGGGCGTGTGCCGGACCGAGTTTCTGTGGTTGGCGTCCGTAGGTGGTTGCGGGGCGTGGTGCTGTTGCGTGCGTTGGCGTCGGTTGCGTGGGTGGTCCCTAGGGGCGTGTTGCGTACAAGAGAGAGTTTGTGCGCACGGTGCCATAGGGGGTCTGACCTGCGACTTCACCCGATTGTGGAATGGAATTCGAACACGTGTTCATGCCACAATGGACGCATGTCAGCACTCGGACTTGCTTCACCGCTTGAGCTCCTCGACGAGCTCAAGCGGAAAGTTCGTGCGCTGCAACAGCTTCAGTTCCAGATCGTGGAGATCGTCGGCGCGCTCGATCAGCAGGGTGCGGCGGAAACGTTGGGGTACAAGGATCTCGTCGAGGTGTTCAAGCACGCGTTGCGTTGGGATCCCAAGGTGTCGCGCCGCAAACTCGCACAGGCCAAGGCTTTGTGTCCCACGGTGACGCCGACCGGTTCCAGGGTCGAACCCGCGCTGCCCGGAGTCGCAGCGGCGATGGCGGACGGCGCGCTGTCCGAGGATCACGTTGAGGTTCTTGCCGAGGCGATGGCCGCGCTGCCTGCCGCAGCCGAGGAGCACGTCGTCGAGTACGCGCTGCGGCACGAACCCCGTTCAGCCAAGGCGTTCTGCAAGGAGCTCGCCTACCGGCTCGACCAGGACGGCCCCGAACCCAAGGAGCCAGAGCCGGTGCAGCCGCGCAACGTGGTGCGGCGCCGGTGGCAGGGTGGCCGGTACCAGCTGTTCGCCGACGTCGACGCGGAGACCGGCGCGAAGCTGGACGCGTTGATCGACCCGTTGGCCAAACCCGAACCGGACGACGTGAGGTTCGCGCCGGAACGGGAGGGCGACGCGTTCTGCGAGATCGTCGACCTCGCCCTGCGCGCCGACCAGTACCGCATCTGCGGTGGCGAGCGCGTCCAGCTCACCGTCACCGTCGACTACGACAAGCTCCGCGCGGGCATCGGCACCGCCCGCCTCGACAACGGTGAGCACATCCCGATGAACCAGGTCCGCAAAATCGCCTGCGACAGCGGCATCATCCCCGTGCTGCTCGGCAGCCGCTCCCAGATCTACGACGTCGGCCGCAAGACCAGGACCATCAACGCGGGCCTGCGCCGCGTGCTCGTCGCCAGAGACGCAGGATGCGCCTTCCCCGGCTGCACCAGACCGCCCAAACACTGCGAAGCCCACCACATCCGCTACTGGTCCGACGGCGGTGAAACAATCCTCGGCAACCTCGTGTTGCTGTGCCGCCGCCACCACGACCTCGTCCACCAGTCGGACTGGCAGGTCCAGATGATCGGCGGACTACCGGTCTTCCGCCCGCCCGCGTTCATCGACCCGCAACGAAGACCACAACGCAACCTGCTGCGCACCGCCTAGACCGCCCGGCGCGGGTCGCCCGGCCTAAGTCGCCCGGCATAGGCCCCCGGCATAGGCCCCCGGCACAGGCCGCCCGGGGTAGGCCGCCCGGGGTAGGCCACCGGCGCGGGTCGCCCGGCCTAGATTCGCCGGGGCCTAGGCCGCCCAGCGCAGGTCACCCAGACAGGTGAAACTTGTCCCGATCCACGCCTGGCGCCCTCTAGTAGATGTCACGAAACCATGGTCAACTCACACCCGCAGAAATGCGGAACGCGGGGGGCGGCGGCAAGGAACATGGCCAGCGCCAGACGCCGCCGCACCCCGGAAACCCGGACTACGGCAACCCGGACTACGGCGGCTCCACGGGAGGCGTTAGACAGCCTTCAGGCCGTCCGGGGTCTCCTCGTGCCGGGCACCGCACTCGGGGCACGTGTGGTCGGCTGAGAGCCGCGCACCGCACGCGCAGACCCAGCCCTTCACGACCGCCGGGTTGCCCGCCACGAACGCGTGCGCCGGCACCGAGCGCGTGACGACCGAGCCGGCGGCGGCGAACGCGTGCTCGCCGATCTCGGTGCCGCACACGACCACCGTGCCCGCGCCGAGCGTTGCGCCGCGGCGCACCAGCGTGGTCTCCAGGGCGTTGCCGGTCTTCTTGATGTGTGCGCGAGGCCGCAGGTCGTTGGTGAACAACACGTTCGGGCCGAGGAACACGTCGTCCTCGCACGTCACGCCGTCGAAGACCAACGTGCCGTTCTTCACCGTCACGTTGTCGCCCAGCACCGCGCGCGACTCGACGAACGCGCCGTCGCAGATGTTGCAGTCACGGCCGATGCGCGCGCCTGGCAGCACGTGCGCGAAAGCCCACACGCGCGTGCCCTCGCCGACGTCGTCGGACTCGCACAGTCCCTGGGGGTGCACTCGCACGCCGCTCATCGCAATGCCTCCGTCAGCGCTTCGACGACCCGAGCCTGCTGCGACTCGGTGATCTCCGGGAACAACGGTAGCGACAGGATTTCCGCGGCCGACGACTCGGCGACCGGGAACGACCCCGTCAGGTGAGCGAACGCGCCGGTCTTGTGCAGCGGCGTCGGGTAGTGGATGCCGGCGCCGATTCCCGCGGCGTGCAGGGCGGACAGCACGCGGTCGCGGTCCGGCACGCGCACGACGTACAGGTGCCAGACGGGCAGGTTGCCGTCGAGGACCACCGGAACCCGCACGCGCTCAGCGGAAGCCAGCATGTCGGTGTAGCGCTGGGCGGCGGCGCGGCGGGACTGGTTCCAGCCCTCCAGCCGGCGCAGCTTCGCGGACAGCACCACGGCCTGGAGCGTGTCGAGGCGGCTGTTGAAGCCGAGCACCGGGTGCTCGTACTTGCGCGGCGAACCGTGCTCGCGCAGCAACCGCACGGACTCCGCGACGGCATCCGAAGTGGTGAGCACCGCGCCGCCGTCGCCGTAGGCGCCGAGGTTCTTGCCGGGGTAGAACGAGGTGGCGGCGGCGACGCCCAGGCCACCGACGGCGACACCGTTGCGGCGAGCGCCCTGGGCCTGTGCGGCGTCCTCGACGACCGGCAGACCGTGCAGCAGCTCGACCGGCGCGGCCTGGCCGTACAAGTGCACCGGCACGACGGCCTTGGTGCGGGAGGTGACCACCGAGGAAACGGCGGAGACGTCGATCAGCAGTGTGTCGTCGACGCAGTCCACGAGCACCGGGGTGGCGCCGCAACGGGCGACCGCCTCGGCGGTGGCGATGAACGTGTTGGCGGGCAGGACGACCTCGTCACCGTGGCCGACGCCCAGTGCACGCAGCGCGAGCTCGATCGCGTCGGTGCCGTTGCCGACACCGATGGCGTGCGGAACCTCTTGGTAGGCAGCGAATTCCGACTCGAACCTGGCGACCTGCGGACCGTTGATGAAGGCTGTCGTCTTGAGCACCTCTGCCCAGCCGTCGGCCACCTCGTCGGCCACCTGCTCGTGCTGGGCACGCAGGTCCACCAGCGGAATCTCGATCACGCGCTCTCCCCACGCAACGGGCGGGCCGGCACGCCGGCCCACGTCTCTCCTGCCGGAACGTCCTGCAGGACAACGGCTCCCATGCCCACCACGGCACCGGCGCCGATCTTGCACCCCTCGCGCACCATCGAGCCCTGGCCCAGGTACGCGGACTCCCCCACGAAAACACTCCCGCCGAGCGACGCACGGCCGGCGAACGTCACGCCGTCCGAAACGACGTCGTCGTGGGTGATCAGCACGTGGGGCATCGCCACCACGTGCCGGCCGACAGAAAGCGGGGTCGTGATCACGACACCCGCCAGCACAACGGTGCCCACACCCAACGAGGCACCGGACGTGACGGCCGACGGATGCACGACGGTCGCCCATCGCTCGTCCGGCAGCCCGAGACGCACAGCAAGCGAAAGGCGGGACAGCGGCCGCCGCGCGTTCGCAACGCAACAAACGACGGCCGCGTCCGGATGTTCACCGATCTGGTCGAGCCCGCCCAGCACGGGCACCCCGTCGATCAGGGTGCCGTGCAGGGCGGTGGAGTCGTCCAGCGCACCAGCGAGCCGCCAGACGTCCGGGAGGAGGCGGACCGTCGCGATCACCTCGCGAGCGAGTCCGCCTGCCCCGATGAGCAGCAACGGCCGAACCGTCACTGGAACACCACGTCCACCCAGTAGTTGCCACCGTTGTAGGTCGAGGTCGGGAACCCGGACCCGGAGGTGAACACACCGGCCGACGGTGCGGCGCTCAGCGGCGATGAGGTCACCGTGCCGAAGTAGCCGGCGTTCACCGCGTAGTGACCCGTGGTGGTCGTGTACGAGGCCACGTACGTGGTCCCGGCCGTGATCGACACCGGCGACGAGAACGTCAGCGTCTGCCAGCCCGACTCGGTCTCGTTCGAGAACGTGCCGGTTGCCAGACGGGTGCCGTCCGCGGACCAGAGCGACCCTGTGTGGGT
Organism: Lentzea indica; assembly: GCF_012184385.1. Classification (GTDB taxonomy): domain Bacteria; phylum Actinomycetota; class Actinomycetes; order Mycobacteriales; family Pseudonocardiaceae; genus Lentzea; species Lentzea indica. Next base: position 14,016 of record NZ_VSRL01000051.1, read on the forward strand.
ACCGGTGTTGCCGGCGCCCTTGTAGAACTTCACGCCGGTGATCTGGCCGTTGGCCGTGGAGGTGAACTTCACGCCCAGCTCGTACGCGCTGGTGTCATCAGCCGAAGTCACCGTCGGCACGGTCGCCGCGCTGAACAGCGAGCACGGACAGGTCTGCGTCGTCGCCGACGTGAACGACCACGTGACCGGGTTCGCCATCATGTTGCCGAACGTGTCCGCGACCTTCACGGACACCGAGTACACGGTGGACGCCGCGAGCCTCGCGGCAGGCGTGAACGTGACCATCCTGCCGTCCGGCGACAACGCCAGCGTTCCGGCGATGCGAGCGCCACCGGGATCGCTGACCGTGAACTGCGCATCACTCAGGTCGACCGCCTCGTTGAACGATGCGGTGACCGCCGACGTCAGGTCCACTTCGGACGCCCCGGACAGCGGCGTGTGCGACTGGTGCACCGGGGCGTCGTTGTCCGCGTTGGGCTGGTAGACGACGTCGACCCAGTAGTTGCCAGAGCCGTACGTCATCGTCGGGAACCCGGAGCCCGGCGCGAACACGCCGTTCTGCTCCTGCGGTGCCATCAGCGGTCCCGAGTTCACCGGACCCGTCGAGAAGTACCCGCCGTTCACCGCGTAGTGGCCGGTGGTGGTCGTGTACGACGCGGTGTAGGTCTGCCCGGCGCTGACGATCACCGGTTGCGCGAACGTCAGCGTCTGCCAGCCGGTCGCGGTCTCCGCGGAGAACGTGCCGGTCGCGAGCCTCTGACCGGAGGCGCTCCACAGCGAGCCCGTGTGCGTGCCGGTGTTGCCCGCGCCCTTGTAGAAGCGGACACCGGTGATCTGGCCCGACTGGGTCGGGCTGAACCGCACGCCCAGCTCGTACGCGCCGCCGTCATCGGCCGACGTCACCGTCGGCACGGTCGCCGTGCTGAACAGCGAACACGGACAGGTCGGCGTTGTCGTGGTCGTGAAGCCCCACTCCGCGGGCGTCGGCATCGCGATGCCGTTGACGTCCGCGATGCCCACGCGCGCCTGGTACCGCGTGCCGGGGACGAGCTTGCCGGACGGCGTCCACGTGACCGTCTTCTGGTCACCGGACAACGACACCGAGCCGGAGAGCTTGCCGCCCTTCGGGTCCGTCAGCCAGATCTGCGCCGACGCCGGGTCGACGGGCTCGTTGAACGTCGCCGTCAGCGTGCTCTGCAGGCCCACGTTCGTCGCGTCGACGGCCGGCGTGCGGTTCGTCAGCGACGGCGGCGTGGTGTCGCCGTTGAGGCCGTTGCGGTAGATGACGTCGACCCAGTAGTTCGTGGCGTTGTACGACGAGTTCGGGAACCCGCCGCCACTGCCGTAGCGGTAGACGCCGTTGCCGCCGTCCACGCCGTTCGGCAGGGCGTGCAGCGACTGGTAGTCCGCGCCCTGGCCGTTGAAGTAGCCGGAGCTGACCGAGTAACGGCCGTTCGGGGCGTAGTACGACACGACGTAGGTCGTGTTCGCCTGCACCTGCACCGGCGAGTTGAACATCAGCTTCTGCCAGCCGGACGTGGTCTCGGCGGTGAACGTTCCGGTCGCGAGCAGCAGACCCGTGGAGGTCCACAGCGAGCCGGTGTGCGTGCCGGTGTTGCCGGTGCCCTTGTAGAACCGGACGCCGAGCACCTCGCCCTTGCCGTCGAAGCGGACCTTGGTGCCGACCTCGACCTGGTTCGTGTCACCGGCGTCGATCACGGCGGGTCCCGCGAAGTCGTCCCAGATCGTGCACGGGCAGGCCGCCGGGCGGGGCGAGCCGGTCGTGAACGTCCAGTTCGCCTGCGAGGACAGGTTGTTCGACGCGTCCGCGGCCTTCATCGTGACCGTGTAGGACGTGGCGGCCGCCAGCGGTGCGGACGGCGTGAACGTCACCGTGCGGGCGTCAGCCGACAGCGACTTCGTGCCGGTCACCGCACCGGCCGGGCCGGTCACCGTGACCTGGGCGGAGTTCAGCGTGACGTTCTCGTCGAACGTGCCGGACACGGTGGTGTTCAGCGCGACCGAACCGGCGTTGGACACCGGGGACATCGCGGTCTGGACCGGGGCGCGGGTGTCGGGACCGGGGTCCGGCGCCCACACCACGTCGACCCAGTAGTTCGTGTGGTCGAACGTGTTGTTCGGGAAGCCGGCGCCGAAGCGGAACACGCCGTTCGGTCCGTCCACACCGGACTTCAGGCCGGTGACCGGTTCCATGTACGCCTGCTGGTTGAAGAACCCGCCGGTGTCGTACGCGAAGTGGCCGGTCGGCGTGAAGTACGAGACCACGTAGGTCGTGTTGCCGGTCACCGCGATCGGCGACGGGAAGAGCAGTGTCTGCCAGCCCGTGGGCGACTCGTTGGCGAACGTGCCGGTGGCGAGCAGGTCACCGTTGGCCGACCACAGCGAACCGGTGTGCGTGCCGGTGTTGCCGGTGCCCTTGTAGAACTTCACGCCGCGGACGTAGCCGCTGCTGGCGGCGCGGAACTTCACGCCGAGCTCCAGCTGCGAGCTGTCGTCTGCGGAGGTGATCTTCGGGACCTCCTGGCCGGAGAACATGCCGCACGGGCAGGTGCGGGCGCCGACGTTCGGTGACGCCTGCACCGGCGTGGACAGGTTCAGCGAGTCGTCGACGGCGCGGACGCGCAGTGCCGCGGCACCGGACTGCGACGGCGTGTAGGTGTAGCTCCACGTCGTCTGACCGGCCTGCCAGGTGGCGTAGTGCCAGCGGGTGCCGCCGTCGGTGGAGACCTCGACGCCCGCCACGCGGCCGGACGCGTCGATCACCGTGCCGCTGAACGTGTAGGGCTGGCCGACCGTGGACTGCGACGGCAGGTTCGTGATCTGCACGCCGGGTGCCGCGTTGTCGTTGATGGCGCCGGAGATGACGAGCTGGTCCGCTCCCCACAGCTGGTAGGGCTGCACGCCCATGTCCGCGAGGAAGTTGACGGTCGCCTGCTTGATCCGCTTGTCCGAGGTCGGCGTGTTGGTGAGGAACGCGTGTTCGTCGTCGACGCCCCACGCCCACTGCACCGTGCCCGCGCCGAACACCAGCGCGCCGGAAGGTGCCCGGTAGTACGTGATCGCGTGCGTCTCGGGGCCAGAGCCGTACTCGTCGCCGTAGTTCTTCAGCCCGTAGTAGCCGTCGAGGTTGACCGTGGTGCGCGACATCTGGGCCACGCCGGCGGGCTGGTGGCCGTTGTCGTACACGGTGTTCCACTCGTAGCCCAGCGTGCCGGGCTCGAACGTGTACGTGGTGCCGGAGGTCATGTTCTGCAGGTCGGTGTTGCGCCAGAGCCGCATCTTGCCGTACGCGGCCGGTACCTGCAGCGCGTCGTCACGCCGGCCGTTGACGGTGAACATGTTGCCCAGCAACGCGTTCTCCGGTCTTCCGCCGTCCTGTGGCGGGCTGTAGCGCGGGTCGCGCCACGTGCCGGTCCAGTCGTTCAGGCCGTCGTTCTGGGTGCCCTTGGTCTCCTTGAAGCACGCCACGGTGCGCCAGTCGGTCTGGGAGGAGTCGATGCTCTTCTCGTAGCGGGTCTTCCAGAAGATCTCGTTGCCGGTCAGGAACGCCATGTGCACGCCGGCGTCACGAGCGGCCATGACGTTCGCCATCTGCTCGTTCGACCAGTACTCGTCGTGGCCGACGGCCATGAACACCTTGTGGTTCTTGATCAGGTTCCCGCGCCGCGCCGAGTCCACATCGGTGGTGTAACTGAGGTCGTACCCGTTGCGCTCCAGGAATCTCAGCATCGGGTACTCGGCGTTGAAGATGAAGTTCTCGTCGCCGTCACCGCCGGTGTACGGGCGGTTGTAGCTGACCTTGTACGACGAACCGCCCTGGCCGGGGCCGTCACCGAAGTAGAGGCTGTTGCCGCCGTAGCGGTTGTACGCGACCCAGGTGGCGTCGGAGGTCTGGAAGAAGACCTTCGACGTGGACGCGTCGTCGCGGACGACGAACACGATCTCGTTCTGCACGCCGGTGTCGTTGCGCGTCAGGCGCGCGTAGTAGATGCCGGAGACCGCCGTCGACGGGATGTTCCAGGTCACCGAGACTGCCCAGTTGCCGCAGTCGATGAGCGCGGTCGGCCCGTCCCGCAGACATGGTGGCTGGTTCTGCGGCGTGTTCCGGTTGACCGTGCCCATGTACCGCGCGCCCTTGCCGCCGTACCAACCGAGCCGGTAGATGTCGAGCTTGTACGACGACGCGGACGTCAGCATCTTGAAGCTGACGGTCTGGCCGACGTTGTAGCTGATGTCGGTGGTGTAGCCGAGGATCGCGTCGTCGCGGTACTGGGCCTGCCAGTTGTCGGCACCGGGCTGCGTGTTCTCGCACGCGACCTTGTTGGTGACCGGGAAGTCACAGGGAGCGGCGTTGGCGTTGGGCGCGTTGAAGACCCCGAGCACGAACATCGTGGAAGCGACCAATGCCGTGATCACAAGCACCCGCACGAGACGCGACTGCTGAGCCACCATGGGTTTTCACCTCTCGGACGGAGTTACCGTGTGTGATCCGCGCACTACGCTGGACAGCACAGGGCTGCTACTCCGAACGTCGGCGTTTTGATGGAAGCTGTTACGTGCCAACACAAAAATGTTCCGGTTCAAGCTGAATCTTTATCTTTCAACCACGTAGGGTCAGATGGGGTGCGTGGAGAGTTGCCGACAACGCTGACACGACGGTGTCCTGGTCGTGCGCGGTCATGTCGTGGAAGAGCGGGAGAATCAGCGTCCTGGCGGTGAACGCCTCCGTCACCGGCAGCGGGGCGCTGGGGTGACCCTCGTAGGCGGGTTCGAGGTGTGACGCCATGATTCCGCGCCGTGCCGACACTCCACGTTCGGCAAGGCCCGCAAGGACTTCCTGGCGATCCGGCGCGCCCTCGGGCAGCCAGACCCAGAACGACTGGTAGTTCGTCGTGCCGTACTCAGGGTCACGAACCGCGGTGATCGGGGAAGCACTGTCCACATCGATCTGAGCGAGCAACTCGTGGTAGCGGGCGGCCAGCTCACGGCGACGGGCGATGATCGCGTCCAGTTTGGACAACTGGACCAGGCCGACGGCTGCCTGGATGTCGGTCATCCGGTAGTTGAACGCGGTCTCCAGGTACTGCTCGATGACCGCGGCACCGCCGTTGTGGCGGTCCGCCGCGGACACGCTCATCCCGTGTTCCCGCAACCGCTTGAGCCGAACGGCCCAGTCCGCGTCGTCCGTGGTGACCATGCCGCCCTCACCGGTGGTGAGGAGCTTGCGCGGGTGGAACGACCAGGCCGCCAGCAGCGCGTTGGTGCCGACCGGCTTGCCCTTGTAGGTGGAGCCCGCCGCGCAGGCCGCGTCCTCGATCACCGAGATGCCGCGCGGCTCGCACAACGCCTTGAGCGCGTCGACGTCCGCGGGCACGCCGGCCTGGTGCACGACCATCACCGCACGCGTCCTGGCGGTGAGGACCGGTTCCACTGTGGACGCTGTCAGGTTGCCCGTCTTCGCGTCGACGTCGGCGAACACCGGTGTCGCGCCGGTGTAGCGCACGGCGTTCGCGGTCGCGATGAACGACAGCGACGGCACGACGACCTCGTCGCCGGGACCGACGCCGAGCAGGTGCACGGCGAGGTGCAGGCCCGTGGTGCAGGAGGACACGGCGACACCGTGCCCAGCGCCGACGGACGCGGCGAACGCCTCCTCGAACTGGCGAACCCTCGGCCCTTGCGCCACCCACCCGGACCGCACGGCCTCGGCGGCGGCGAGCGCCTCTTCCTCACCGAGCAACGGCCGCATAACCGGAATCACAGCTCTACCTTCTCGTTAGCGGTTCTGGTGTCTGCAAGTACCACCAACAGCGAGTTGGTAGTACTTGCAGACGTCCCAACTGACGTGCGGGTTACGCGTCCTGCTTCTCGGAGCGCCACCACGCGACGAGGTCGCGCAGGCCGCCGTCCATCTCGATCTCGGGCTTCCACCCAAGGTCGGTGGCAGCGGCGCTGATGTCGGCGAGCCGGCGCGTCACGCCGTTCACCTTGCGCTCCGGGCCGTGCTCCAGCGGCAGGTCGGAGTCCATCGCGGCAAGCAACGCGAGGGCGAGCTCCTTGAGCGAGGTCTCCTTGGAGGACGCGATGTTGTACACCGCGTCCGTCACCGGCGCCTTGGCGGCGAGGATGTTCGCGCGGGCGATGTCGTGCACGTGCACGAAGTCCATCGTCTGCGCCCCGTCACCGAAGATCAGCGGCGACTTGCCGTCGGCGATGCGCTCCATCCAGCGGATGAGCACCTCGGTGTACAGGCCGTGGACGTCCATCCGCGGGCCGTACACGTTGAAGTAGCGCAGCGCCACGTAGTCGAGGTCGTACATGGCCTTGAAGCTGCGCAGCGTGCCTTCGTTGAACGCCTTCGCGGCGCCGTAGAAGGTGTCGTTGTTGTACGGGTGGTGCCGCTCGTTGGTCGGGAACGACTCCGCGAGCCCGTACACCGACGCCGAGGACGACGCGACGACCTTCTTCACACCGGCGGCCGCGGCGGCCTCCAGGATCGTGAACGTGCCGTCGACGAGGCACTCCAGCGCCAGACGCGGTTCCTCGGCGCACTGGGTGATGCGGATGGCGGCGAGGTGGAAGACGAGGTCCTTGCCCGCGGTCAGCTCGCCGGCCAGGGCCTTGTCGTTGATGTCGCCTTCGACGATCTTGACGACGCCGGACTCGAGCGCCTGGGCCAGGTTCTCCCGGCGGCCGCGCACGAAGTTGTCCAGCACGACGACCTCCGCCGCGCCGGCCTCGACGAGCTGGTCCACCACCGACGACCCGATCGTGCCCGCGCCGCCCGTGACGAGCGCGCGCTGACCGGCGATGGGCTGGGCCAGATCCTGCTGGGCCAGATCCTGCTGGGCCAGATCCTGCTGGGCCGACATCAAGAAACCCTGCTTTCCACTTGTTGAACGGGAACGAAAACTCCGCCGGTGCGCAGCGACTCCGACGCCGCCTCCAGCACGGCCAGCACGCGCAGACCCGCGCGGCCGTCGGTCAGTGGCGGGCGCTTCTCGGTGATGGACGCGGCGAACTCGGCCATCATCGTGCGCAGTGCCTCGCGCTCCACCAGCGCCGGCGCGACCATGTCGCCGGTGCGGTAGGAGATCTTCTGCTGTTCCTCGGAACGGTCGACGCCGCGGTCGTAAATGGACAGTCGCTGCGCCGGGTTGTTGTCGTCCCACACCACCGTGCGCTGCGAACCGCCAATGACCATCGTGCGGATCTTGGTCGGCGACAGCCAGTTCACGTGCACGTGCGTGATCGCGCCGTTGGACAGCCGGACCGTCAGGTGACCGACGCACGCGACACCGGCTCCGATCGGGTCCGAGCCGTGCGCCGCGACCTCCACGGGCGTGACGTCGTCGGGCAGGATCGCCTCGAAAATCGACAGGTCGTGCGGGGCGAGGTCCCACAGCACGTCCACGTCCGGCTGGACCAGGCCGAGGTTGATGCGCACCGAGTCGATGTACTGGATGTCACCGATCTCGCCGCCGCGAATGATCTCGCGGAGGTGCTGCACGGCCGACGTGTACGCGAACGTGTGGTCCAGCATCAGCGTGAGACCGCGTTCTTCCGCGGCCTCGACGAGCTTCAGGCCGTCCTCGAAGGTGGCCGCGAGCGGCTTCTCCACCAGGACGTGCTTGCCGGCCTCCAACGCCGCCAGCGCGACGGGCAGGTGCGTGGCCGCGGGCGTCGCGATCGCGACCGCGTGCACCTCGGGGTCGGCGAGCACCTCGTCCAGCGACGCCGTGGCGCGCACGGTCGAGTACTCCCCCAGCACGCGCCGGGCCTTGTCGACGTCGAGGTCGCACAGGTAGCGCAGGCGCAGCGAGGGCGTCGCCTGGGCGTTGCGAACGAGGTTCGGCCCCCAGTACCCGGCACCGATGACAGCAATGCCAATCACAGGAGATTTCTCCATCAGTAGGCCCCCTGACCGCCGAAGACGGCACGGAAGGTCTTCCACAAGATCACGGCGTCGAGCGCGAGCGACCAGTCCTCGACGTAGCGCAGATCGAGGCGGATCGACTCCTCCCACGACAGGTCGCTGCGTCCGCTCACCTGCCACAGACCCGTCAACCCCGGCTTCACGAGCAGGCGGCGCCGCACGTCCGAGGAGTACTTCGCGGTCTCCTCCGGCAACGGCGGGCGTGGACCGACGAGCGACATGCTGCCCGCGAGGACGTTGAACAGCTGCGGCAGCTCGTCGATCGAGTAGCGGCGCAGGAACGTGCCGACCCTGGTGATGCGCGGGTCCTTCTTCATCTTGAACAGCAGACCGTGGCCCTCGTTGACGGCGGCCAGCCTGGCGCGCAGCACGTCGGCGTTCGTGACCATGGTGCGGAACTTGATGATCGTGAACGGCACGCCGCTCTTGCCGACCCGCTTCTGGCGGTAGAACACGGGACCACGGCTGTCGATCATCACGAAGGCGGCGACAGCGAACATCAACGGCGCCAATAGGATCAGCAACAGGAATGCGCCGACGCGGTCGACGACGTCCTTGACCAGACGGCGGAAGCCGCTCAGTGCCGGTTCGCTCACCCGCAGCAGCGGCATGCCGAGCACGGCGCTCATGTGCAGACGCGGCCGCGACCTCCATCAGGCCGGGCGACACGACCATCTCGGCACCGGAACCCTCCAGCGCCCAGGCGAGCTGCTGCAGCCGGCGAGGCGTCCAGTAGGCGTCGGGTGTGACGGCGACGATGCGGTAGCCGCCGCGGCGGACGTGCTCGGCGAGCTCGCGCAGCTGGCCGACGACGGGCACGCCGTCGACCTCGGTGCCGGAGCGGCCGCGACCGTCGATGGTGCAGACCGCGTCCACGCGCCAGCCGAGGTGGGCGACGCGCTTGGTGCGGTGGATGAGGTCCTCGACGGTGTCCAGGTTGCCGGCGGCGAGGACGGACAGCAGGAAGCGCCCTTCACTGCGGCCGCGGTGCAGAGGGCGGCGCAGGAGGTAACGCATCGGGAACGCGACCAGGGCGATCGCGGGAACCACTACGAAGACCCACAGGCGGGCGCCGGGGATGTCGACGGCGAGCGCTCCAAGACCGAGCGCCACGACGGCACCGAACAAACCCCGGCCAAGTCTTCGGAACTCCTCGGCTCCCTGGCCGAGAACGGTCGACGTCCACACGCGGTTGATCGCGAGAGAGCCGACCACGGCAACTACTGTGAGTACGTCCAGCAGTGCAAGGGAAAGCGGGCCAAAGGCAGCGTGCCGCATGTCCATGATCGCGCCGACGGCGATGACGACCAGGGCGATCGTCAGCACGTCAGCCGTGATCACGGCGTAGCGGTAGCGGCTTTCCCAACGGGCTACGGGTGGGTGAGTCTGTCTGTGTTCAGACAGCGGGTTGAGCGTGGAGCGCAGACCGTCGACGTCACGGGCAGCGCGGACCTGCTCACTCATCGTTCTGACTCCCCGGCTCAGCGGCGATTCCGGACGTGTACCTACGCAGGTCACCCCGAGGACCTTCAACCTTCGATCTTCGGTAACGCCGCATTCAGGCTCGGCTGCCGAAGCTCGCAACCGGTGATTCGCCAGTTGTGGCATCCGCGTTACAGGCCCCGGAAAAAAGTTTCCCCGATGACCGAATACCGGACGTGACGCGCGTCTCACCGTCTGAAAACCTTGGCCTCGCAAGACGATTCCTGATGTCCACAAGGGACATTAAGGTTACGTATGGCGCGCGAGAATGGTTCAGAACAGGTCTTCGGACCCTAGTCCGATCGACTGTGATTGTGCATGCTCTTACCGCTGAACGGAGTAATGCCTACTGTCGAACAGAAATGCGCACCTCGTCATGCTCGACGACCACGACGTCGCCGTCGCGCAGTTGTGCTCCGCGCCGCAGCTCCACAGAGCCGTTGACGTGGACCTCTCCGTCCTCGATGAGTTCCTTGGCGTGCGCGCCGTCCTCGGCGAGCTGAGCCAGCTTGAGGAACTGCCCTAGCCTGATCGGCTCTTCGGAGATCTCCACCGTCCGCATGAGCCCATCATCCCAGTAGGGCGCACCCCACCGCTCGCTCGGGGGCGCACCCCAGCGCATCCGGGTGAAGTCGTTGACAGCCTTGAAGCATGAAAACTTCTTGGGGGTACGTCGCCTGGTTGGCGGTGTCCGGAGTGGTCTGCGTGGCGATAACGATCTTCGCCGCGAGCGCGTACGTGACGCTGGACATGAGTCAGGCGCGGCCGGATCTGCACGGCCCGGTTCATTACGGCCTGCTCGTCGCGCACATCTTCACCGGAACGGCCGCGATCCTCGCGGGTGTATCGCAGTTCTGGCCCGGCCTGCGCGCGCGGCATCCGCGCGTGCATCGGGTGATGGGCCGCGTCTACTTCGGGGCGGTGCTGCCGTCGTCTCTGCTCGGCCTGGTGTGCGCCCAGCTGTCGCTGTACGGGCTGGCGTCGTCAGGGCCGCTGACGGTGCTGTCGGCGCTGTGGTTCATCAGCGCCGTCCATGGCTTGCGGACCGCACGGCAGCGCCGGTTCGGCGAACACCGGATCTGGATGATCCGCGGTTTCGCTCTCACCAGCGCCGCCGTGACCGGCCGGCTGTGGGGCCTGCTGCTCGGCGCACTGCAGCCCGACGGGGACGGGCTGCTCGTCTTCGCCACCGCGAACTGGCTGTCGTTCGTGGTGAACCTGCTGGTGGCCGAGTGGTGGATCCAGTCGCGGGGTTACACCCGCGCCTTGCCCTCCGCAGCGTTGAGGCCCAGCATCTCGAGCAGGTCAGCGCAGTCGAGCGCGTCCGTGGCGTGACAGGCCACGGTACGTGCCGCCTTGCTGTTCTGAATCGTGCTGTGCTCCTTTTCCAGAGCCTTGGCCTCGGCGAAGGTGCCGGTTTCGGGCTCGGCGATCGCGGGACGCGCCCAAGTCATGTCGTGCCTGCTTCCGCATCGGGGGATGTGGTCATCATGACAACGGGACCCGGGAAACACCAGTGCTGATGCTTTCCGTAATCGACCACCCACGCAGAGTATAAACCCGGAATGCGCTTTTCCCTGCTTTATCGGCCGTACCTCAGCACCGACTCCACTTCGGTCACAAATGCGACAAGCCGTTCGTCGTCCACATCGTCCGGCGTGGGACCGTCCACCGCGAGCCGTTGCAGCGCAACGGAAGTGGTGGCGCTCTCCCGCGCCAGGCGACGGAACCCGAACGTGGCCTCGTAGAGCGACACCGCGGTACCCAGAGCGGCCAAAGTCGTTGCCGCGAAACCCCACATGGCCCTGCGCGGCCCGTCCGCCATCCCCACGGCCGCGGCGGCCGCTGCGGCGATGAAGAGGGCGGCCGCGATCGCGACCGTCCACGTGCGAGCACTGGAGTACCGCTTGCGGCCGCGTTCGAAGTGGTCGAGCCGGTCCTGGAAGCGGTGCCGAAGATAGGCTTCGACGAACTGAGCTTGGCGCTGATCGGTCGGCGCTGTCATGTCCTGACCACCTCGTGCTTGCGGTCGCTGACCGCGGCTTCCAGATCGGCCACCTTGTCCTGCCGCTCCTCTTCCGTAGCCGGTGCAGGAGCGGCGAGGTGGGCGAAGTACAGCGCCCGCAGGCGTTCCGCGCGGGACCGCGCGGTGAGGTACTTGTCGAGCGACTCCCGCTTGCGCGCCACGATCGTGATGGCGGCCGCGAACGCACCGCCCGCCACGACGAGCACACCGGGCCACGGCGTGTCCTTGAGCCACGTCTGCAGCGCGCCGAACACCGTCGTCGTGAGCCCGCCCGCGATCGCCAGCACCGCCGTGAGCCGATAGCGGTTCTGCTCGACGTCGGCCTGCGCGTCGAGCTCGTGGAACGCCGGCGCGACGACCTGGTTGGCGTCGTGGATGGCGTCGGCGAGCGCCGGGTACGCGACGACGAAACCGGGGTCGACGAGCGGGCGCGGTTCCGGTGCCCGATAACGGACCTTGGGCCAGATCTTCGGCGGTTTGACGGGCTTTTCCTTGCCCAGCAACCGTTCCAGGGCGGTGACGGCCTTGCCGGCACCTTCGTCGACGTGGACGATGAAGATCTTGCCGCTGCGCACGAGCACCGCGAGGTCGCCGGTGAGGGCGCCCGTCGCGATGCGGTCCGCGAGGCCACCGGTTCCGGCGAGCACGAGCAGCGGGTTGTCACCGCTGAGGTGGTCGATCACCTCTTTCTCGTTCTCGCCTCCGACGACGAGAGCGACCACGGGCTTCTTGTGCCGGACGGCGTCGATCGTGCGGAACAGCACCGGCGTCGCGTCCGTCCACTCCGAACCCGGCACGATGACGGCGACGCTGTGGTTGGGCTCCAGCGCGATCTGACCGTTGGTGGAGGTTTCGGTGAGGTCGTGCACCTTGCTGCTCGGCGCGACACCGACGACGACGGGCCAGCGTTGCTCGCACGCCTGCAAAGCCATGCCCAGCAAGTGGACAACGCCTCTGTCGGTGCCTTCGGTGACGAACACCGCGCCGTTGCGCGCCGCGGTCACCACGACGGATCTGAGCACCGGCAACAACTTCGCGGCGAGATCCGTCTCGATGTCTTCTGTGGAGCCGAAGACCGAGATCACCGTCCGCCCTCGGGGCAAGCCGAGGGCCTTGGGTTTGATGTCGGCGTCCGGCTGGGACAGCCGTTTGACTGTCGGGCCGCCTGCTGTGGGCATGCCGCGCACCATAACGCCGTGATCGATCGCAGACCAGAGCCGTTCAGGCCCTGTCCTCATCGTCCACAGGGACTTCCTGGCGCTGCTCGAAGGCGTCCGCCTCGTTAGCTTCCAGCGGAGTCTCGTGCGGTGTCTGCTGCGTCTCAGATGGCTCGAGCGGGACGACTTCCCGCTGCTGCTCCTGGACGTCCGCGTCGGGTGCTTCGGGGTTCATGCCGTGCGGTTTCCCTGCGCGGCGGTCTTCCACACCTGCCTGGTCAGCTCGCCGAGGTCGCTCAGGTCGTCGAGGACGATCTCCGCCCCGGCCGCGCGGAGGTCCTCCTTGCTGCTGCGCCCTGTGGCGACGGCCACAAGCCGCACACCCGCCGTCACCGCCGCGTGGACGTCGTGCGGGGTGTCACCGATGAGCACGACCTCGTCATGTGTGAACACCCGGATGTGCCGCGCGCGTTCCCGCGCGAACCTCACCAGCTCGGCGCGGTCCGCGTGGTCGTCGCCGAACGCGCTCACGTCCCAGTCGACGAGGTGCGCGAGCCCGAACTCCTCCAGCTTGATCCTCGCGACGCTCTGCAGGTTGGCGGTCAGCACGCCCTGGTGCACGCGCGGGTCGTCCGCGAACGCCTCCAGCGCCCGCAGCGCGCCCGGCAGCACCTCGGCGTGGCCCGGCAGGTCCGCGCGCCGGTTCTCGAACGAGTTCGCGAGTGCGTTGGCCAGCAGCTGCGAGGCCTCGTCCGTGTGCTCGATGCCGTGCTGACGCAAGATCTCCGCGATGATGTCCAGCTCGGTGCGTCCGCCGAGGTCGACGGGGCCGTCGAGCTCCCTGCCGAACGCGTCCAGGAAGGCCTGGCGGTACATCAGCTTGCCGAAGCCGCGCGCCGAGATCAGCGTGTTGTCGATGTCCCACAGCACCAGCAGTTCGGGCCCGGTCACCGGACCACCACCCCTCAACCCGTAAAATGCCTGCTCATGACCTCGATCGACCCCGCAGAGCTGGAAGTCTGCCTGCGCGTGCTTGCCCAGGTCGAGGACCTGCCCGCGGAGCACGACGACGCGGTGCGCGTCCGCCGGGCCACCGCGAAGATCTTCAAGGCCGCGAAGAAGTTCCGGAAGACGGAGCGCCGTGCCGCCATCACGGCCAACGACCGTGCGGTGACGGCGCTGACCGCCACCGGGTCGCCGGACCGCATCGACGACGAGACGCAGGGCCTGCCCCTGGTGTCGAACGCCGCGGGCGCCACGGCGGGCACGCTGCTGCGCGCGCGGTCCTGCTACACGTGCCGCAAGCGGTTCGTCGAGGTGGACGCCTTCTACCACAACCTCTGCCCGGCCTGCGCCGCCTTCAACCACAGCAAGCGCGACGCGCGCACGGACCTGACCGGCCGCAACGCCCTGCTGACCGGCGGGCGCGCCAAGATCGGCATGTACATCGCCCTGCGGCTGCTGCGCGACGGCGCGCACACCACCATCACCACCCGGTTCCCGAAGGACGCGGCCAGGCGGTTCGCCCAGATGCCCGACGCCGCGGACTGGATCGACCGCCTCAAGATCGTGGGCATCGACCTGCGCGACCCGGCCCAGGTACTGGCGCTGGCCGACGAGGTCGCCGCGCACGGCCCGTTGGACGTCCTCATCAACAACGCCGCGCAGACCGTCCGCCGCTCGTCCGGCGCCTACGCCCCGCTGGCGTCCGCCGAGCACGAGGCGCTGACCGGTGACGCCCGCCGTCCCGAGCTGATCTCGTTCGGCGGGCACGGTCAGCTGGCCCTGCCCGGCACCGCGGTCCCCGAGGCGCACTCGGTGACGACGCTGGCGCTGATGGCGGGATCCAAGGACATCGACGCGGGCGGCCTGGTGCCGGACACCGCCCCGGTCAACTCGTGGATCCAGAACGTCGACGAGGTCGACCCGGTGGAGCTGATCGAGGTGCAGCTGTGCAACTCGACGGCGCCGTTCCTGCTGATCTCCCGGTTGCGCTCGGCGATGGCGAAGTCCGCCCACCGCCGCAAGTACGTGGTGAACGTGTCCGCGATGGAAGGCCAGTTCTCCCGCGCCTACAAGGGTTCCGGGCACCCGCACACGAACATGGCCAAGGCCGCGCTGAACATGTTGACGCGCACGAGCGCCGAGGAGATGCTGCAGGCGGACGGCATCCTGATGACCGCCGTCGACACGGGCTGGATCACCGACGAGCGCCCGCACCCGATGAAGATGCGGCTCGCCGACGAGGGCTTCCACGCCCCGCTGGACCTGGTGGACGGCGCGGCGCGGGTGTACGACCCGATCGTGCGCGGCGAGGCCGGCGAGGACCTGTACGGCTGCTTCCTGAAGGACTACGCGCCCGCCGCTTGGTGACGTTGTCGACACGCGAGTGCTTTTCTCGCGTGTCGACAACGTCACCAACTCACGCTTCTAGGAATGTCACAGTGAAGCACGCGTCCGAGGTACCCGTCGGACGCACCCGAACGAGCCCTTTCGTCAGTCGGCAGGTCTACTCGACCACTTGTTCGAGTACCCATTTGTCATGAGAACTGTGTGGCGGGGAGCACTTCGGTTCGGGATGACGACGATGACGGTGCGGCTGGTGTCAGCCGCCACCGAACATCGCAGCAGGGTGCACCTGGTGCACCGGGAGGACAGCGGCCGCGTGCGGCACCAACAGGTGTGTGGCGAGTGCTCGCTCCGGCTGACCCCGGAGGACATCGGCCGCGGCTACGAGCTCGACGACGGCCGCATCGTGCAGATCGACCCGCACGAGCTGCCGGCGCCGGAGGACGGCGTCATCGACGTCCAGCAGTTCGCGCCGCAGACCGACCTGGACCCGATCGCGTTGCACCGCAGCTACTACGTCGAACCGGACGACCTCTCGGTTCGCTCTTACGTGTTGCTGCGGGAGACCTTGGAGCGAACCAAGACCGCGGCGATCGTGAAGTTCGCGTTGCGGGGCAAGGAGACGCTGGCCGCCATACGGCCGCAGCAGGGGGTTCTGGTGCTGCACACGTTGCTGTGGCCGGACGAGGTCCGTGACCCTCACTTCCCGTTCCTGCACCGCGACACCGAGGTGCGCACCGGTGAACTGGCCGCTGCGGCGGCGTTGGTGCGGGCGCAGACCCGCCCGTTCAAGCCGCACGACTACCCGAACACGCACCACGAAGCCTTGCTGCATCTGGTGGAGGCGAACGTCTAGTGCCGCGGCTCAAAACCATGCCGTGCGAACTCGCGGTCAGACGGGTGCATCGTGGTGCCGCCCCCGCGTCCTCGTACTGGTTGTACGGGGGCGCGGGGGCGGTGCCGCGAGGCGCCCTGCTGAGCGTGGGTTCACCGCCATGGTTTTGAGCCGCGGTACTAGCATCGGAGGCCATGCTCGCCAGCCCGTTCGACCTCGTCGACCTGCTCGAATGCGAGCACCGCAGCTACCTGGGCCGCAAGGATCGGCAAGGCGACCCGGATGAACTGCACGCCGAGGCTGAACGCACGGCCGCCGAGATGCGCTCCGGCAAGGACCTCGTCGAGAACGCCGTCTTCTTCGACGGTGTCTTCCACTGCTCGGCACAGACGCTGGTCCGCACACCTGACGGCTACGAGCCGTGCGACGAAGCTCAGGAGGCCACTCCCCTGGCCGTCCTGAGCCTGACTGCGGTCGCGCAGGCCATCAGCGCTGAACGAGCCCATCTGATCATCGACGGCCGGCGCACGACGTTCAGGATCGCCGACTTCGCTCCCCTGATCAGCCGCCTCAAGACCCGGCTCGCGAAGCCCTCACCAGCGCCGAAGCGGTCCTGGGGTGAGGTCAGGGCCGCGTGCAACGGCTGCCGCTTCTCCCGTCACTGCGTGACCGGGCGCGAAGAGGCACGTGACCTCTCGCTCGTGGCCGGGCTCAGGGCCGACCAGCGGAGGAAGCTGGTTTCAGCCGGCATTGACACCATCGACGCACTCGCAGCCACCGAGGAACGGCCGGCCACGCTCTCCCCCGCGAGCTTCACCGCGCTGACCGCGCAGGCCCGGCTGCAGGTGCAACAGGAACGCACCGGCGTCACCACCTACGAGGTCGTCGCGCCGGAAGCCCTGCAGAACCTCCCGGACCCGGCAGAGGACGACGTGTTCCTCGAGGTCGACGGCGACACGTTCCGCACGCCCGGCTGGGAGGGCACGTTCGCGGAGTTCGTCGACCGCACGCCCATCGGCACGGTCTACCACTTCACGCCGCACGACCTCGCCGGACGGGCCGCGCGCACGGCGACCAAAGAGTCCGAAGTGGACGAGCTCGTGCGGCGGTGCGTCGACCTGGGCGTGCTGACCCGCCGAGTGCTACGGGTGTCCACGCGGGAATACACCCTGCAGGCGCTGAAACCGTTGCTGGACGACGACATCCCGACCCGCGGCGTCCGCGATCTGCTGGAGCGGATCAAGCGCGAGCACGAGATCGAGACCGCGCCGCCGCAGGAGCAGGACGAGGCGGCCAAGGAGAAGGCGGCCGAACGGGCGCGCCGGATGGCCGCGCTCACCGAGCCGTTGATCGCCGAGGGGCACGCGTTGTTCGCGGCGACAGTCGGGTATCACCGGCGCGAGGCCAGTCCCGCGTGGGGTGACTTCTTCCGGCAGGCGAGCGCGCCGATCTCCGACCTGGAGACGGACTCCAACTGCGCGGTGCCGATCACTCTCAAAGCCGAGGACTGGGTGCCGCCGAGCGGGCGGGTCCGCACGCACAAACGCCAGGTGAAAGCACGGATCGACCCGGAGCGGCCGCACCCGTTCGGCAAGGACGAGCAGGTCCGGCTGCTCTATCCCGGCAACGTCACGCGCAATGCCGTCGTGGCGGACGACAACCCGTACGAGCTGGTGCTCACGGAAAGCAACTCGCAGGAGCACACCGAACTGCCGATCGCCGTGCTGCCAGGCAGTCCGGTGCCGGCGGCGCCCAAGGACGAGGCAGTCGCGGAACTGGCGGAGCAGGCGATCCACCTGCTGCCGCTGCTCCCCCGCAATCCCGGCATCGACCTGCTGCTGCGCACCCCGCCGGGGCAGTTGCCGCAGCACGACGACGTGGTGCAGGCCGTGATCAAGGCCGTCGACCAGCTGGACGGCGGCACGCTGGCCGTACAGGGACCGCCCGGTGCCGGCAAGACGTACCTGGCAACCCAGCTCGTGAAGCACCTGATCGACCAGGGCAAGACGGTCGCGGTGACCTCCACGTCGCACAAGGCCGTGGAGAACGTGCTCTCCAGCGCCGACCCGAGCATCCCCATGGCCAAGCGTCCCAAGGGAAAGCCGGAGGAAGGCCTGCCGTGGGACCAGCCGAAGGACAACGGCGCGCTGGCACGCTGGCGTGAGGAACACCCGCAGGGACATCTGGTCGGCGGCACGGCGTGGACGTTCGCCAACGCCGTGATCAAGGCGCAGCCGTTCGACGTGATGATCATCGACGAGGCCGGCCAGTTCGCGCTGGCGGACGCGGTCGCGGTGTCCACGGCGGCCAGAAACCTCGTGCTGCTGGGAGATCCGCAGCAGCTGCCGCAGGTGGTGCAGGGCGTGCACCCGCCCGGCAGCGACGCCTCCGCGCTCGGGCATCTGCTCGGCGACGCGGACGTGATCCCTGAGCACCTCGGCTACTTCCTGGCCGAGACGCGGCGGATGCATCCGGCGGTGTGCAAGCCGGTGTCGGAGCTTTCCTATGCCGGACTGCTCCATTCGCACGAAACCGCCGCACACCGGTGGATCGACGGCATCGAGCCCGGCATCTACCTGCGCGAGGTCGATCACCGGCACAACATCACGTCGTCGGCCGAAGAAGCGGACGCGGTGGTGGACACCGTCAAGCAGATCGTCGGTCGTACGTGGACGGACAACGGCAAAACGCGCGAACTGACCGATGCGGACATCCTGGTGGTGGCGCCGTACAACCTGCAGGTCCGAGTGATCCGGCGCAGGCTCGCCGACGCGGGGTTCGACGACACCCGCGTGGGCACGGTGGACCGCTTCCAGGGCCAGGAAGCACCCGCCGTCATCATGTCCATGACGTCCTCGTCCACCGTGGACCTGCCGCGCGGCCTGGACTTTCTTTTGTCACGTAACAGATTGAACGTGGCACTCTCGCGTGCCCAGGCACTCGCCGTGATGATCTGCTCGCCACGGCTGCTGGACGCCGACGTCCGAGGCGTGGACCAGATGCGCCTGGTGGCCGGGATGCTCGGTCTCCTCGCACAGGTGAGGGAATTCCCTGTTTGACGACGCAAGTGTTGTCGGACAGTGACCTTCCGACCGCTCAGTGTTGCTAGCGTGGCGCGGTTCACCCGGTCGGGTGATCAACAAATCACATGTGCTCGATCCGCCACGCACCAACCAGAGCAGGAGAAATCCGTTGGCAAGTAGAGTTCTCGGCGCGTTCGCGGTGACTGTCACCGCTGCACTGGCCACGCTGGCACTGGCGACCCCCGCCAGCGCACACGTCCCCGTCGTGAAGGCATTTTGCGACGAGACGGCCAAGAAGACCGTGCTGAGTGTGTCGCTGACGTACTACGCGGGCGGCAACAAGAACACCGTGAAGATCACGGACGGCGACAAGGTTCTCCGAGACCGGAAGTTCAGCGAGAGCTACGACGAGAAGTGGGAGGACCTGGACGCAACGGTCGACCACACGTTCGTCGTTGACGTCAAGGCCTCCGACAACAGGCCGGGCAAGAGCTACGACCACTACGAAAAGGTTGAGGTCAAAGCGTGCGTGAAGACGCCGCCGACCAAGCCCACCAAGCCGACCAAGACGACGAAGCCCAGCGAGCCGACCACGCCGGAGGTGCCCTCGTCCTCCGTCACGCCGCCGTCGTCGTCGACCCCGACCGCTCCGGCTCCCGGTGGCAGCACGCCGGAACCGCCGCTCGCGGCGACCGGTGCGTCCCCGATGTGGCTGCTGCTCTCGGGTCTGGGTCTCGTCGGCGCCGGTGCCGGCACTCTGCTGTTCCTGCGCCGCCGCCGCGCCTGAAAGTAGCCGAGTGACAGCCGGGGACGGCCCAGCGCGGAGCCGTCCCCGTTTCGCTGTCTACAGCTCCAAAGTGGTCTCGGACCCGTGGCCTTCGCGGATGAACCACTCGGTGCCGAACGCGAGGCCGAACGTCTCGTCGTCCATCGACAGGAAGAACGACTGCTCCGGGATCTGCGAGGCGTGCGCGCGCATCGCGGCTCGCTTGACGTCCAGGTACTTCGTCACGTCGACCCGTGCGGTGATCTCCGCCTCCGGTGTGCCCGCCTCCTCGGGGGCTTCGAGGTCCACCTCACCGAAGCGCCGGAACGCCTCCATCATGTTCTCGCGGCTCATCGTCGCCTGGTAGACGGCAGGCGTGCCGGCGATCTCCGCGGCCCGCATGCCCACCCGGTGCACCTGGATGTGGTCCGGGTGGCCGTATCCCCCGTTGCTGTCGTAGATCGTGAGCGTCTGCGCGTCCTCTTCCTTGAGGATCGCGGCGAGCTTGCGCGCCGCCTCGTCGACGTCAGCCGTCCAGAACGACCCCTGCCGGTCGTTGAGCTCGTCCCCCATCATCCCGGAGTCCAGGTAGTCCAGGAACTCCACGCGCGCCACGCCCAGCAGCTCGGCGGCCGCGTGCGTCTCGGTCACCCGCCGTTGCGAGAGTTCCTCCCCGTCCTCCAGGAAGTCCGGGATCTCACCGACCTCCCCGCGGGTCGCGACGACGAGCACGACCCGATGCCCCTCCTCGAACGCCTTCCGCATCACGCCGCCCGTGACGATGCACTCGTCGTCGGGATGAGCGTGGAACGTCACCAGTGTCGCCATGCCCTCGACGTTACCCGGCAGTGGAACTCTTCCATTCCCGCACGCTCTCGCGGCTCCCTACGGTGGGGAACAAACCCTAGGCCGCAGGGGAGGTCTGACGTGCGCGTGCTGTGCACGGTCGCGTTCTCGGCTGCCCACGCACGGGCCACCCTCCCCCTCATCACCATGCTCACCGAACTGGGCCACGAGGTGCTGGTCGCGGGCCCGTCCTCGGTCCTGCGGGGCTTCGCCGACGAACCGGTGCGGACCGCCGGTGCGTTGCCCGAGGTGTGCGACCAGCTCGCGGACCTGTTGCAGGGCGAGGTTCTGGCGCTCCCGCCTGACTACGACCCGTTCGCCGACGAGATGATCGTCGAGTTCGCGGCGGGCCCGCACATCACCGGTGCCGCGCGGGCCCTGCTACCGGTCGCCGCCGACTTCCGACCGCATCTCGTTCTGCGCGCGGGCATCGAGTTCGCCGGGCTGCTCGTGGCTGAGCGTCTGGGCGTGCCGCACGTGGCCGCGCCGTCCGGTGCCGGCCAGTACATGGACCGCTCGACGTTGCTGAACGCTGTGAACGAACGCCGCGCGGAACTGCGCCTGCCGCTGCACGAATCGCTCGACTCGGTGCACCGGTTCGGCCGGTTGGACGCGGTTCCCCCTGCCTACTCCCTTGCCCGCCAGCCGATGCCCGCCGCGTTCGCCTATCAGCAGCCCTCGCACCACAGCGCCGGGGAACGGTTGCCGCAGTGGCTGGCCGACCTGGATCCGTCGCGGCCGCTGGTGGTGGCGTCCACGAGCACGTCCGGCGGCGTGTTCGCCACCGAGTCGGCGTTGCGGCTGTTCGACTTCGACGCGATTCCGGACCAGGCTCTGCGGCGTTCGCCCTTGGCGCACCTGGAGACGCTGGTGGCCGGCCTGTCCGATGTGGACTGTGAAGCGGTGGTGCTGACGGGCGGGTTGCCGGTGGAGGCGGCCGAGGCGCCGCACGTGCACCTGGTCGAGTCGTTGCCGCAGGCGTTGTTGCTGCAGGGCGCGGATTTGCTGGTTTCGCACGGTGGGTACAACTCGATTCGCGAGGCCATGCGGGCAGGGGTGCCGGTGGCGGTGTTGCCGGTGATGCACGACCAGATGCACAACGCTCATCGGGTCGGTGAGCTCAAGCTCGGCGTACGGGTTCATGACCATTGCGCGGATGCGGTTACCGAGGCCTGCCGGTACGCGCTCGCGGACGAGGCCGTCCGGCAAGGTGTGCGCGGAGCTCAGCGGCACATGCTGAGCCTGCCGTCGATCCGCGCTGTCGCCGGGTATTTGGAGCGGATCGTGCAACGCAACCGCAGGCTCGTGAGCATGTGAAAGGGCGGCGCCTCCCCCAGAACGTCCAGGCTGGAAGGCGCCGCCCCTCGGCGAACAGGTGGAGCTATCGCAGGGTCAGGTTCCAGGCGTTGATGTACCCGGTGTCACCCGAGTACACGTCCTGGACCCGCAGCTTCCACGTGCCCGCCGCGACCTCGGACGAGGCGTTGACCGTGTAGGTCGCCACCACGTTGTCGGCGCTGTCCGAAGAGGACGAGTTCTTCAGCCGGTAGGCGGTGCCGTCCG
This sequence comes from Lentzea indica, assembly GCF_012184385.1. GTDB lineage: Bacteria > Actinomycetota > Actinomycetes > Mycobacteriales > Pseudonocardiaceae > Lentzea > Lentzea indica. Next base: position 36,020 of record NZ_VSRL01000051.1, read on the forward strand.
GCGCGATCAGGTCGATCACCAGGTCACCGCGGTAGGTGTGGACGATGTCCACGCCGACCTTGGTGGTCGAGGAGGCGTTGCCCGTCACCGAGGAGCTGATCGACGACGTGACGGTGCCCATGTCCGCGATGGCGACGTCGGTCGTGTTCTCCAGGCCACCGGAGGGCGGCGGAGTCGTGTCGACGGCGTTCACGGTCTTGGTCGCGTCGGCCAGGCCCGCGCCACAACCACCGGAGCAGGTGCCGGGGAGCGGACGGGAGTTCGTCTTGATCAGGTCCTTGACCTGAGCCGGCGTGAGCGACGACTTCTTCGCCACCAGCAGTGCCGCGAGGCCCGCGACGTGCGGGGCGGCCATCGACGTGCCCTGGTAGGGCTTGTAGTTCTCGGCACCGGGGGTGGTGGTGCCGGCGTTCAGCGTCGACCAGATGCCGTTCTCCGGCGTGGTGATGGTGCCGGGGGTGTCGGTGCCGCGGCGGGTCTCACCGCCGGGCGCCGCGATGTCGATGCGGGTGCCGAAGTTCGAGTAGAACGCCTTGTTGCCCTCACGGGACGACGCGGCCACGGTGATCACACCGCTGCAGTTCGCCGGGGTGAAGTTCGCGACGTTCATGTTCGAGTTGCCGGCCGCGACGACGACGGTGGTGCCGCGGTTGATCGCGCCGTTGATCGCGTTCTGGTAGGTCGTCGAGCAGGACGACTGACCGCCCAGCGACATGTTGATGACCTTGGCGGGCGTCTGGTTCGCGGGGACGCCGCTCACCGTGCCGCCGGACGCCCAGGTGATCGCGTCGGCGATGTCCGAGGTGGCGCCACCGCACTTGGCGAGCACGCGCAACGGCTGGATCTTGGCGTCGTAGGCGATGCCCGCGATGCCCTTGGCGTTGTTCGTGGACGCGGCGATGGTGCCGGCCACGTGCGTGCCGTGCCAGGACGAGCCCTGGTCGGCGGCGGGCACCGGGTTGCCGGAGGCGTCGGTGCCGCACTCGCCGCGGGCGACCCAGTCGCCCTCGTCGGCCGAGTTGAAGTCACGGCCGTTGCCGTCACGAGCGCGCGTGGCGTCCGACACGAAGTCGTACCCCGCGACGACTCGGGCCGAGAGGTCGCTGTGCGCGACGTAGCCGGTGTCGATCACGGCAACGGTCACGCCGGCGCCGGTGGTGCTGGACCACGCGCCGGGCACGTTCATGCCCGCGGTGGCTTCGAACAGGTCCCACTGCCGGGAGTAGTCGGTGTCGTTCGGGTCGGCGAACGGCTGCATCAGCAGGTCCGGCTCGACGTACGCGACATCGGGGTCGGCCTTGAAGGCCTGGATGGTCGAGTCGGCGTTCGAGGTCTTCGAGCCGAGGTCGACGACAACGGCACCGCTCGACATGCGGCGGTGCACGGACTTGCCCTTGTTCTTCACGTCGTCCGAGGCAGCGGTGTCGGACGAGGCTTCGGCGGTGCCCGGCTTGTAGCCGACGATCAACCGTTCGAACGGGCGGTTCACCTGGGTCGAGTCCGGTTGGGACTGGATCTGGGCGGGGGCAGCGTTGACTGGTGAGACAACGCTCAGCACGGCGGCGGAGACAGCCGCGGCGCACAGGCTCGTGCGTCGCAATCCGTTCACGAGACGGGTCCTTCCACGCAGGGCCTTCGCGTGCCGGGGAGGGCGTCAGGTTTCTGAACCGGCTGCGGAGGTGACGAGGACCGTAAGTCGGGCACACCTGCGAAAACAGGTCTGGCGGAGTCCGAATAACGACACTGACGTGTTCACGACAGGGCCACTGCGCTGAATGGCGCACAATGTGGCCGTGTTCGGACACTTGGGCGTCTCACCGGAGCTGACCGCTGTTTACGAGCTCCTGGTGACGGGAGGCAGCCGCACCACCGACGAGATCGGCGTCGCCGCCACCGTGCTGGAGCAGATGCGGGAGCTCGGCATGGTCCGGCACCTGCCAGGTGACGTGTGGCAGGCGGTCGCACCGGATCTCGCCGTGGAGGCCCTGATCGCGGCCCGCGAGGAGGCTCATCGCCGCGCCCGCTCGGACGTCGCCCCGTTGATGGAGCTGTACCTGCGCAACCGCGGCGAGGAGCAGGCAGACAACGCGTTCGTCGAGGTGGTGTCCGGGGTGGGCGCGGTGCGTGAGCTGTGGCACACCCTGCTGCGCGGCGCCCGCGACGAGGTCTGCGTGCTCGACCAGCCACCGTACGTGACGCCGCTGGGCGAACACGTCGCGCTGGAAGACGAGACACGCGAACGGGACGTGCAGTGGCGGGTGGTCTACGACCGGTCCGCTGTGGACCTTCCCGGCCGCGTCACCGAGATCATCGAGCTGGTCGCGGCCGGAGAACGGGCCCGCGTCACGCCGACCCTGCCGTTCAAGCTCGCCGTGATCGACACGCACGCGGCCGTGCTGCCTGTTGCGAACGGCGACGTCGTCGACAAGGTCCTGCTGATCCGCCCGTCGGCCTTGCTGGACGTGCTGCGGTCGACGTTCGAGCTGTACTGGGACAAGGGAATCCCGTTCAGTCCCGGCGGGATCTACGCGGCGGCGGCCGACGTGGACCCGAACCTGCTCGGGCTGCTCGCGGCCGGGCTGACCGACGAGTCGATCGCGCGCCAGCTGGGTCTGGCACCGCGGACGGTGCAGCGGCGCGTGCGGCAGCTGATGGACCGGTGCGGCGCGCAGACCCGGTTCCAGGCCGGAGTGCAGGCGATGCGGCGCGGCTGGCTCTAGAAAGAGGAGCGGGCGCTTCCGGTCATGGAGTCACCGGAAGCGCCCGCCCTTTCAACTGGCGACCTTGCGCGCGGCCACCAGCTGCCCGTCCGCGAACCCCTCGACGCGCACCTCGCGCCCGGTCGCGCTCAACGTCGCGGTGTGCGCGCCGTCGGTCACGTCCAGTGAGGTGGCCGGGCGGCCGTCGACGTAGATGTCCACCCGGTCGAGGTTCACGGTGTCCAGCGTGACGGTCGTCCCCTCGACCACCACTCCGAGCCGCCGCACCGGCAGCGCCGCCAGCAGCGAGCCCGCACGCGCGAGCAGATCCACGTTGCCCTGCAACAGGTCCGCGCGCGTCACCTTGTGCTGGTGCGTCGGACGCACGCCGAGGTCCTCCACGGGCGTGCCGGCGAGCTTGCCGACGCGCAACGTGCGGCGGATCGACACGCGCATGTTCGCCTTGTTGGGCAACGTCTTGTACGGCGACTCCGCGTCGCCCGGCGCCGGGATCTTCAGCAGCGTCGACAGCAGCCCGTGCGTCCACACGTTCGCGCCGCCGGCACCGGTGTTGTCGTCCACGCCGAGGATCGGGCCAAGCTCGTGGTCGGCCCAGCCCGCGGCGAAGATGTCCGTGGCCGAGTAGCAGCGCGCGTCGGTGATCAGCACGACCGGGCCGTGATAGGTCTGCCCCACGGCGTTCGCGCCGTCGACCGGCGTGATCGTGTGCGCGCAGGAGAACGCCTGGCCGGTCTCGGTCGAGGAGTCCAGCGACGGGAACCACGGGCCGAGGTCGATCTGGCCGGTCGGGTCGTCCGCGTGGCGGCGGCAGATCCGCAGGTTCAGCGGCGTGCTGAGGAACTGCACGGGTTCCGGGTCGATGCGGCGCGGCGTCATCGTCTGCAGCAGGAACTCCGAGGCGAAGATGTGGCCGCCGCCGTTGTCGCGGACGTCGACGATGAGCCCGTTCTGCGGCAGCAAAGCCGCGAGCCTGATGAACTCGGCGAGGAACGCGTCCGGGTCGTCCACGCTGAACGTGAAGATCCGCACGTGGCCGAACTCGCCGGACGGCGTGGTGACCGGACGCGCGCGGAACACGCCGGGCATCGTCGTGGGCACGTCCTGCGCCGACATCGCGACAGCGCCGCCCGCCGCTTCGGCCTGCACGACCTTGGGCGCGTGCAACAACTTCTTGGCGCGGGCCTTCTCGTCGGAGTCCAGGTCCACGCCCTGCGCGGCCGCGGCCGGTGACAACGAGTCGACGTCGGTCATCGGCGGCAGGTTGTCGGTGACCTGCCAGTCGACGCGGATCTCCTCGGAGACGCCGTTTTCGTTGCGGTAGCTGACTACGACCCAGTCCTCGTCGGGCGGGAGCTGGATCACCAAGGGGCGCAACGTGAGCGACTCGAGGCCGCGAGCGAGGTTCGCGGCGGTGTTGCTGCCGGCGAAGATCGCGCCGTTCAACGCGACCGCGCGGGCGATCGGCGTGCCGTTCCAGTGCGTCACCTCGGTGCCGACCGCGAGACCGTTGAAGTTCGCGACCGTGCGGGCGACGAGGTACTGCTCGGTGCCGTCTGCGGCGAAACAGCGCTCCAGCTGGAACGGCAGGAAAGCGATCTTGCCAGCGAACGGCGCGGGCAGCAGGTAGTTCGTGTGCAGGTCGCGCACGGAGTGGAAGGTGCTCGACAGCTCGCGGTGGAACTGCCACTCGGGCTCGGCCGTGGCGTCGGTCTGCCGTTCGAGTCTGGCTCGTAAAACCCGGAGTCTTTGCACGGGGTTCACCGCGTGCATGGCGACTTTGAGCGGCAGGTGCGCGTAGTTCTGTTCCAGCAGGATCAACGCCTGGTCGACGATGAGCTTGCGCTGAGCCAGGGTGAGACTGCCCGCGGTCGCGAGGAACTCGGCGAGTCCGACGGAGTTTGCGACGTTCGGGTGAGCGGTTGTGGTCATGGTGGGGCCTCCTTGCCAAGTAGAGGCTTTCGAGGGCGGCTGGATACACCCTTTTCACCCGTTCGGCCGCTAACTGGAGCAGTTTTCGAGACGACAACTGGAGTAAAGGAGGCCGTCGATGAGCCCACGGGCCCTGGAACTGCGCATCCACGGGGTCAACAACACGCCCCCGTACGCGATGCTCGCGCTCCCCGAGCACGCGGTCGAGCAGTTCCGGGGCGACAGGTTCGGCAGCTTCTGGCGGCCGAAACCGGACAAGCTCGCCGAGCTGCCACCGATCACGCGGGCCAGGTGCCGGAGGAGGTCCGCCGCGAGGCGTACTCGTGGGGCGGCATGGCGCGCAGCAGTCCCGGTGTGCCGGGCAGCGGGGTGCCGTCGGTGCTCGCGAACGTGCTGGGGCGCATCGGCTGGGCGTTGCTGCTGCCGTTCGGCCTGGCGAACGTCGCCTACTGGTCGCGAAAGCTGCCCGACGACTCGATTCCGACGACGAAGCGGATGGTGTGGTGGAACGCCGGGCGCGGCGCCGCCAGCACGCGGCTGTTCGGGCTGGGGCTGACGGTGCTGCTGGTGCTCGCGGTGTGCGAGGTCGCGATCGACGTCTACGCGATCCAGTGCTCGTCGCCCGGCACCACGTGCAAGCGGCTGCCGGAGTTCCTGGACCTGCTCGGTGATCCTCCGCGGCACGTCCGTGTGCTCGCCGCGTCCGCCGTACCGGTGCTGTTGCTGCTCGGGTTGCTGGCGCTGACCTCGTTGTCCCGCAGCAGGTACGAGATGACGACCATGCGGCGCAAGCCGGTGCGGCGGCCCGGCGTGATGCTCAGCCGGTCGTCGATGTGGGAGGGCAGCCCGCGGATCCGCCGGCTCACCCGCCTGCACATCGCGGCGGGATGCTGCGTCGTGACGCTGGTGACGAGCGCCCAGTTGTTGCAGCACGTGTTCTTCCTGGTGCTCACCGTGCTCGCCGGCGGGGTGCTGGCGGTCGTGATGGGCAGGGTGGTGGTGACCGCGACCGACTGCCCGGACGTGCCCTCGACCGAGAAGGGCGGGCTGTGGTCGTGGCTGCTGATGATCTCGGCCGTGATCGTGCTGGTGGCGCACGGTTTCGGGCTGTACGCGATCGCGCCGTCGTTCGACGGGCCGCTGTGGCTGACCTCGTGGGGTCCGCCGGTCGTCACCGTGGCGTTGCTCGGATCGGTGATGGCGGCGTGGTCGTGGCGGCGCAACGACGCCAAGGGACCGCTGGTTCTGCTCGTGCTGTTCGTCGCGTTCATGGTTGCCACGTACTGGGTTTCGCTCGCCTGGATCGGCGCTGTCGTGTTCGGCGGTGTGCTCGCGTGGCGGGCCCGGCCGCGTGCCGGTGACGAGTGGCAGGCGTGGCGTGGCGCGGGACCCGGTGTGCTGCTGGGGTTGTCCCTGACTTCGTCGGTGATGTTGTCGACGGTGCTGGTGCTGACGTTCCGCGGCTGGGTCGGTACCGGGCTGCGGGCGCCGTGGTTCTACTCGTGGTTCAGCGCCGCCTTCGCGGTCACGCTGGTTCCGTTGGTGTTGCTCGTGATCGCGCAGGCCCTCACGTTGTTGTCGCGGCTGACCAAGCCTTCCGCGCTCGACGACGAGGCCGAGGTGCTCGTGGTGCGGGTGCGGCACGTGGTCGCTGTCACGCATCGGGCGGAGAACGTCGTCGGTGTGCTGTCGGTGCTGGGTGTTCTCGCCCTGGTGCTGACCTGCTACCTCACGTTCGACGCGCCTTCCTGGTCGCGATGGGAGGGCGTCACGTGGGTGCTGGGCAAGGGCGACTGGATCACCGGGCTCGCCGGGGTCGCGGTGGTCGGGTCGTTCGTCGGCGCCGGGATGCTGACCAACCGCAGGCCGCTCGGGCTGCTGTGGGACCTGATGTGCTTCCTGCCGCGCACGGCCCACCCCTTCGCGCCGCCCTGCTACGCCGAGCGCGCGGTGCCGGAGATCGCCGACAGGTCCCGCGAGTTCCTCGACGAGTCGCCCGACCACCGCGTGGTGCTGTCCGCGCACAGCCTGGGCGCCGTGCTGGCCGTGGCGGCGTTGTTCGCGTTGCCAGAGGGATATCTGCACCGGATGCAGCTGCTGACGTACGGCGTGCAGCTGCGGCCGTACTTCGGGCGGATCTTCCCCGAACTGCTGGGCCCGGCCGTGCTCGGAACGCCGGAAGTGCGGGCGGGAGCGATGTTCTCGTGCGACCCGTGGCGCCGAAACCCTGGCGCAACACCGGATCGCGGGCTCACCACGCTCCTGGGCCGGAACTGGATCAACCTGTGGCGCCGCACCGACTACCTGGGCTTCCCCGTGCACGGCTGGGAACCGAACTCCGTTGATCGTCGCGCGAGCGAGACGGACGGATCTCCGGACAAAGTGGAGACTCACGGCGACTACCACTACTGCGCCGCCTATCGGCAGGCGTTCACCGACCTCGTCTCATTTGATCTGAACCGGTCACCCGATGGTGAACGTGGAGGGGGTGGGAACCTGGAACGCAGTTGACTCAAGGAGAAACATGCGCACGACTGTGGCGGCCCTCGTGGGTGCCGTACTGCTCACCGGTGGACTGGCAGCCTGCTCGGGCGAGGCCCCGCCCTCCGCGCCGAAGGCCCCCGAGATCAAGCCGGTGGCCGAGACCGCGGTGGACGCCCCCGCCGCCTCCGGTGACCAGCCGAAGGGCATCACCTACGACGTCAAGCGAATCCCGGTGGGCGCCAAGCTCTCCACCGGCGCGTCCGTCTCGGATGGACGGACGACCGTCGAGCTGAAGGTGTCCGGCCTGCTGCCGGACACGAAGTACGGCTCGCACGTGCACACCAAGCCGTGCGGCGCCAAGCCCGCCGACTCGGGCCCGCACTACCAGCACGAGAAGGACCCGGTGACGCCGAGCGTCGACCCGAAGTACGCCAACGCCCAGAACGAGATCTGGCTCGACTTCACGACCGACGCGCAGGGTGCCGCGACCGGCACGGCGACGGTGGGCTGGGAGTTCCGCAAGGGCGAGGCGAACGCGGTCATCGTCCACGCCGCGCACACCAGCACCGAGCACGGCAAGGCGGGCACCGCCGGCGACAGGCTCGCCTGCCTCACCGCGCAGTTCTAGCAGGGCCAGGTCAGGGCCACACCTCCGGCGAGGTGCGGCCCTGACACCGGTTCCCGCACCGCCGCACGCACGAGGTTGAGCACCTCGTGCCGGGGCCCGGCGCGGCGGACCAGTCCGCGCACGCACAGTTCCCGCAGGAACAGGGCGTCCGCGGGGTCGTCGTGTTCATGGTCGGCCATGCGCGCCAGCAACGCCCGTGCAGGCTTATCCAATGTGGACAGTGAGCGCCGCAACGAGTCGCGCAGGTGCGCCGAGGTCGGATCCATCGGGTTGGACCGCAGTCGTTCCAGCAGGTGCTGCGGCGAGTAGACCATGAACCACCCGGCGGCGAACTCCAGCGCCGACGGCAGCCCGTCCAGCTCGCGCACGAGACCCGTCAGCGCGGCCTGGTTCGCCGGTTCAGGCCGGAAACCGGGCCGCACCCGGTGCACGTGCGTGAGGAGCAACTTCACCGCGGCGTCGTCGCACAGCGCTCCCAGCGGGAACACGTGCTCGGCCAGCAGCCCCGTTGGTGCCAGCGCGGTGACGACGACCCGCAG
>NZ_VSRL01000520.1 GCF_012184385.1 Lentzea indica
CGCTCGTTGCCGCCGCCGACGTTGTAGATCTCGCCGGCCCGTCCCGACGTGAGCACCAGCTGAATCGCACGGCAGTGGTCGGACACGTGCAGCCACTCCACGACGGCGGTGCGGAAGTTCGCGGAGTTCCGCAGACCAGCCACGACCTGCGCGCCGCCCAGCCGGGCGCGTTTGGTCGGGGCGAACTTCGCCACCGGGCGCAGGTGCTGGGGCACGTCGACCTTCGCCATCTCGCCCAACGCGTCGGCGCCCAGCTCCGCCAGTCTCACCCGCAACGGCTCCGGCAGGGCCGACCAGTCCACAGTGGACTCGCCTACCTCCTCGGCAGGCTGGTCGAACTCGGGCTCGGGCATCGGGTCGGGCACCCCAACAGGCTAGAGCCCCCGCGCTTGAGCAGCGCACGGACATCTCCGCCCTTCGGAACAACGATCTGGAAAAGATCACCGGGGCATCACCCCAACGGACCAACCGCAGGTCAGGGTCCCGAGATTGATCACCACCGAAAATTGTCAGACCCCGTCGCTAACGTCAGCCGCGTGACCGGTCAACTGTCCTTCGACGAGCTCGGGACGCCCCTGCGCGACACCACGTTCGTCGTCTTCGACCTGGAGACGACGGGCGGGAGCGCCGAGGAGGACTCCGTCACCGAGATCGGCGCGGTGAAGGTGCGCGGCGGCCAGGTGCTCGGCGAGTTCGCGACGCTCGTCGATCCCGAGCGAGGCATCCCGCCGCAGGTGGCGCAGCTGACCGGGATCACGCAGCTGATGGTCACGGGCGCGCCGAGGCTGCAGACGGTGCTGCCGGCGTTCCTCGAGTTCGCGGCCGGAGCGGTGCTGGTGGCGCACAACTCGGGCTTTGACATCGGGTTCATGAAGGCGGCCTGCGAGCGGTACGGCTACCGGTGGCCGAAGCCGTCGGTGGTGTGCACGGTGAAGCTGGCGCGGCGCGTGCTGAGCCGCGACGAAGCACCATCGTGCCGGCTGTCGGCGCTCGCGGACCTGTTCCACACGTCGACCCGCCCGACACACCGGGCGCTGGCCGACGCGCGTGCGACGGTCGAGGTGCTGCACGCGTTGCTGGAACGCGTCGGCAATGTCGGCGTGCACTCCCTGGAGGAGTTGCTGGCGTACCTGCCGGAGGTCACGCCGGAACAACGCCGCAAGCGCTCGCTGGCCGCGCACCTGCCGTCCAAGCCGGGGGTCTACCTCTTCCGCGGCCCAAAGGAAGAGGTGCTCTACGTCGGCACGGCATCGGACCTGCGGCGACGGGTGCGGCAGTACTTCACCGCCAGCGAAGGCAGACGCAGGCTGCGCGAGATGGTGGCGCTCGCCGTGCGCGTCGACGCCGTGGAGTGCGCCCACCCGCTGGAGGCCGAGGTGCGTGAGCTGCGGCTGCTGCGCGCGCACCGGCCCGCGTACAACCGGCGGTCGAAGAACCCGCACCACGCGTGGTGGCTGGTGCTGACCGACGAGCCGTTCCCGCGGCTGTCGCTGGTCAGAAATCCACGAGACGGCGCGCTGGGCCCGTTCCGCACGCGGCAGGCGGCCGAGTCGGTGGCGAACGCCCTGCTCGACGCTGTGCCGCTGCGCTCGTGCACGATCAAGATCCCGACGACGAACCAGCGGGCGTCCCCCTGCGCGCTGGCCGAGCTCGGTCGCTGCCAGGCGCCGTGCGCTGGCCGGCAGACCGTCGACGAGTACTCCCCCGCGGTCGTCGCGGTGCGCGATCTGGTCGTCGGCCGGAGCGCGGACCCGTTACGCACGCTCATCGACCAGCTCGGCGGCCTGGCGTCGGCCGAGCGCTTCGAGGAGGCGGCGAGGAGGCGCGACCGCCTCGCGGCTCGTCCG
>NZ_VSRL01000521.1 GCF_012184385.1 Lentzea indica
CCCAACCTGTTCGGCGAGCGCCGAACAGGTTGGGGGTAGTTATGAGCCTGTTGATGTTGAGTTGGTGGTACTTGCAGACGCCCCAACAGCTAGAAAAGTCAGGTCGCGTCCGGGTCGTACGGCGGACGCTCGCCGGGTGCGAGCGGCCGCTGCTCGGGCGCGGAAGCAGCCGGCGGCGCCGGATAGCCGTTGGACTTCGTGGGCTCGGGGTCGTCGAACAGGTGCTTGGCCACCGCGCGCTTCGGGTCGAAGTTGCGCAGTTCCCGCAGGTCCTCGAGAGGCTTGCGGAGCGACTCGAACTCCGGGCCCATCTCCTGCTTCAACTGCTCCCGCGCGCCGGTCGCGTACTCACGGACCTGGCGCACCGTCTTGCCGAGCCAGGCCGCGGCGGACGGCAGGCGTTCGGGCCCCAGGATGAAGAGACCCGCGACGACGATGATGAGGATCTCTACCCATCCGATGCTGTCGAACACAGGTCTCAGCCTACTTCTCAGTCGCTCTTCAGAGTTACGTCGAGTTTGAGCTCACGGCCCTGTCGTGCCAGCACGACCTGGACCGTTTGGCCGATCTCGTGCTCGCGAACGGCGACAACCAGCTCGGCCGCGTTGCGAACCATGCGGTTGCCCACCTTGGTGATCACGTCACCCTCCTGGATGCCCGCGGCCGCCGCGGCACCGCCGGCCGGCACGTTCTGCACCTGGGCGCCTTCGGAGGTCTCGGCGGACACCGACTTCACGTTGACGTTCATGTCCGCGTGCTTCACGGAACCGTTGCGGATCAGCTCCTGGCTGATCTTGCGGGCCTGGTTGCCGGAGATCGCGAAGCCGAGGCCGACCGAACCGCCGGTCTCGGTGCGGATCGAGGAGTTGATGCCGATCAACGCGCCGCGCGAGTCGACCAGCGCGCCGCCCGAGTTGCCGGGGTTGATGGCCGCGTCGGTCTGGATCGCGTCGTAGGTGACCTGGGGGCCGCCGTTCTCGCCCGCGGCCGTCACCGGGCGGTGCAGCGCGGAGACGATGCCCTCGGTGACGGTGTTGGACAGCTGCAGCGGCGAGCCGATGGCGATCACGCTGTCGCCGACCTGGAGCTCGTCGGAGTTGCCGAACTGCAGGACCGTGGGGTTGGTGACCTCGACCTTGATGACCGCGAGGTCGGTCTTCGGGTCGCGGCCGACGACGCGGGCCGCGGCGCGCGTGCCGTCGGTGAAGACGGCGCTGAGCTTGGCGGAGGAGTCCTGAGCGGCCGGGGCGACCACGTGGTCGTTGGTCAGGATGTAGCCGCCGCCGTCGATGACGACGCCGGAGCCGACGCCTGCGACGTTGGTGCCCTTGAACTCGATCGACACCACGCTGGGCGTCACGCGCTTGGCGATGTCCGAGATCGAGCCGGCAGGGCGCTCCTTGCCCTGCGCGATCTCGGCGAGCGTCACGGTCGAGTCGGTCAGCGGGTTGCCGGCGCGGCCGATCAGCCAGCCGACCAGGCCACCTGCGGTGCCCAGGACGAGCGCGACAACCATCAGCAATGCGAGAGCGGTCGGCTTCACGCGACGACCGAAGAGCAGTTCGGGAACGCTCAGCTGCGGACCGGGCTCGGCCTTCTTCTCAGGTTCACCTGGCGGGTCCTCGCCGACGGCCGGCGGGCCGATCACGGCACCGGAGGCCGGGTCGCGCCACGGGTCACCCGCGGGCTTGTCGCCCCAGAACACCGGGTCGATGTCGGGATCCGGGTCCGAAACGGGCTGCGGAGGGCGCTGCAGCAGCTCCGACGAACCCTGGCGGCCGAACGCGGTGGCGAGCGGCTCCGGAGGAGGCGGCGCCGACTG
>NZ_VSRL01000522.1 GCF_012184385.1 Lentzea indica
CGAGCAGGCCACTCCTGCCCGGCAACCCACGAACAAGCGTGAGCGAGGCCCCGGCCCGCGACCACTCACATCAAGCGGTCACGTCATACCGTCTAGCTCCCGTTCGTCGATGATCTCAATGGTGGCGGATCTCTTGTGTGGATCCATGCCGATCATCACGCGTCCCACGCGGTGCTCCTCACCTCGAGCCGGGATGAGATGGCAAGGAGGGCAACGCTACTTCGAGCTGGGCAGACCCCTCTTGAGCCTCTCCTGGCCGCGGTGCTCGGCGAGAGGCATGCCATGTGAGAGCCACACCCAACCGCGCGGTGGGCAGCCAATGAGAGAGCGACCCGCCGAACACCTCGACCGGGCCTGGCCGGGCACCGATCGTGCCACCAGTAAACAAGTAGCCCATGAGCGGACGTTGGTCACCCGTGGGATTCGCGTGCAGACCGAGGTAGCGAGCGACGAGCTAACCGTTCAAGGACGCCAAGTTCGAGCGGACAACTTCCGTTGTTGGATGCTCGCGGCCCAGGACCCGCTCGCAGTCGGCGAGGATGGCCTCGTGCAGCGGCCGTATGGGGCACATGTGGAGAGGGAGGCCTCGACGGCCGAGCGGGGTGCGGAGTCCTGCCAACTGGTCATCGGAGTGACCAGCGTCGTAACCACCCGCGATAACGTGGCGTGGTGGTGCAGGACGAGCGGGTGGTGGGGCGGTATCCGTACCTGGGGATCACGCCGGGTGAGTTCGAGGAGTACGTCGCCGGGGAACTGTTGGGGGCCGCAAGGTCCCAGGTCGACGGGCTTGTGGTGAGCGCGCACGAGAAGGTCACGGGGGTGGACGGGGTCTACGAGTTCGACGCGACCGTGCGGTACCGGTTCGCCGGGATGGATTTCCTTGTGGTGGTCGAGGCGAAGTTGCACCGGAACCCGATCAAGCGGGAGTTGGTGCAGGTGTTGCGGCAGAAGGTGCAGAGCGTGGGTGCGCACAAAGGGGTGTTGGTGGCGACCTCGGCGTTCCAGGCGGGGGCGGTCGAGTTCGCCAGGACCCACGGGATCGCGCTCGTCACCGTCGCCGAGGGACGGTTCGTCTTCACCACCCGGGACACGGGCAAGGCCGCCCGGCCCGCCCTCGTGGCCTGCTTCCACGGTGGAGCGGGTGTGCGGGGGATGATGTTGGCCGCCGACGACGAGGACCACCCGGAGTGTGTCGCGGAGTTCCTGTTGGGGCGGCCTGGGATCTGACTCACGCGCCGACGTGGACGTGGGACGCCCACGCCAGCGGGTCATCGGGGTGGCGGTCGCGCAGGGTGCGGGTAGCGGCGTGCACGGCTGTCGCGATGTCGCCGCCCGCCGCGATCGCCGGGTAGACCAGTTCCGCGAAGTCCAGGGCGTGCTGGTCGCCGATCGGCCACAGGGTGCCGATCACGTGCCGGTACCCCGCCAACTGGAACGCCGATGCCAGATGGATCACCTCGTCCGCCAGCGCCCGCCGGGGCGGGCCGTCGAGCACGCGGACAGGAAAGCCAGGTCGGCGTCGAGGCGCAGGTGTGCGAGGTCCAGCACGGTGAGCGGGTGGTTGTGGTGGTCGGCCAGCAGAAGCAGGCTCCCCGAGGGATTGGTCAGGTCGCTGTTGCCGTGGCACGCGAAGTGCGCGATCCGTGCCTTCGGCAGGGCCGCGACGACAGCGTCGCGGGTCGCCGCGGTCCCGCTGACCACGTCGACCGCGCCGGGCAGGTGGGTGCGCACCACCGCCGCCTCCCGCTCCGCGCCGGG
>NZ_VSRL01000523.1 GCF_012184385.1 Lentzea indica
GGCGGCGTCGCGCTGCTCTGGTACCTGCGCGGCCGCGACGCGGCGGCGCTCGCGAGCGAGGTCGGCGCGGTCTCCGTGCTGGTGCGAGACCAGAACGACAGGGTCGCTTTTGCCTCGCCAGACGGCGTTCTGCCCGGTCAGGTCGGCACCGTCGTCGACGAGCACGTGGACGTCGTCGACGTGACCGCCACCGTCATCGACCTCGCCGTCCGCAACTACCTGTGGATCGCGGAGGTGGAGGGTCACGACTGGCAGATCGTGCGCCGCAACCCGGCCGACGACTCGTTGTCCGGCTACGAGAAGGCCGTCTACGAAGCCCTTCTGCCGCAGGGCGTCGACGCCGTGACGGTGTCCGAGCTGCGCGGCCGCCGGATCGATCTCGGGCTTGTCCGTGACGAGCTGTACGCGGACGTGGTGGAGAAGCGCTGGTTCGTGCGCCGCCCGGACGCCGAGCGGAGCCTGTTCTGGTGGGTCGGCATCGCGATCGCGGTGCTGGGCGTGGTCTCCACCGTCGTGCTGGCGCTGACGATCGGCAACGCGCTGTTCGGGCTCGCGGTCGCGGTGGGCGGTGTCGCCCTGGCGTTCGGCGCGCGGTCGATGCCCGCCCGCACCAAGCGCGGCAGCGAGCTGCTGGAGCACGTCCGCGGCCTGCGCGGGTACCTCCACGGCGTGACTCCTGACGACGTCCCCGAGGCCGACCGCGAGCTGGTGTTCTCCCGTTCGCTGCCGTACGCGGTGGTGCTCGGCGAGACCGAGCGCTGGCTCACGACGTTCGGTCAGCAGGACCTCTATTGGTACGGCAACGTGTCCGACTTCCGGCGCAGCTTCCCCGCGTTCCTGGGAGCGCTCGACGGCGTGCTCGCGCAGGCGGGCCACCTGCGATCGCTCCGGACGCCGAACCCGTAGGCTGGCGGGCATGGCCTCACCCGAACTGCACAGGTTCACGTTGCCCAACGGCCTGCGGGTGGTGCTCGCCCCCGACGCCAGCGCACCGGTCGTTGGCGTCAGCGTGCACTACGACGTCGGCTTCCGTTCCGAGCCGGAGGGGCGCACCGGGTTCGCGCACCTCTTCGAGCACCTGATGTTCCAGGGCAGCGAGAGCCTGGAGAAGCTGGCCCACTTCCGGCACGTGCAGTCGTCGGGCGGCACGTTCAACGGGTCGACACACCCCGACTACACCGACTACTACCAGGTGCTGCCCTCCGCGGCGCTGGAGCGGGCGCTGTTCCTCGAGGCGGACCGCATGCGCGCGCCGAAGCTCACCGACGAGAACCTCCGCAACCAGATCGACGTGGTGAAGGAGGAGATCCGGCTCAACGTGCTGAACCGCCCGTACGGCGGGTTCCCCTGGATCCTCCTCCCCGCGGTGCTGTTCAAGACGTTCGCCAACGCGCACAACGGCTACGGCGACTTCGTCGACCTGGAGAGCGCCACGGTCGACGACTGCGCGGAGTTCTTCGACACCTACTACAGCCCGGCGAACGCGGTGCTGACGGTGGCGGGCGACCTGGACGTCGAGGCCACGAAGGCGTTGGTGGAGAAGCACTTCGGTGACGTTCCCGCGCGTCCGCGGCCCGAGCGCCCTTCGTTCGCGGAGCCGGCCCCGCAGGGCGAGGGGAGCCGGAGGACCTCGCGTCCTTCACCGACGCCGCGGACTTCCACCAGGAGCCGTACTCGCCGACCGTGACCGTGCGCGGCCGCACCGGCTCGAACG
>NZ_VSRL01000524.1 GCF_012184385.1 Lentzea indica
CGTGGTGACCGCGCCGATCAGCTCCGCGGGCAAGCGTCCTGCCGCGGACCGGCGAGCGGAACCGCCCCGCGTCCGCACCGGCGGCACGGGCAGCAGGGGTTCTGGTGCGGCCGGGGCAGATGCGGGCAAGCCGTCAACCCACCGTTTGACGTGCTTTTCCAGCGCTGGGGCAACACTGTCGTTGAACCGCGCACGCAGCTCGTAGACGTGCCAGCCACCGGTGTGCCGCCGGATGTCGAGGTTGGCGACGATGCGGCCCTCGGCAGGGTCGCGCAACGCCATCAGCACGCACTGGCCGCGGCGAGCCTGGTCGGCGTACCACGACTCGCCGATGCAATTGCCCATGTAGCTCGACCATTTGGCCAGCTGCCTCGGCTCGCGGCCCAGTTCCACGAACAGCTCGGTGCCGTCGAGGACCTGTTGGTGCACGGCCGACAGTTCCTGCGGGATCGGGAAAACGCCGGTGCTGGCCTCGGCGATCACGGCATCCGCGCTGACACCGGCCGCGAGCTCTGCCCAGCTGCCGCAGCGGGGCGGCGGTGTCGCTCCGAACATGACGAGCTGCGCGACACCGGCGGCCGCGAGCGGCACGGAGTCGGCTCGTGGCTCGCCGGGCTCCGGTTGTGGCGCCGGCGCGTCGTAGGTCAGGTCCGGCGTTGGACGCTCGTGCCGCACCGTGGCGGATTCGTTGCCGTAGAAGGGCGCCAGCGCGTCGGCGAGGTCCGCCAGCCACAGCAGGTCGTGCGGTGCTTCCATCGAGGCCGGATCCACCGAGGCCTGATCCGCAGGGCCCGCGTCCGCGATCCGCTGTGCCAGCGGCTGTGCCGGGCTGTCGGCGTGCGCGTCGGCCAGAGGTGGCTGGTCCCAGCCGTCCGGTGCTCGCGAGAATCCCGTTGCTGCGCGCCACGGGTGCAGCGCGGACACCCGCCACGGCTTGCAGGTGTCCCAGCAGTTGTGCAGCGGTTCATCGAGCTCGCCGAGCAGCTCGGTCACGGCGTCGAACACGACCACGCCGTAGTTGCGGGCCATGGCGGTGCGGACCTTCACGTAGGTCTCGGTCTTCGCGCTGATCGTCCGGTCCGGGCTCAGCACCTGAACCAGCTGGTGGACGTAACACCCAGGCCGCGCGGGGTGGCTGTAGCGGCCCTCGCGGCGGTTCGCGGCGCTGGACCGTTCGTCCTCGGTGAGGCAGGCGTCGGCCGCGACCAGCTCGTCGCGGTGCTTCAGCGCGGCGACTTCCAGACCTTCGTCGGACATGGTTCTGGCGAACCGCAACAGCGCGGTCGCCGCGATGGCGTCCTGCAGCAGACGCCCGAGTTCCCCACGCGGTCCACCACGGCGGTGGCCGCCATCTGGCGGCGGCGGCCAGTGTTGGTTTCTCGCCGGTCGACCACCCCAGCCGTTGCAGGATCGGCTCGTCGAAGTGGTCGCGGTGGCGTTCACGGAGCTTGCCGATCCGATCGACACGGGTCTGCGTCGCGGCTCGACGTTGCCTCCGCTGCCGCTCGGCCAGCTGCGCGCACACGTGGTCCCACAGGCTGGTGATCAGCGCCTGCCGCCGAGGCCGTTGATATCCCGCCAGCACACGGGCCAGGTGATCGGCGAGCGTGGACGCCGCACCCCTCGGGAACGGGTCGATCCTGTCCGGGGCACGCAGTTCGAGCACGCGCTCCAGCTGCTCCGGGCCGAGGAGCTCCGACGCCGCCGAAGCCAG
>NZ_VSRL01000525.1 GCF_012184385.1 Lentzea indica
CCGTTGGTGGAGAACGGACTCACGTCGACCACGGTCGCGGACACCGCGAGCGCCGCGATCAGCCCGACCGCGCTGACGTCACCGAGCAGCAGGAACGGCTCCGCGCCGATCTCTGCCTCGACGAGTTCCTCCAGCGCCGCAAGCATGTCGTCGCTGGACTTCACACCGTTCGCGGGCGACTTCCCCATCGCCGGCAAGTCGGGGTACAGGCGCCGGTAGCCGGGCCTGGTCTCGAAGAGCGGCTCCAGGCAGCCGAGCATGAGGCGGTGGTCGGGTGTCCAGCCGTGGAGGGCCAGCACCGGGGTTCCAGATCCATGTTCTACGAAATGCACGACCGCATTTCTACCCGGTCCAGCCACTCTCCCATGAGCGCGTTGAACAACTCGGGCTGCTCGATCTGCAGGTTGTGCCCGGCGGTGTCGAGGACCGCGAGCGACGCGTACGGGTAGTGCGGCAGCAACGCGTAGATGTCGTGGTAGCCGGTGAGGTCGTCCTGGCGACCGGTCAGGAACAACGCCGGCCGCTCGTACGTCCCCACCTCGGGCCCGGCCGAAAGCTCCCACCGCCGCCAGATCCGCGCCATCGCCGCGCGATCCGCGATCTGGAGGCCCGGCAGGATCTCGGCCGCGAAACGCCGTGCCGTCTCGGCCGTCCGCACCACGGCCTGGCCTTCGAACTGCTCTGCCAGTTCCGCGCCGTCCGACCGGCGGACCTCGAACGCGGGCAGCGTCTGGGCAGGCGATCCCAGGTACGCACTCACCGGGCAGATCAGCGCCAGCCCGCGCACCCGGTCCGGTCGCCGATGCGTCAACGCGCGTGCGAGGTAACCGCCAAAGGACTGGCCGACCAGCAAGAACGGCTCGTCGCCGATCTCCGCGTCGACGAAATCCTCAAGCACGGCAAGGATGTCGTCAGATGACGCCACGTCACCGGCCGGCGACTTCCCCATCCCCGGCAGGTCGGGGTAGAGGCGCCGGTAGCCGTTCCGTTCAGCGAACAGCGGCTCCAGGCAGCCGAGCATCAGACGGTGATCAAGTGTCCAGCCGTGGACTGCGAGCACCGGGGTGCCAGAGCCCTGTTCTACGAAGTGCACGAAGACGTTCCTAGGCCAACTCGTGCAGGCGCGCCCGCACTTCCGGTATGAGCGGGTGGTCGTAGTCCTCGTAGATCGACAGCGCTTCCAGCAGGTGCGTCCTCGCCACGTCCGGCTGCCCGACGCTCGTCTCCCCCAGGCCGTGCAAGGCTTCCGCGAGGCTTTTGCGGTCGCCGAGCACGCGCAGGAAGGCGAGTGCGTGCCGGAACGAGTCACGTGCGTCGACACGGTGCCCCAGCTTGAGCTGCGCCCAGCCGATGCCGACCAGTGCCATCGCCTTGCCGTGCACGGCGTCGTGCGAGTCCATCAGCTCGAACGCCATCCGCGCCGACGTGAGCGACGCCTCGTACTGACCTGCCGAGCGCAGGATGTCGCTCAGGAACAACCGCGTGCCGCCCTGGCCGAACCACGAGCCCACCTCGGCGTGGCGATCGAGCGCCTCGCCGAACCTGTCGACGGCGAGGTCGAACTGGCGCAGGCCGCCGTAGGCCATGCCGAGGCCCGTCAGGCTCCACGCCGCGCCCACGGCGTCACCGATGTCGCGGCGGATCGCCAGCGCGCGGTCGAAGAGTTCCAGGGCGTCGGCGAAACGCTGACCGCGGCAGGCGG
>NZ_VSRL01000526.1 GCF_012184385.1 Lentzea indica
TCTTCACCGGTGCGGCGGGGTTGGAGATGTCCATGATGTCGACGTCCGCGTTCTCCTCGTCGTCGACGAGCACGGCGTACGCCTTGTCACCGGCGTCCCACATGAAGGTGCTGTGCACCTCGTGCGCCAGTCCGGGGGCGTTGCGGCTCACCGGCTCGAAGTCACCGACGCCCTGCGCGAGGTACTTGTGCACCTTGGGGTTGGTGACGTCGACGAGCGTGATGCCGCCGACCGTGGTCGAGTTGATGTGGGTACCGCAGATCTCGTTGTTGAAGGCGAGCACGTCGCCGGTGAACTGCGGGGTGTCGATGCGGATGACCTGGGAGCCCTCACCGACGTAGCTGTCCTGGCCGGTGCGGATGAAGTTGATCTGCTTGGGCTTGGTGGGGTCCTTGATGTCGAAGACGTACATGCCGCCCTTCTGGCAGGACGGATCGCGGAACGCGGCCAGGTACGCGTAGCCGTTGTGGACCCCGACGTCGGCGACGCGGCCTTCGGTGTCCTGGTTGATGGCGGCCTTGCCGACGACCTTCACGTTGGCATTGCTCGCGGGCAGGTGCCCGTGGTCGCCACCGTGCTGGTCGTGCCCGTGCGTGGCCTCGGCGTGGTCGATTCCTCCGTCGCTGGAGACGATCCCGCCCGCCTCGTGGGCGACGGCGGCGGGGGGTGAGCAGGATCAGCGCGGAAAGCGCTGCGAGGAGTACCGGTCTGCGGCGGTGAGAGGACACAGATGCCTCCTATTGGTGCATTGTGAGCGGCGTCACTCTCCGTCGCTTCATGTCCGAACACAAGCTTTCCCCCGACTGTTTCGGTCCAGTACCTGTTGACCTGCGTACGGTTGGGTGACGTGATCACCGCTGAGCGCTACTTGGAGTTGCTGGACGACCACCTGCCGGAGTTGGTGGTGGGTGCGCACGTCTACGGCTCACAGGTCTTGGGAGATGTCGTTTCCGACTCGGATCTGGACATCGTGATCGAGCTTTCCGCGCCCGCTTCTTTGCCAGAGGTCCGCGGTGCGGATGTGGCCGCCGTGCTGGCCGGCTCGCTGGAGAAGCCGGTTTTCGACGTGAACCCACTGGCGGGCGAAGTGACGCCCGTGTTGTGGCAACAACTGCGGACGGTGGGACAGACCGTGCGTGGAGCACGGCCCACATGTCCGGGCACTGCCGCTGAGGTCGAGGCCTATTGCCGTGAAAACCTCATCAGCTACTGGATGCCGAACATCGAGCAGGGCCGCGCCGCCATGACGAACTGGCCCGCTGGCAAGTTGGTGCCGTGCGAGGGACTGCTGTGGGCGGGGCTGGGACCTGCGCGGTTGTGGCACACCATCCGGACAGGCGGGATCGTCAGCAAGTCGCGGGCAGGCGAACTGGCCGCGGCACGGTGGCCGGACCTGGCGCCGTTGATCATCGACCTGGTGGCGAGCCGTCGCGGCGAGGACGTTCCGCTGACCGTCGGCCACCTCCGCGCGTCTGTTGATCTGTTCGACCGGATCCTCGTGGACCTCGACGTAACGACGTGAGCCCGGCGGCCGAGAATTCCACGTGACCACCACCCCGGAGGAGCTGGGCTGCCTGGTGGGCGGCCCTGCCCGCGCCGCAGAGGTAGCGCTGGCCAGGCTGCTGCACGCGGGCCTGGTCCGGATCTCGCGCGAGGGCGTGGCCAGCGCGGTGCACGTGCCGGGACGCGGTCCCGCTTCG
>NZ_VSRL01000527.1 GCF_012184385.1 Lentzea indica
ACAGCGCACGCCAACCACACCTGCTGGTTCGACGGTGCAAGCATGCCCACCTCCACACCTGGCGGGAGCTGCCGCAACTCGTTCGTGCTCGACCCGGGCGCCTGGCGGCGTACACCAACCGCGCCGAGCTGCCCGAGGTCGCGAGCGTCCTTCAGCAGCAGCTGGAGAAGGCCGGGTTCACCGTGCAGCAGGACGTGCGCGAGTACACGCAGATGGAGGCCGACCTCCTCGCGGGCAAGTACGACGCGTTGGTCTTCTCGCGCGTGACGCTGCTCGACACCGGTGACGCGGTCGCGTTCCTCGCGAGCGACTTCACCAGCACGGGCGTCTACAACATCGCCCGACTCAAGGATTCTCGGGTCGACCAGGCCATCGCGGCCGCCGCCCAGGAGAGCGATACCGCGCTGCGGCAGCAGAAGATCATGCTGGCCGAGGCGGAGATCCTGCGCACGGACGCCGTCGTGCCGCTGGTCCACGAGAAGGTCGTGCAGGGCATCAGCACGCGCGTCGAAGGTGTGGTGCTCGACCCGCGCGAGCGGTCGCTGATCACCGTCGGCACCCGCCTGAAGTAGCGGGAGGATGAGCAGGAGCGCATCGGCCGGTATCGGTCGCGTCGTCGCCGGTACCGGCCTGCTGGCCGCCGTCGCACTCTTGCCGTGGCTGTCCGGCACCGACCCCGCGCTGGCCGTGCTGCGCGCCCGTTCGGCGGACCAGGACCCCAGTCCCGCGCAGCTGGCCGCCGTGCGGGAGCAACTGGGCCTGGACCAGGGACCGTTGCCGCATCTCGCCCAGTGGCTGGGCGGGCTCCTCCGCGGTGACGCGGGCGTGTCGTGGGTGTCAGGCGAACCGGTGCTGCCCGAGGTGGCGACCGCGTTCGCGGTCTCGGCCACGCTGATGCTCGGCGCGCTGGTGGTCACGATCGCGGTCGCAGCACTGGTCTGCGCCCGCACCTTGCGGCTGGGTGCGGGGCTGAGGCTGCGAGAGGAGCGGTCTGGCGCGGTGGCGGCCTTCCTGGCCGCGCTGCCGAAGTTCCTGCTCGCCTCGCTGCTCGCCACCGTGTTCTCGGTGTGGCTGGGCTGGTTCCCGTCCAGCGGCTGGGACGGGCCGGCGTCGATGGTGCTGCCCGCACTCGCTCTCGGAGTGCCGTCCGGGGCCGTGATCGGCGGCCTGCTCGACCAGGCACTGCCGGCCGCGTTCACCGAGCCGTGGGTGCGGACCTGGCACGCCTGCGGGTTCCCGCCCGGCTACATCGCCCGGCACGGGCTGCGCGGTGCGGTGGCCGGCGTGCTCCCGCAGCTGCTGCCGACCGTCGTGGCCCTGGTCGGTGGCGCGGTCGCGGTGGAGAAGATCTTCAACATTCCCGGTCTCGGCCGGCTCGCCCTGGACGCGGCCGTGGCCAGGGACCTTCCGCCGTTGCAGACCGCGACGCTGGTTCTCGTTCTGTTGGGCGTCGTCGCTGGCCTGCTTTTGCGTGCCGTGCGTCGTGGTCTGCTCGGCCCGGCGCTGCGCGCCGGCGCCCTGCCCGCGCTGAACCCACCGGTACTGCGACCCCACCGCTTCACCCGGTGGATCGCCGGATCCTGCGCGCTCGCGTTGCTGACGCTGGTCGTCGCGGGGTTGGTGCGCGATCCGCTGCACGTGGACATGGCGGCCAGGCTGGC
>NZ_VSRL01000528.1 GCF_012184385.1 Lentzea indica
CGCGACGCTCAGGCTCAGCGCCGCGTCCGCGAGCTGCGGCCGGAACGCGGCGTGCCTGCCGAGCGTGCCGCTGATCTCCGCGGCCTGCTGCGTGGTGCGGGCCGCCTCGGACAGCCTGCCGAGCATCAGGTGGTCGCGGCTCAGCTCGACCAGCGCGGCCACCAGGTCCGCCAGGAACACGGGGTTCGTCTGCGCCAGGGCGTAGTACAGCTCGACGGCCTGCTTCGACCGTTGCATGGCCTCGTAACGCCGGCCGGTCTCGCCGCACCGCGCGGCCAGACAGGTCATGGCACGGGCCAGAGGAGCGTCCGAATCAACGGCCGCGACGGCGTCCCTGGCCGTTGACAGTGCCTCGTGCCGACGGCCCAGCATCGCGTAGACCTCGCTCAGGTCCACCAACGCGCCACTGAGGTGCGCTGCGTAGGTCGGGTTGTCGCCGCCGTGCGTGGTGGTCTTCGCGATGCGTTGCGCAAGTCGTTTGTGGGTGAGGTTCTCCGCTGTCGTCGGAGTGTGGGCCGCCAGCTCGCGGTAACGCACGACGGCCTCTTCGGCAGGCGCCACGGCCTGCTGAAGCCGACCGGCCTCGCGGAACCGCTGACCGAGCCTGTTCAGCACGTGAGCCAGATCCGCCAGGTACATCCGGATGTCCGGCACCAGCGCCCGGAAGTGCTCAGCGGCCTCTTCCAACGGCGGGATCGCCTCGTCGCCGCGACCCCAGTGCGTGAGCTCGCTGGCCGCGGTGGTGGCCGCGAGGGCGATGTCCGGCAACAGCATCCGGTTCATCGACGCGAGCTCCCGCAACCCGTCCAGGGCCTCCACGCCCGCGTGCCCGCAGTGCCGCCACGCGTACTTCCACAGGTAGCCGGGCACGTTCGGGGGCACGCCCGCCTCCATCCGCTGCCGGTACAGCCGGATCAGCGCGCACGCCACCGTCTCCGCGCCAGGCGCGAACACCGTGTCGCGGCTGGGCGCGAACGGCGGCCGCAGGTGGTCGGCGAACGTCTGGTGCGTCAGCTTGAAGACAGCGGTGCCTTCCTCACCGTCCTGGACGATGTGACGGCCCAGTTCGGTGAGCACGGCGGTGATGTCGTCACGGGTGAACTGCTCGCCGGACAACGCCTCGGCGACCGCTCGCCACTCCTCCTCGGGGAATCCCGCGCCGTAGCTCCACGTCAGCGCAGTCAGCAGCGCACGCGCGGAAGGCACCTTCGCGAGTTCACGGTCGAACGCCGCGTCGAGCGAGAGTTTGACGTCAGCACCACCGTCCGCCAGCACCTGGTCGGTGATCATCCACGCGGTCAGGAACGGCAGCGCCGCCAGCTCGTCCACAGTGGACTGCGGAACCCGGGAACCCAGGCGTGCCACCACGTACTCGCGGACGTCCGCCTCGTTGTCCGCCTCGTCGAGGTCGAGCACCTCGACCGGTGACAGCTCGGTCAGCAGCGGCGCGCCACCCGCGACCCGATGGGCCTGCCGGGTCGAGACGATCACGACCGCGTAGTTCGCGAGCTTCGTCAGCAGCGACGTGGCGATCGAGAACGACTCACCGCGCGCCTCGTCCAAGCCGTCGACCACCAGCACCGGCGGCGTGGTGAGCGTGCTGACGACGCCGACCAGCTCGGCGGCGCCCCGTCGCGGACCGG
>NZ_VSRL01000529.1 GCF_012184385.1 Lentzea indica
CGCGAGCGCTCGGCCCGTGGTTCTCCGGCGCGCAGAACACGCATGCGTTGCGGCGCGCGGGTTTGCTGGAGGGCGACCCCGCCGACGCGGTGGTGCTGGACCAGCTCGCCAGCGCGTCCGGCGTCCCACGGCTGGCGGACTTCTTCTGATGACGGACGTCTACCACGAGGTCATGCGCACGATCTGGGATCACAACCTCCACTTCGGTCTGTGGACGTCCGAAGAGGACGAATCTCCCAACCGCGTCGCCGCCGAGCGCATGACCGCTCTGCACATCGAGAAGCTCGGCGCCCGCCACGGCTGGCGCGTGCTGGACGTGGGCCGCCGTGTCGGTACGTCCGCGTTCCGGCTGGCCGAGGCCTCGCACGCGGACGATCGTGTCGGTGTCGGCGTGCGTTGAGCACGTCGAGCGAGCCACGCCCGCGCCGAGGCTCTGTTCGTCGACGACCAGGTGCGTTTCGTGCGCGCCGATCCGCACGCGATGCCGTTCTCCGCCGACACGTTCGACGCGGCGTGGGCCGTGGAAACGTTGCCGCACTTGGGAGACAGGGTCGGCGTTCTGCGGGAGCTGGCGCGTGTGGTCAAATCGTCGGGGGTCGTGGTGGTGTCCGACTTCGTGCAGCGGCGGCCGGTCGCACAGGATCTGCTGGACGAGTTGGAACCGATCCTGACCACCTACGACATCGACGAGTTGCCGACCTTCGGCGGCTACCCGAAGTTGTTGGCCTCAGCGGGTTTGCAGGTCGTCGAGCTGATCGACCTGAGCGTGGAGGCGCGCAAGACCGTGCCGCGGATGCAGGCCGGTGCACGGCAGCACTACGACGCTCTCGTTGCGGCGCATGGAGAAGAGGCGCGGCAGTATCTCGACCGGATATTGTCGCCGTTGGCGGTCCAGCCGTCGCTGGGGTACGTGCTGGCGGTTGCGAGTGTCTGAATTCGTGCGAGCGGGCCCGTCAAGTAACAATGAACGTGTGGCGGGGGACGACGAAGTAAGGCACGCCTACGGCGACAACATGGGTTGGCGCCTGAAGGGCTACGCGAAGACGCGCAGCGGGCCACCGGTCAGCGTGCGTGACATTTCGCGCGCGCAGTTTCTGCAGATCCGGCCGTTCTTCGACGCCGAGGACAACCCGTGGCTGGTGGACCTGCACGAGGTGGTCCCCGAGATCTGGCCGAGCGTCGAGCAGGTGCTCGGTCCGCTGGACCCGGCCCAGGACTACTACGTCACCGGACACCTCCTCGACTGGGACAAGGATCCGGTGCAGGCCGCACGTGACCTGCTGGACGAGCGGTTCCCGCTCGCGACGGCGGCGTTCCTCGGCGGCAGCGTCGCCGCCGGGAACTACACGGCGAACTCCGATCTGGACATGGTCGTGATCGTCGACGACCTGCCCTGCGCGTTCCGCGAGACGCTGGAGCACCGCGGGTGGCCGGTCGAGCTGTTCTGTCACACGGTCGAGTCGTTCCAGGACTTCGTGGCCCGTGACACGAAGGACCGGCGTCCTCCGTTGCTGCACATGTGTGCGGAGGGCTTTCTCATGCTCGACGCCGATGGCACTGGTGCGCGCATGCGGGCCGAGGCGCGCGCTCTGCTGGACGCAGGTCCTCCGCTCGCGACCGTCACCGAA
>NZ_VSRL01000052.1 GCF_012184385.1 Lentzea indica
TCTGATGGTCGCGCACGTCGCGCGCTGGCTGACCGGCCCGGACTTCCGCTGGCTGGTGCCGTACGCCGGACTCCTCGGCGCGGCCGTGCTGCTCCTCTGCGACATCGCGGGACGGCTCGTCGTGCGGCCGGCCGAGCTGCAGGCGGGCATCGTCATCGCACTCATCGGCGCACCGTTCTTCGCGGTGCTGGTCTGGCTCGGGAAGTTCAGGCAGGCATGACCACACAGATGCATCCCGGTGTCCGCGTCGGCGGCTGGTCCTGGGTCTGGCGGCCGTGGATCGTGCTCGTGACCGTGGTTCTGACCGCGATCACGTTCCTGGTGTTCTGCGTGTCGATCTCGGTCGGCGACTTCACGATCGAGCTGCCCGCCGTGATCAGGACGCTCTTCGGGCAGGGCGAGCGGGTCGACGAGTTCGTGATCATGGACCTGCGGATGCCGCGAGCACTCGTCGGCCTGATCGTGGGCTCCGCGCTGGGAATCTCCGGCGCACTCACCCAGTCGATCGCGCGCAACCCGTTGGCCAGCCCGGACGTTCTCGGCATCACCGGCGGTGCCAGCGCCACCGCCGTCTTCCTCGTCACGGCCAGCGGTGGCGCGGCGGTCACCAGCTCGATCGGACTTCCCGCCGCCGCGCTCACCGGTGGGCTCCTGACCGGTCTCCTCGTCTACTTCCTGGCGTGGCGAAGGGGCATCGACGGCTTCCGGCTGATCCTCATCGGCGTCTCGGTCAACGCGGTCATGCAGGCGCTCACGACGTGGCTGCTGGTGCTGGCGGACATCCGTGACGTCGCCCGAGCGCAGTCCTGGCTCGTCGGGTCGCTCGACGCGCGGTCGTGGACCGAGGTGTGGAACTCGTTGTGGATCACCCTCGCGCTGGTCGTGGTCGTGCTGGTGACCGCCTTCCAACTGCGCCCGATGCACTTCGGTGACGACGTCGCCGCCGGTCTCGGTGTCCGGTACACGGCCGTGCGAGCCGTACTGCTGTTGTGCGCTGTCCTGCTCGCCGGCGTGGCGGTCTCCGCTGCCGGTCCGGTGCCGTTCGTCGCCCTGGTCGCACCGCAGATCACCATGCGGCTGCTGCGTTCTCCCGTTCCGCCGCTGATCGCGTCAGGGCTGTTCGGCGCGCTGCTGCTGATCGGCTCGGACCTCATCGCACGGATCGTGCTGCCCAACGACATGCCCGTCGGCATCGTCACGGCGATCATCGGCGGGCCGTTCCTCGTCTACCTCCTGGTGCGCGCGAACGTGAAGCGCGCGGCCTGAGGCTGGTTCAGGTGACCGTGTCAGGCGACCAGCACGAGCCGCCCTTCGCACAGCACCGCGGGTTGTTGCACGCCGTCGCGTATCGGGTGCTCGGCAGCGTCACGGAAGCCGAAGACGTGGTGCAGGAGGCCTGGCTGCGGTGGAGTCGCGTCGACCCGGCCACCGTCGTGGACGCCGAAGCCTTCCTGGTCCGAGTGACCATCCGGCTGGCGATCGACCAGCTGCGCAGCGCCCGTGTGCGGCGTGAGTCCTACATCGGACCGTGGCTGCCTGAGCCCGTCCTCACCGGACCGGACCTCGCCGACGCCGATTCTGTCTCCACAGCGCTGCTGCTCGTCCTGGAGACGTTGTCTCCGTTGCAACGCGCGGTGTTCGTGCTGAACGAGGCGTTCGGGTACACGTACGCCGAGATCGCGCGGCTCGTAGAGCGTGAGGAGCCGGCGGTGCGCCAGCTTGCACACCGGGCGAGAAAGGCGGTGGAGAGCCGCCGACGTCGATATGACAGCGACCTCGTGACCCGTCAGCAGGTGACCGAGCGGTTCCTGGCCGCCTGTTCCGGCGGTGACATCGCCGCGCTGATCGACGTTCTGGCACCTGACGTGACGATGGTCAGCGACGGCGGCGGCCTCACCGGCGCGCCGCGCAAGCCCATCCACGGTTCGGACCTCGTGGCCCGGGCCATCGTCGTCCTCTCCCGGCAACAGCCGGTGGGCTCGACGGCCCAGGTGCTCCACCTCAACGGCGGCCCCGGTGTCGCGGTCCGCTTCGGCAGAACACCGGTGCTGGCAATGACATTGCACATGGTGGACGGTCTGGTTCAGACCATCCACGTCGTCAGCAACCCGCAGAAGCTGACTGCGCTGTGACCCAGAACACTCCATGTCACACATCGGAGTCACCGTCTCGTCCGTGAGAGCGACCGGTCGCTTTCACGGATACGGAGACTTCGATGTTCGCCCTCTATCTCACGGTGACGCTGCTCGCCTCAGCCCTCAACGGTTCGGCCGCCGTGGCAAACCTGATCGGCCACGAGTACCCGAAGACGGAGGCGGACCGCAATCGGATCCCCCGATCATGGGTGCGGCCGTTGGGAATGCTCCTGGGTGCAGGAGCGCTCGGCCTGCTGGCCGGGTTCGTCGTGCCGGTCGTGGGAACGCTCGCGGCAGCCGGTCTGGTCCTGTACTTCCTCTGCGCGCTGGGCGCGCATGTTCGGGCGGGCAATTTCCGGCTCGGCGCCTGGGCACTCTTCTTCGGACTCGCTCTGGCCGCGCTCGCCGTCAACCTCGCGTACCACCGGGGCGCATGACAGCCCTGGCGGAGGAGGTCAGCACTGGAGTCACGTCGGCGTCGGCCTACAACGTGTCTGGCAGCACGTGCGTGAATCGCGGTCAGTCGACCAATCTCAGCGGCGTAGTGCTCAGGACGCCCGCAAGGAGATCGTCGAGCAGGTTCGGGAGCTGAGCGGGCAGGAGCTTGTCCGTGCACTGGTGGAGTTCGGCTACCGACCACCAACGACGTTCGATCAGCCCGGCCTTCTCGTTCTCGGTGGGCTTGAGCGCGACTTTCGGTGCCGTATCTGTGGTGCGGCCGAGGAACACATGGTCCTCGCGGTGGTGGTCAAGCCCCTTGTAGTGAAAGCGAGATTCGCGGATCCACAGCCTGCGTCCCAGCGACGAAAGGACGAGCCCGGTCTCCTCCGCGACCTCGCGACGAGCAGCGTCTTCCAGCTGTTCGCCCTGGTCGAGGCCGCCGCCGGGCAGCTCCCACCAGTGATGGCCGCGGTCGAGCGGGTCGCAGGCGTGGATGAGCAGCACGCGGTCGTGGGCGTTGAGCAGCAGCACCCGAGCGCCGATGCGCGGGGTGGTGACGGTGGTGGACATCCGGCGGGCGTCCCTCGCGGTCGGCTGACTCGGCAGCAGCCGGCACGTGTGGTGCCGGAGTTCAGAACAGGGTCGGCTCCGGCTCATTGTGCGCGTCGACCGCCGTGGCAGGGCCCGACGTTAGCAGCGTCCTGTGCGCGGTCAGCGCCAACCTGACGGCGAGTCCTGAGTGATCAGCTCGTCGATCTGGATATCCGCCGACGGCAACGGTTGGGCGATGTCCTCAACGAGGACTACCACGCCGACTCACCTGCACGGAGGACATTCTCGACAAGCACAACGTCCGGGACGGGCGACCGCAGCTGGTCCACCGCAGTCGCCACGCCCCCGATCACTTGGTCTTGCTGGAGCTTCTGAGGTCCTTGAGAATCTGGTGCACAGCATCCTTCGCCTCGTCGTTCACCGGAATCTCGTAGACCGCGATCCGCACTTCCCACCGCCCGGCCACGCCGTGCACCGCGAACTTTCCGCTGTCCGCCGTGCTGGCCGTGCACGACTTGTCCGCCTCGTCCAAAACCCCGCTGGGGCACAGCCCGGCTGTCAGCTTCTCCGCGACTTCCTGGCTGGGGTGGGCGATGAGGGAAACAAGGAGCACATCACGACCATCCCGCACAGAGACCTTGCAGCTGTCAGCAGTTCCACCGTCGACTTGGGACACCTCAAGCCCCTGAGTGATGACCGCGACCGGCTCAGGCTTGACAAGATCGGGACAACCCGAGTTGACCTTGTCCGCAAAGTCCCGCGGGCACATCGACGCCGCATGCGGCGATGACCATGAGCGCGTGCACCGCGGCGGCACTTGCCAATGTGTTTTTCATTTGCCGTGACACTCCCGCAGCAGTTTCCCCGCCCCTTCACCCTTCAACACCGGCAGGATCTTGCGGACCGCCGCTGCCTGAGAATCCAAGGCTTTCACCATCGCGTGCAAAGTTCCCGCCGACCACACCACGTCTTGCACCGGACCAAGACCTGCACCAATGTACAGGCACGACAGCTCGGCCCTCGCGGTGAATCCGTCAACTTCTCCGTTGACCAACGTCAGCACGTATCGATCTCGCTGATCCAGCGCCACCCTGATGACAAGATTCGGCGCGTGGTAAGCGATTTCGCCATCGTGTTCTTCCGGCCCGAGAAATCCTTCCTGATCGACCAGAAAGCGAAACCGCTGCTTGACCTCGCTCCCAAATGCCCGAGCGACGGTTGCCGATCGCTTAGCGCCCACGTGTCACCACCCAGTACCCATCCCGCGCTTCGAAGGTATAGCCCCGATCCCGCAGATACTTCAGCTCACGCTGGTAAACGTTGCCGCCGCGATACAGCGGCGCAGAAGGGTCGGTGACCAGCCGGATCTCGCCGCCACTCTCGACTCAGAAAGGGACACCCTCCGAGTCAGAGGGCGTCCCCCTTCCGCACTTGCAAGTGGCCCCTAACCCCACGATGAGGTCGTACTCGCAGGAATCACGAACGAAGTCGCCAGCACCTGGTCGAAGATTACAACCAAGGCATCTGGCTGATACTTCAAACCTCCACCATCGGCTTCTCCAAGCGCAAATTACCACACTGCCAGCCCTGTCAGACTTGAGCCGATAAGACCAAGGCATTTCTGGACGCCCCTCGCAAGGAACGTGCCAGACAGGAACGACATCCACGAACGAACTGCCGATGAACTTCTGCCACCCCTCGTGACGGCTGACAACCACTCGACTTCCAACCAGGTCGGAACCACTCTCACCGAGCGGCCGGAACTCGATGGCCAAGCCCTCGTCCACCCCGTCCATGGCCCACGACAGGATCAGTCGTGCGCCACTGGACATCGCCAGCTCAACGGCAGTGTCGACCTCGTGAACGCGGTCATGCCTGTGCCCGTCAGGCCAGCTCTCCCCCTCTAGGGCCACGTACCGCACTTCCTGCACGGTTTCACGCGCGACGCTGTTCGCAAGCTCTGCCAACGCGCGCCCACCATCATGACGCGCAACCCACGGAAGAACAACCGACGTGTCAATACCGTCCAAAGTACTGGAAGTCACCGTTGGCATCGAACGTGGCACCATATCCTCGCCCGCCAGCAGAATCAGGCATTATATACCGAGTGCCGCCAGCGAAGTTCCCCGAGGTTACGGAGGAGGAAACAGTTCCCGGATTGGTAAAAATATCGTCCAGAAGGTTCTGCCCGGCTGAGTCCAGCTTCTTCCCCGGAACCACATCGAGGTCCCCGCGATCCATGTGCTTCTGGCACTCCCGACCCGCCCGAGTCTTCTTTCCCTTGTCGGGACGCATTCCGCTCTTGGACATTGCGTCCAGATCCACTCCACACGGCCCTGTGTTGTGGACGAGGACCGATGTGCTGCCTGCCACGACGTAGTAGGTGTGGATGTCGTCGACGGCGAGGTTGTGCACGCGTTTGATTGCGGTGCGCTTCTTGATCGCGGTGATCTGGACCGATGTGCCGGCCGAGGTCCGCAACACTGAACCGGTGCGCAAGTCCTTAGCGTCCGCCCAGCGGTTCTCGTCGGGCAGCCAGAACGGGTGCCGATCCGTCGCGACGATCTTGCCCGCGCCGTCGACCTCGATCTCGACGAGGAACTTGACATCCTCGCCGATGATCGTCGCGGTCACCTCGCGTACACCCGACTCGCCCGTTTCCGGGTCTGTCGCAAGCACCTGATCGCCGAGCCTGACCTCGTCGATGCGCTTGGTCGAGCCGTCCGCCATCAACACCCGTGTGTCACCGGTGAAGCTGTTGCCGGGTTCACAACCGCGCCCAACAACATTGGCGGCCTTCCCCAGCCAGCCAGCACGCGACGACGCGGCAGCAGATCGGCCCCCGCTTCATCTCCTCCGCGGTGGGCAGCCGATGGCCGTAGATGATCGGCTGGTTCGAGCCGTCACCGGTGCCGGACTGCCACTGCCACTGGAAATAACCGGATCCCACCGGCCCGCACAGACCGTTGGGCCCTCAACGGCGCCCTCAGCCCGACCGACGACGACACCGACGACTCACCTGCCACAGCAGCCGTCCGCTGACGTTGCCGTCAGACACCCAAGAAGCCCCGCCGGAATCAGAATCCGGCGGGGCCCCAGAATTTACCTGATTTCGGGATGAGTTCTAATCCAGGAAATCAAGGACGCCGGGCTCCGCACGATCAAGACTGCAGGCGACGAAGGTCACTCGCACCCGCGATCACGAGTCGCCGGAGTCACCTACAACTTGACGCCAGACTCTTTCAAAGTCCGCTCCTTCAATGAGCGACGGAGAAAACTCTTCCTGCTCGGCAATCTCCTCCAGACTCGGAAGCGGACTTTCCCCGAGCATAGTCGTTCCCGAAGATGACTCACCGTCCGCGAAATCCCGACGTCCGTCCCGATAGATCTCCACCTTGCGGGTCTCGTACCCCGCATCGTCGAGCTCGCTGTACAGCTCGATCGGCTCATCAGGCAGGTCGTGGCTCCACAACACCTTAAGGTATCGCATCTCAGTTCGCTCCGTAACCAATTATTCGCCCGTTCAGATCCAACGGCCCTTGATTGGGGATCACATAGACGTTGCCTCTTCCCTTGACGACATTCAATCCCCTGACGTCAATCTCGACATAGTTAGTGAACCGTCGCCCAGAGAATGGATGCCCAAGGAAACATCGCGACAACTGGCCGCATGTCTTGGTTCCGGGAGCGATATCAGAGAGATACTGCCCGTCGCCGTAGCGCGCATCCTTCGGACTCGCCTCCTTGGTTGAGGCATTCAATTTCCTGCTTCCCACGATCCCATTCATACCCGCTTCATCGGTGTAATGAATGAGAGTTGCGGGAGGGCAGCCGCCAGAATTGTGAACGAGAACCGGCTTCTGCCCAGCAAGTACATAGTACGTATGGATGTCGTCTACGGTCAGGTTGTGCACGCGCTTGATCTCGACCCGCTTCGCGATCGCGGTGACCTGCACGCGTGTGCCGGTGGAGGTTTGCAACGTCGAACCAGCACGCAGATCTTTGGCGTCCGACCAGCGGTTCTGGTCCGGCAGCCAGAACGGGTGCTTGTCCGTCGTGACGATCTTGCCCGCGCCGTCGACCTCGATCTCGACGAGGAACTTGACATCCTCGCCGATGATCGTCGCGGTCACCTCGCGTACACCCGACTCGCCCGTTTCCGGGTCTGTCGCAAGCACCTGATCGCCGAGCCTGACCTCGTCGATGCGCTTGGTCGAACCATCCGCCATCAACACCCGTGTGTCACCGGTGAAGCTGTTGCCGGGTTCACAACCGCGCCCAACAACATTGGCGGCCTTCCCCAACCACCCAGCACGCGACGACGCGGCTGCTCCCCGCAACGCCGACCCACCCGCGGCACCGGCGGCGAGCCCGACCGCGTCGATCACCGTGAACACGGCATCCCAGCCGTTCGCCGGCTGGTTGCCCACCGTGTAGGACCACTCGCAGAACCCCGCACCGGGGTTGCTGCTGCGGCAGACGTACGTTGCCCAGTTCGCCACAGCCTGCGCGTACGACTCGCCCGGCCTCATCATGACCGGCGCCCCGAAGATCGGCCCCCGCTTCATCTCCTCGGCGGTGGGGAGCCGATGGCCGTAGATGATCGGCTGGTTCGAGCCGTCACCGGTGCCGGACTGCCACTGCCACTGCTGCTGAAAATCCTGCTGGGAGTAACCGGATCCCTCCGGCCCGCACAGACCGTTGGGCGAGTAACCACACCCGACGTACTTGCCCGCCTCTGTGCTCTCGCGTTTTCCCGTCTTGGAATAGAAGTCGCAGGAGTCGCAGTACAGGCCGGTCGGGTCGCTGAACGTGACCGGGCTGTTGTTCGCGTAGACATACGCGTTCCACTGCCGCGGATCCGCAAGGTCCATCACCGGGTCCACCGATATGAACCGACCCAGCTTCGGGTCGTACTCACGAGCACCGACGTGCGTGAGCCCTGTGTTGTCGAGCGTGCCGCCGACGAAGCCCTTGTCCAGGCGAGCCGGCCACGTTCCGGTGTTGCCGCGGACCTCGCCGAACGGAAGGGTGCGGCGGGTGCTTACGGTCTGGCTCAGGGCGTTGATCGTGTTCTGCGCGGTGCCGTGCTGATCGGACGACATCCACGTCAGACCCGTCGACGTCCGCATCGCGATGGACTGGCCGGCGTGGGTGTAGTACCGGGTGCCGACCTTCGTCCCGGATGACGCCGTGTAGCGCAGCTCCTGACCGGGCAGGTACAACGTCCGACCGTCCGGGTCACGCCGGACCAGCCGGTTGCCGTCCGCGTCGTAGACGTACGACGACTGCCCCGTCTCATCAGCGGTGGTAGCAACGCGTCCTTCGCGATCCCACGTCATCGTCTGTGTGGTACCGCCCTGTGAGGGGCGGGTGAGCGTGTTGCCGGTCTCGTCGTAGGTGTAGAGCGCCTGGCGGCTGCCTGCGTTGTCCGTCGTCACCGTCTTGGCGATGGAGTGCTTGCCCGGCGTGGGGAAGTACTCAGTCGTGCGGTCGCCGGCACTGGTGCCGTGTTCCACCAGCTTCGTGCGGTCGCCGGCGACGTTGTGGCTGTAGGACTGCCAGTACTTCGACGGTCCACCGAGCCCCGCGACGGTCGGGTCTGCCGCACAGTCGCCCGAGCCCGGGGTCCACGCCTCGGTCAGGCGGCGCAGATGATCGGTGCGGAAGCACTGCGCGTCGGAGCTGACCGAGTCCGAGACGCGGGTGACGTTGCCCGCCCAGTCATGGCTGTACGACACGTTCGCGACGTCGGACGGACCGGTCAGCTTTGTCGTCCAGATTTGGGTGAGGCGGCGGGTGAAGTCGTCGTAGTCACGCAGGATGTTGACCGGGTTGGCGCTGACGCCGTTGCGCAGTTCGTACGTCGCCAGCTCACCGAACGGCGTGTAGGTGGTCGAGGTGACGAGACCAGTCAGCGGCGAGGCTCCGTAGCCGGAGAGCTGGTGCTTGGGCAGGCCCAGCGCGTCGTACTCGTACTGCAGCGTTTCGACCTTGAGATCGCCCACCGCCGGGATGCGTGTGGTCAAGAGCTGACCGTCGCCGTTGTAGCTGTACACGTAGTTGTAGGTGCCGCCCAGGCCTGTTTCCCCTGCCGGGATCGTGATGTCCGTTGACGTGGGTAGCAGGTCCTGCGGCCGCATGCGCTTGTGTTCGGTGACGTAGTCGCCGAGTTCGCCGTGACGCACCGACTTCACCTGTGCGCCCTTGATCGAGATGCCGCTGGAGAGCAGGTCGTAGAACCACTCCAGGCGCGCCGCACCGGTCGGGGAGTCGTCGCGAGTGCTCGTCTTTCGACCCAGCGCGTCGTAGGTGTACGCGATGACCTTGCCGCGTGCATCCTTTGTGGACACAAGCTGGTCCGCGTCGTCGTAGGACGACTCGGTCCTGCCCTTGTCCGGGTCGACCGCGACGATCTGACGACCACGAGTGTCGTAGGAGTACTGCCACTTCTTGCCGGACGGGTGCGTGACCTCGGTCAGCTGCCCTTTGCGGTCGTAGGTGTACTTGGTCGCGTCGAAGCCGGTCGCGGCACCCGCGACCACGCCCGAGTGGTACTGGCGCAACTCCGACTTGCGGCCCTGAGCGTCGACCAGCGTCGACGACACGACACCACCGGCAGGCGGCGTGCTGTCCGTGCGGTCGCCCGCGTGATAGGTGGTGGTGCGGAACAGCTCGTCACCGCCGGGGCTGGCGACGGGCACGTTCTTCTTGAGCACCTGGGCGATCTCACGACCCGCACCGTCGTACGTCGTCACCATCGCCGTCGGAATCGTGTCACTCGGCACGAACAGGTCGTTGCCGGAAATGACGTTCGCGCTGTAGGCGTTGTTCGTCCGCTTGGCGCGGCCTGCCGAGTCGTAGTGGGTGTCCGTGATGACTGTGCTCGACGTACTGCCTGTCCCGTCCGGTTGCTGCGTCTGACGCGGCCGCAACAATCCGTCGAACAGCACTCGTGAGGTGACGTACTGGCCGCTGGTCATCACGCTCGTCGCGACGACCGCGGGTCCGTCGGTCCGCTCCAGGTAGGAGAACTTCTTGTAGGCGAGCCGGTTCGTCTTTTCCTGACCGGGCTTCCAGACCGCCGTCGTGCGGCCCAGTCCGTCGTACTCGATGAACGCCTTCTGCTGGTTGGGGTCCGTGGTGGACACCGGTGAGCCCCATGCGGGTTCCACTGTGGTCGTGGTGGCCCAGCCCAGCGTGTTGGTCGTGGTGATCTGGGTGACCGGTCCGCCTGCGGCAGGCGTGTACGCCGTGGACGTGGTTCCCTTGAGATCGGTCAGCTTCGTGACCCTGCCGTAAGCGTCGCGCTCGGTCGACGACTCGGTCAGGTAGGCCGCGGTGCCGTTGACGTAGGACTTGAGGGTCTCGGACTTGGTCGGGTCGCCCTTGGTCGGCGCGACGCCGTGCGCTTGACCGTCGTAGTAGGTCTTGAGGTCTCCGGCGAAGTCGGCATCCTGCAGGCCTGTTCCCGCGTTGGCCTCCGCACAACCGACAACGAAGTCGCGCTTGCGCGACACCTTGCCGATCACCCAATCCGACGTGTTGTGCGCGTAGTCGATCAGGATGCACTTCTCGTCACCGGTGACCGCATCGTCGCCGCGGTCCTCGGTCTGCCTTGCCAGACCGTAGGTCTGGTCGAACTCCGTGACCTGACTGGTCGTGCGGAAACCTCGGCCGCTGTCCAGCGCGATGCGCGTGTGCTTACTGGCGGACTGGACGTACCGGGCGTGGACCGTGACGCCGTTGATCGTGCGGCTGGCTGTCGGCTCCGACTGCCACGGCCCGTTGACGGTCGCAGACACTTCGGCGCCGCCAGGACCGTTGTAGATGATCTCCTCGCGCATCATGCCCGCGAACGCATCCTCGTCGTTCACCGCCGCAACGTCACCCACTGCGATCGCCGACATCTGTACGTTCCGCGTGCCCGAAGGCAGCTTGTCGCCGTGCATGCCTCGGAAGTAGCGCCGCTCGGTCAGCGTCTGCTCATCGGGATCGCCCAGACGCGTCTTGACCGCGCCGTAGCCGCGCCACACCGACCACGTCTTGTCCTCGGCTTTGACGAAGCCGTCGTCATCGGAGTAGTGCCACGCCGGATCTCCGACGTACTCGTACTGGGTGAGCACGCGCACCGAGCCCCCGGTCAGGTCCGACTCGGTCATGCTCTTCACGACGTACTTGTGGAAGTAGTCCCAGATCGGGGCCGTGTTGCCCGGAGGCGTCCAGCGCACCGGGTAGCAACGCAGATTGTTGTCCTGCAACGCGTTCGGGTTCGGCATCCGCGAACCCGGCACGCAGTCCAGGTCGGAGTAGGTGACGTCGATCTGGCCACCGCTCTCGGTGAAGATCGTCTTGAGACGCCACCACTTCATCGCCGCCAGCTGGTCGGAGTGCGTGTCGACGCGGTTGCTGAGCTGGATGCCCAGGAAACGTACGTCCGGCACGGTGGTCTGCTGTCCCACCAGTCCGGCACGCGAGATCTTGTCCAGCCACAGGCCGGCACGGGTGCCATCGCCCGGATCCGGGAACGAGTGGGTCAGCGTCCACTTCTCCACGGCGTTCCCGCCGACCTTGGTCGTCACCGAGGCCAGGCGCTTGGTTCCCCAGAACGTCGGAGAGCTGTAGAGGCATGTGCTCCCCGCACATTCCTGGTCCCACGGCACATCCGGCCAGTGCTGGGCGTCCTTCGTGCCACAGTCGGCGAGGCAGCGGTCCGCCGGCTCGAGGACCACCTGCATCGGCGCGGCCTCAGTGCGATCGGTGCGAGTGCCGTAGTCGATCTGCTTGAGCACCGACGCCCGGTCGTACTCCGCCAGATCGGTCCTGGAGTTGTTGCGCCCGTACTTGTTGGTTTCCTTGTCATAGCTGTACGTCATGGTGTTGCCATGGGTGTCCACGACGTACTCGAGGTTCCATCGCCACGGCTGTGAACAGAACGAGTCCTTGAACAACGCCGCAGCACACGGCTCACCCGCGTGGTTACCCGCGACCGGCACGTTCAGCACCGACTGCGCGCCACGACCGAACCAGTGCTGTGTGCCGTCAGGCGCCGTCACGACCCAGTGCTCACCGTTGCGCGCACCATTGTCCGCACCAGTGCGGAACTCCACGCGCGTGCCGTCGTCATTGCGCAGCCGCCAGCGGTTCGACGGCGCTGCTTCCTTGATCAGCTCACCGCCGTGCCCCGTCATCGACAGCGTCGCGTTCTCGTTGCGCCAGCACAGATCACCGGTCTCGACGGTGTTGCGGGCGCCATCGGCCATGTCACCGGAGCAGCCGACGTACTTGCGCTCGATGAAGTTCACACCGAGGTCGAAACCTTCACCGATCCACGACGGCTGGTTGTTCGACGCCGCCATCCGCCCGTCCACGCTTGCCGACGAGTACCCCAGCGTGAGCGACGGCGCAGGACCGTTCAGCGACGGCGGCATCCGCAACGGGTAGTTCCAGCTGAACCCACCCGTGTTCGACCCTGCCGACCACGTCGCCGACGGCGACAGGCTCGTCGCCTTGAAGCTCCCCGAACCACTGGACGTACCCGCTGTCAGCGCCATGAACGTCGCCGCGGCGGGACTCGCCTGCGTCGCCGTCACCTTGCTCTTGGCTGTGTCGTTGCGCGACCCGACCGGTTTCGCCGCGCACTCCGGCTTGTCCGGTGTGGTCAACGCGCACTCGGGCAGCTCGACGAGCCGCAAGCGGGAAGCCCAGTCAGCACCGTAGGCCCAGCGGAACGACGAGTAGTCGACCTCGACCTTCGCTGAACCACCGGAAACCTTGAACAGCAGGCCTTCCACACCCGCCTTGCGGGTCTTCTCCCGGTCGAACGTCTCAATCTTGATCTTGGGTTTGGTGGCACGCCCCGTGGCAGCGGCGTCGGCCGCCGCCACGGTCAGCGGGGTGTCGGCGACCTTCGCCGCCGACGCTCCGAGATCGACCTCGGCAACCCACGCCTTGGGCCACACCGGTGCGCTGCCGGTGAACGCCTTGCCGGTGCGGACATCCTCGTTCTTCGAGGCACCCGTCATCTTTCCGGCGACCACACGCTCTTTCGCCGGTGCAGGCGGTTTGTAGGGCGCCGCAACCACCGACGGAGGCGTCGCAGTGAGAACAGTGGTCACCAGCGACGCCACCAGCGCGACGACCAGGCCACGTCTAGGAAGGGCTGTGGGCATGACACAACTCCAGAAGTGAGGTGGAAGGCCGTGACTAACTGAAGATGACGCGGGTGGGATCGGCCCAACCGGATCCGATCATCCTGCTTTCCGCGTAGGGGTAGGAGTTCAGGCCGTTGTAGTTGGTGAATGACCAGACCGAGCTGTCCGGGCGGACCGAGATGATCTCCGCCTTGCCGTCGCCGGTGATGTCGGCGAAGAAGGTCCGGTCAGGCGTCCAGCCGGAACCGATCTCCTGCGGCGTGTCGTAGGTGCCGTAGTCAAGGCCGCTGAGATTGCGATATGCCCACACGGTCGTGCGTTCATCAGCGTTCACCGTGATGAACTCGGCTTTGCCATCACCGTCGATGTCGGCGAACCGGATGGCCTCCGGGGCCGCGGTCGTGACCTTTACGATCACCGGCGAGGTCGAGAACGCCGTGGACTGGCCACGCTCGTTCATGCCGAACAGGTTGCGGTACACGCGAACTCGGCCGTCGGTGTCGATCGACACGCGGTCGTCCCTGCCGTCGCCGTCGATGTCCGCGAACTTGATCCGCCTCATCTCACCAGGTGCCGATCCAATGAAGATCGGATCGATGTACGGGAACCCGTTCATGCCGTTGACGTTCTTGAACGCCTTGATCCGGCCGTCGGGCTCGACGCCGATGATCTCGGACTTGCCGTCGCCGTCGATGTCGGCGAACCAGGTCCGGTCGTTCGACCAGCCAGAGCCGATGTGCTGCGAGGCCTGCGGATAGTCGCCACCGACGTTGAGATATGCGCTGACGTTGCCGTCGCTCTGTACCTGGACGATCTCGTCGTAACGGTCGCCGGAGATCGACGAACCCTTGAGTGACGTCCCGGGAAGCGCCTCAGGCGCAAGCACGCCCTGCCACACCTTCAGGTCGTCGATGTTGCCGTTGAAGAACTCCCCCACGCTGCTGCGGCCGACCGACAGCACACCCGTCGAGTTCCAGCCGACCACTCCTGTGACGGTGCTCTTCAGCGCAACCGGGGTGCCCTCGACGCCGGCGCTGAGCTTCAGCGTGCGCGCGTTGGCGTCGTAGGCGGCAATGAGGTGCGTCCACGTGCCCGCGGCCGCGGCGGCCTTGGCCCGCCACCACGTCGTCGGATTGGTCGGGGAATTCGGCATCTCGGCGCTCCACTGGGCACCGTCGTACTTCAGCACGAACGGATCCATAGTGGACGGACCATGCTGCACGACGACCGTGCGGGGTGTTCCCGTGCCGATGACCATGGCCCACACGTCCACCGAGAACGACTGGTCGGTGTTCAAGACGGCCTCGCTCGTGCTCGCGGAACTGCTGGTGCCGTTGAGCTCCAGGCCGTTGCCGTCGGCGGTCTCTGGGCGGGCCGGTCCCCACTTGGCTCCGCCGGCGAGGTTCAGCGTCAGGTCACGGCCGTACGGCGAGGAGTCGATCGCGGTGTCACCGCTGCCATCGTCGAACATCCACCAGCCCACATCGCTGTGGTTCAACCCGGCGTCGCCCAGCTCCAGCGACTCCTTCGGGGTGACCGTGCGGGTCCACGCACGTACCTCGGCCAGCTCGCCCTGCCACGGCTCGACAGCCACGGAGTTGCGCAGCGCCTTGCCGATCCACAGCTGACCGCCGGCGTTGAACCCTCGGCCGGCCGCGAGCAACTCGGTCTGCCGCTGCAACGCGCCGTCGACGTACAGCCGGACCTCCCGGCTGAGATCGTCGAACGTACCGGTCAGATGCGTCCACACACCCTGCACAGCTGGAGCGTCGGAGGTCGCGGTCTTCTGCGCGGCGTTCGCGGCATCGGTCTCCGCCAGCGAGAAGGTCCACTTGCGCGAACCCGAGTCGTAGCCGAGCCGGAACGCCGAGGTCGTGGAACCCTGCTGGCTCACCACCGTGCGGCTCGCCATGTCGTTGGTCAGGCGGACCCACGCCGAAACGGAGAAGCCTCTGCTCGTGTCGACGACGTTGGCGGTCGTCGCACCGTTCGCAGTGGTGCCGTTGAAACCGACGGACAGCTGCCCACCTGCCATGCGGCCGGCGCGAGCGGGATCGAGCCCAGTCAGCGTCAGATCGTGGCCGTTACCGGTGCCGTCAATCGACGGATCATCACCCGCGAACCACTCCGCCTCATTGCGCTTGGCACCCGCCACGGTGAACTGGAACTTCTTGCGGGTCGCGAGACCTGCCTTGTCAACCGCATCGACAACCAGCGTCTTCGGGCCTCCCGACGGAGGCGTCCAGCGCACCGACGTGCCCGCGGCGATCTCCGTCGAGGGTTGATCCGTGAAGCCCCAGCGGTACTTCACGACATCGGTCGACGTGCTGGAGAACGTGAAGGTGTCCGCGATGCCCAGCGAACCACAGCCCTCGGGCGCGCAACCCGTTGTCTTGTAGACGGACGAGCTGAAGGTCGGCGCGTCCGGGGCGGTGACGTCGACGCTGAACTCGCACCAGCCCGACGCCGGCCCCCACCGCTGCCAGTCGCCTGCGGTCATGCGGTAGGAGTAGTTGCCGGTGGTGAGGCCGTGCTCCGCGACCGCCCACGGACTACCGCCGTAGCCGGTGCCCACCACGCCGGGATAGAGGAGCCAGTCGTTCGACGAGGGCAGCTTGGCGACGATGTCGTTCGCGCCGTCAGCGTTGAAATCGGTGATGGTCCGCGCCATCGCACCCGACCAGCCGGCGCCGATGTCATGGCGAAACGAGCTGCCGCTGTACATCTCACGCTTCCCGCTGCCCAGGTACAGCCACATCGTGCCGTCGAACTCGGCGACGATGTCCGGAGCGCCGTCACCGGTCCGGTCGATCACGCCGAAGAAGCTGAACCCCTGCCAGCCGTAGCCCAGCACCACCCGCGGCTGACTCGACGGTGCGCGCGTTCCCTCGCCGGGATGGAGGTGGAGCACGCCATCGGCGTCCCTGGCGATCAGGTCCTGCTTGCCGTCGCGGTCGTAGTCCGCGAGCCCGGCGAAGGTGTAGCTGTTCCAGGTCGAGCCGAGCTGTACCCGCCCCTGGCTCGACACACCCCGCTTCGCCTCACCGGGATACAGCCAGAGCACGCCGGTCGTGTTCTCCCGCGCGACGATGTCCTGCTTGCCATCCTTGTCCCAGTCGGCGACACCCGCGATCGTGAACTCGCCCCAGCCGCTGCCGATCTCCACGCGATCGCCGGACCGCCACCCGGCGGGCGTTTCCACCGTGGGCAACAGGTACAGGTAGCCGTCAAGGTCACGGACCAGCAGATCGGTGCGACCGTCGTTGTCCCAGTCACCAGTGCCGATCAGGTTGTCCGACCACTCGACCACACCCGTGGGCAGCGTGCTCGGCTTGGGAAGCGAGTACTCGGCGGTGGTGCCGTTGCCCCACGGGTAACGATCGACCTGCGAGCTCGGGCCCTGCGTACCGTTGGGACGGATGCGCCGCCACTCGAAGCGGGTGTTCATGGTGTCCCCAGGATCGGGGTCGCTGACTCTGCCGCGGATCGTCGG
Organism: Lentzea indica; assembly: GCF_012184385.1. Taxonomy (GTDB): domain Bacteria; phylum Actinomycetota; class Actinomycetes; order Mycobacteriales; family Pseudonocardiaceae; genus Lentzea; species Lentzea indica. Next base: position 16,776 of record NZ_VSRL01000052.1, read on the forward strand.
CGTCGCGGTCGGCACGAAAGGCCTCGCGTCACCGGTCGCGCAGCCCTTGCGGTCGACGGTGAGCTGATCCGGTGTGTTCGGGATCGAGTTGTAGTCGATGGCGAGCACCGCGGAACCGGGGTTGAAACGCTTCCAGTAGTTGACGTTGCTCTCGTCGACGTGCATCACGACTGAGGCGTAGCCCCAGTTGCCCTCGGCCGCGCGCTTGATGACATCGGTGAAGTTGAACTCGACCTCACCCGGCCCCGCACACCCGTGCGTCGACCCGTACTTGCGGTTGGCCGCGCTCGACGCCGCCCAGTCATCACCCCACCAACCGGGCTGGTTGTTCCAGGTAGTGCCACCACCGAACTCGGATGTCACCCGGACAGTGGCGTTGGACCCGGTGTTGCACGTCCATGCCCACCGCTGCTCGACGCGGAACGACGCACCGGTGACGATCTTGCCCTTCACCCCGGAGGTGTCCATCCGGAAGTACGAACGGACCTTGTACGTCGAGCTCAGGCACTTGTTGTCCGACGAGACGTTGTCACAGGTGAGTCCCGTGCCCGCGCTGCCCCGCTCGCCCGAGTTCGCCAGATAGTCCTGGCCCTGGTTGTTGCGGCCCTGCCAGTACGTCGTGCCTGGGTCCTTGCTGGACACCAACGTCCACGCGTTGTCCGCCACCCTGCCCGCCCACGGCGGATCGATCATGACCGGATACCGCGTCCCGGCGTCGCTGAGCATCGCGGCATCCGGAACCACGGTGATCTCACCGTTCTCCACCGCGATCGGCATCGTCGCCGTGCGCTTCGTCCCCGGCTCCGCGGCCGCCGACCTCGCCGACACCTCAGCCGCGCCCTCGCCACCGGAGTCCCACATCAGCGGCGTCGGCGACATGAACACCACCCGCCCGGACGCGTCCTTGGCCTCCAGCCCACCGCCGGCGGGGTGCGTCGTTACCCCTGTCGTCGCGAACCCGAACCTGACCTTGGCGATGTTCGGGTTCTTCGCCGCTTCCCGGTTCTTCACCACCAGGATCTGTGAGAAGCCCTGCACCGACGCCGTGAGCTTCAAGTCCACACCCGGCAGCACCTCGGCATAGGTCGCGTCCGACCCGGACAACACCGGCGCCGGCAGCGGCCCGAACGGCCACGTGATCGAGAGTTCGCGGTCGCCATCACGCAACCGCGCCGCTGGACCCGTGCCACCCGCCGAGAACTCCACCGGCAGCACGGCAGCGACCGGCACCACCTTCGTACCCGTGACGCGCAACGTCGTGTCGATCCGCGACCACGACCCATCAGCCTTGCGCGCCCACCGCGGCTCCACCGACTGCTCCGTGGTGTAACCGCCCCCAGGCTTCGCGAACGTCTGCGAGTTCTCCGAACGCTGCGCAACGATCTCGACCCGGCGATCACAACGCGCCGCCACCTCCACGGCTGCCTGCGCCGTCGGCTGCGTATCAACGCATTCCGGCTCGGCCGCGCTGGCCGGCACCGCCACAAACGTCGCTGCGACTGTGACCGACAAGAACGCGCGCAGGACAAAGCCCTGCGCCACCCCGACGCGTGTCAACTGAAGCCCCCATATGAGCGCATATCGCGTCGTCAAGCGACACGACATCTGGCGATCCCCCGAACCCCTCTGGCGAGAGCCAGCTTCAGCCAACGGCAGACCGCCAACAAGGAGCCATTCGGTCTAGAAGGGCTCTCTGTGACCGAAGTGTGAGCAGCTTTCAGCGCGCGGAAGATCGCTCCTAGTTGCGCGAGCAGGCGAGCGTGAAGCGGACGGCCTGAGGCAAACCTCAGTTAAGTAAGGTTGCCCTATGACCGCGCTGCGCAACGATGCCGCCCGATTGGGGGCCGAGGGCGTCACGGTCGGGTACGCCGACCGGGTCGTGCTCGACAACCTGGACGTCTCCATCCCGACCGGTGTCATCACCACGGTCATCGGGCCCAACGGCTGCGGCAAGTCGACGCTGCTGCGCACGCTGTCCAGGCTGCTCAAACCGCGCCAGGGCACCGTGCTGCTCGACGGTCACGACATCGCGCGGCTCAGGACCAAGGACGTCGCGAAGAAGATGGGGCTGCTCCCGCAGACCCCGATCGCGCCAGACGGACTGACGGTCGCCGACCTGGTCGCCCGCGGCCGGCACCCGCACCAGAGCTGGGTGCGCCAGTGGTCGAGCGATGACGCGGACGTGGTCGCCAAGGCCCTGCGCATGACCGGTGTCGCCGATCTCGCCCATCGTCCGGTCGACTCGCTCTCCGGCGGGCAGCGGCAGCGGGTGTGGATCTCCATGACGCTCGCCCAGGGCACCGACCTGCTGTTGCTGGACGAGCCGACGACCTATCTCGATCTCGCGCACGCGATCGACGTGATCGACCTCGTCGACGACCTGCACGAGGGCGGCTGCACGATCGTGATGGTTCTCCACGACCTGAACCTCGCCGTTCGCTACAGCGACAACCTGATCGTGATGAAGTCGGGGGCCATCGTCGCGCAGGGACATCCGAGCGATGTGATCACGAGCGACCTGTTGCTGGACACGTTCGGCCTGCAGGCGAAGGTCATCGACGACCCCGTCAGCGAACGCCCGTTGATCGTGCCCATCGGCCGGACTCACGTGGTATCGAAGAGTGACCAAGGACTAGGTTAGCCTGCCCTAACCAGATGATAAGGTTCGCCTGTCCTAATTTCCCCCGCCGCGTGGGCAGCGAAGAACGAGGTGCCGAATGGGCCAGCGAACGACCATGACATGGAAGCGTCTGACCGCCGTGGCAGCAGCCGTGGTGGTCGGTGCCGGTGTCCTCGCCGGGTGCGGGTCCTCCACGCCGGCGTCGACCCCTGACGCGAACAACGCCTCCGGTGGCACGTTCCCGACCAAGGTCGAGCACTTCTTCGGCACGACGGAGATCAAGGAAGCGCCCAAGCGCGTCGTCTCCCTCGGCTACACCGACGACCAGACGATGCTCGCGCTGGGCACCGTGCCGGTCGGCATGGTCGACCAGTACCCGAACCCCGAGGGCAAGAAGCCCGACATCAACACCCAGTGGGCCTGGGTGAAGGACAAGTGGGGCTCGACCACGCCCGAGGTCGTCATGAAGAACGGCGACACCGAGCCGAACTACGAGAAGATCGCCCAGCTGCGCCCCGACCTGATCGTGGCCGTGTACTCCGAGGCCGACCAGGCCTGGTACGACAAGCTGAGCAAGATCGCTCCGACGGTCGGCAGGACCAAGGAGGAGAAGGAGCCGTTCAGCGCGAAGTGGCAGGACAACGCGCTGCAGGTCGCCAAGGCGCTCGGCAAGGGTGACGAGGGCGCCAAGATGATCAAGGCTGTCGACGACAAGATGGCAGAGGCGAAGAAGGCGAACCCGGCGTGGGCGAACGAGACCGCGGTCGTCACGTCCTGGTACAAGGACGCCGTCGCGCCGTTCACCACCACTGACGTGCGTGGCCAGCTGACGACGGGCATCGGCTTCAAGGGCAACACGAAGATCGACGAGATCGCGGGTGGCAAGTTCTACACGACGCTGTCCCCAGAGCGCATCGACCTGATGAACGTCGACCGCATCTTCGTCATCGCCGACGAGGCGGACCAGAAGTCGCTGAAGAACTTCCAGCTCTTCGCGAACCTGCCCGCCGTCAAGGCCGGCAAGGTCCACTGGATCCTCGACAGCGAGGGTCCCGCCGTTGGTGCCGCGATGTCGCAGGCCACCCTGGCGTCGCTGCCGTACGCGATCGACGAGCTGGTGAAGTCGGCCAAGTCGGTCGCCTGATCTGACGCAGCACAACCCCGGCGAAAGGTCTCTTCTCGTGACCACGAGTGTCTCTGGCGCGCCCGTGAACATCTTGCGCACGGCGACCGGACGGGAGGCCCTTCGCTGGGTGCGGGACCACTGCCGCAACGCTCCCGGCCTGCCGATCGCCACCGTGGTGGCGACGGTGGCCGGGGCGGTGCTGCAGATCATCCCGGTGTTCCTGCTGGGCACCGTGGTGGACGGAGTCGTCCAGGGACGCGACGCGTCGATCCTCTGGACGATCGGCATCGCCACGGTCGTTGCCGCGCTGGCCGGTGCGGCCATGACCGCGTTGTCGACCTACCTCATCGGCCGGGTCGGCGCGGAAATGCTGGCACGGCTGAGGGAAGGCGCGGTCCGCGCGGTGCTCGGGATGCCGAGCGCGCGGATCGAGCAGGTCGGCCGTGGTGACGTGCTGTCCCGCGTCGGCGACGACGTAGCTGTTATCTCCAAAGGTTTCCGCACGGCGATCCCGACGATCTTCTCGGCGGTCGTGCTGGTCGTCATCGCCACCGCCGGCATGTTCGGGCTCGACTGGAGGCTGGGCCTCGCCGGTGCCTGCGCGCTGCCCGCCTACGCGCTGGCGTTGCGCTGGTACCTGCCCCGTTCGCAACCGCTCTACCGCGCCCGCTCCGAGGCACAGGCCGACCGCGCGCAGGCGTTGATCAGCGGCCTGGACGGCATCGCCACAGTCCGCGCCTACCGTCTCGAGAACGCGTTCCGGGACAGGGTGACCGCCGAGTCGTGGCGGGTGCGCGACATCGGCATCGACGTTTTCCGGTTCTTCGGCCGGTTCATCGGCAGGGAGAACCGCGCCGAGTTCATCGGTCTCGGGCTGATCATCGTGGTCGGCTACGTCCTGGTGACCAACGGGCAGTCCTCGTTGGGCCAGGTTTCCGTTGCGGCGCTGTTGTTCCACAAGTTGTTCGTGCCGCTCGGCCTGATCATGGCCTTTTTCGACGAGGCGCAGAAGTCCGGCGCCGGGCTCACGCGACTCGTCGGTGTGCTCACGGAGTCCGACGGCGACGAGCTCGTCCGCAGCGCGGTCGCGGTCGACCAGAACGCCGAGCCGCTTCCGGTGTCGGTGCGCGGGCTTTCCTTCCGCTATCCCGAATCCGAGCACGACGTGCTGCGGGACATCGACCTGGAGATCCCCGCCGGCACCTCGCTCGCTCTCGTCGGCGCCACCGGTGCGGGCAAGACGACGCTGGCGGCTTTGGTCGCCGGCACTGGCACTCCGCTGACCGGTTCCGTGCACATCGGGTCCGCGGACCTCGCCGAACTCGACGAGGCGGGTGCCCGCGCGTTGGTCAGCATCCTGACCCAGGAGGCGCACGTCTTCGCCGGTCCGCTCGCCGAGGACCTCCGGCTCGCCGCACCCGATGCCACCGACGACGAGCTGATGGACGCGTTGCGCACGGTCGGCGCGGACACGTGGGTCGAGGCGTTGCCTCAGGGCCTCCAGACGGACGTCGGCGAGGGTGGCGAACGCCTCGACGTGACCAAGATCGCCCAGATCGCACTGGCCAGGCTCGTGCTCGGCCGCTCCCCCGTCGTGGTGCTCGACGAGTCGACGGCCGAAGCGGGCAGCCAGGGTGCCGCCGCGCTCGAACGGGCCGCCCTGGCCGCATGCCGTGGCCGCACAACGCTTCTGGTCGCGCACAGGCTGACCCAGGCCATCGCGGCGGATCGGATCGCCCTACTCGACGAGGGCCGTGTCCTGGAGCACGGCACGCACGAAGAACTTGTCGCGCGTGACGGGCGTTACGCGGCACTTTGGGCCGCTTGGCGATTCGGAACCGCAAATACTTAGGTTAGGCTACCTTCACCGATCGTGAAGGGATGGCTGAGTCGTCGATGGAACAGATGGCCGACCGTGACGTACTTCTTTCGACCGCCCGGATCGCCTCCATTCGGCGCCGCGCCGGTGAGTACCCGCAGCGGACCATCGCCGTCGCGAGTGCCGTCGCGCTGACCCACTGGGCCGACCCTGGTCTTGACGTCGACGGACTCGAGCTCACGCCTGCAACGCTTTTCGGCGATCTGCTCGTCTGGGCCGACAAGGGCCAGCGGTGGGACGTCACCGAACGGCCGGACGGCTGGCTGATCCCGTTGCCGGCCGGTGTCGATCCGGTCGAGGCACAACGGGCGCTGGACGACCTCGCCGAGTTCCCGAACCGCGCCGTCGGCACGCTGACCTCCCAGACCATCGAGGAGCGGCTGGCGGATCTGGCCCGGTGGAACGACAACGAGTTCCCGCGCGAACGGCCCTGCATCGTCGAGCTGTTCCGCGAACAGGCCCGGCAGCGCCCGGACGCCATCGCGATCAACGACGGTGACCGCGCTTTCACCTACGGCGAGGCGCTCGCCCGTTCCAACCAGTTGGCCCACCACCTGATCGAACGCGGGCTGCGGACCGAACAGGTCGTCGGCATCTCGCTGGACCGCTCGGCCGAGATGGTGATCAGCCTGCTCGCCGTGCTGCAGGCCGGAGGCGCGTTCGTGCCGCTGGACCCGCAGTGGCCGGCCTCCCGCCGCGAGTCCGTGATCACCGACGCCCAGGTCGTCTTGCTCCTCGGCACCGGCCAGCAGGGCGAGCCCGAGGCCATCGCCGTCGACCTCGACGACTGGGGATTCGCCGGCCACCCCGCTGAGCCGACGGACATCTCGATCCTCGGCGCCCAGCTGGCTTACGTGATGTTCACGTCCGGCTCGACCGGCCGCCCCAAGGGCGCGATGATCCGGCACGAGGCGATCAGCGAACGCCTGCTGTGGCAGGTGAACCAGATCCTCCACTTCGGACACGACGACGCGTCGCTGTTCAAGGCGCCGCTGTCGTTCGACATCTCCATCAACGAGATCTTCCTGCCGTTGGTGTGCGGCGGACGGACCGTCGTCGTGCGGTCCGGCGGCGAGCGCGACCCGCACCACCTGCTGCACACGATCGCCCGTCACCGCGTGACGTTCGTGTACCTGGTGTCGTCGATGCTGGACGTGTTGCTGAACATCGCCGGCGACGGTGAGCTGGCCAGCCTGCGGCACGTGTGGTGCGGCGGCGAGGTGCTGACTCCCGAGCTGTACGACCGGTTCCGCACCCAGCTCGACATCCCGATGTACCACGGCTACGGCCCGGCCGAGGCCACGATCGGTGTCTCGCACGTGATCTACCGCGGTGAGGCGGAACGGCTGTCGACGTCGATCGGCAAGGCCAACCCGAACACGGACCTCTACGTGCTCGACGACCAGCTGCGGCCGTGCCCGCACGGTGTCGGAGGCGAGCTGTACATCGGCGGCTTCCTGCTGGGCCGCGGCTACGTGAACGCGCCGGGCCTGACCGCGTCCCGGTTCGTGGCGAACCCGTTCGCCACCGACGGTTCGCGCCTCTACCGGACCGGTGACCTGGCGCGGTTCGCGCCGGACGGGTCACTCGACTTCCTCGGCCGCGTCGACAACCAGGTCAAGATCCGCGGCATGCGGCTGGAACTGGAGGACGTCGAGGTCGCGCTGGCCGAGCACCCGCGGGTCCGCCACACCTGTGTCGTGGTCAGGAAGAACTCCGCCGGCGGCAACTACCTCGTCGGGTACGTCGTTCCGTCCGACGAGAACCTGACCGCGGACGCCGTGAAGCAGTGGGCGACCGAGCACCTGGTCGAGTACATGGTGCCGGCGCACATCGTGGTGATGAGCGAGTTCCCGTTGACCCCCAACGGAAAGCTGGACCGCCGCGCCCTGCCGGAACCGACGGTCGAGACCGGGCCGGTCACCGCGGCGGCCAACGACGACGAGGCGGCGATCTGCGCCGCCGTCGCGTCGGTGCTGCGGGTCGAGCAGGTCGGTGCCGACCAGGACTTCTTCGAACTGGGCGGCGACAGCATCCTCGCGATCTCACTGCTGAGCGCGTTGCGGGCCGAGGGCGTCTTCGTCACGGCCACCCAGATCTTCGTCAACCGCACTCCCCGCGCGCTGGCCGCCGTCGCGTCTCGTGACGGCGCCTCGGCGGTCGACCACGACGACGTCGCGACCGGGCCGGTGGCGGGCCTGCCGATCGTGCAGTGGCTCGGTGAGACCACGGACGCCATCGACGGGTTCGTGCAGTCGGTCGTGCTCAACACCCCCGCGGAGCTCACCGCCGAGCAGCTCATCCAGATCCTCGACGCCGTGGTCGAGCGGCACGACATGTTGCGCGCCAAGCTCGTCAGGGGCGAGCGCTGGTCGTTCGACATCCCCGAGGACGGCCATGCGTTGTGGGACGCGAGCAACGCTCCGATCGAGGAATGCGTTGCAGCGGCGACCGAGGGGCTGAACCCGGACGCGGGCATCATGCTGCGAGCGGTGTGGCGGTCGGAGGCGCGGCAGCTGGTCATCGTGATCCACCACGTGGTGATCGACGGTGTGTCGTGGCGCATCCTGTTCGACGACCTCGCCCAGGCGTGGCAGCAGGTCTCTTCCGGTGCGGCGGTGGAACTCCGCCCGGCTGGCACGTCGTTGCGCCGCTGGACCCAGCTGCTGGAGAAGGCGGACTTCGAGTCGGACCGCGAGTACTACCAGCGCCCGCTGCCGGGTGTGGACCAGCTGCTCGGCCGGCGTGAGCTGACCGACGAGGACGTCGTCGCGGGCGAACAGGTCCGCACGGTCACCGTGGGAGCGCAGGCGACCGCGGCACTGCTGGGCGACGTGCCCGCGTTGTTCCACGCCAAGGTCAACGACGTGCTGCTGACCGGTCTCGCCGTCGCGCTGGCCAAATGGCGCCGCGACAACGGCCAGGACCAGACGTTCGCGCACGTCGAGCTGGAGGGCCACGGCCGCGAGGGCCGGTTCGTGCCGCTCGACCCGGACCTGTCGCGCACGGTCGGCTGGTTCACGACGCTGTTCCCGGTGACCGTCGATCCTGGCCAGATCGACGACCTGGCGGCCGCGCTCAAGCGGGTCAAGGAAGATCTCGCGCAGGTACCGAGCAACGGCGTTTCGTACGGCGCGCTGAAGTACCTGGGACGCAACGAGTTCGACGTCCCGCGGCCGCAGGTGCTGTTCAACTACCTGGGCCGGTTCAGCGGTGGCACCACCGGCGACTGGCAGCTCGCGGAGAACGCGGGTCAGCTCGGCGAGAAGCGCGACCCGGCGATGCGGCTGCCGCGGGCGCTGGAGTTCAACGCCTCCGCCGAGCCGGGCGCTGACGGCGAACTGGAGCTGGTCACGGTCATCTCGTGGCCGTCGGGTGTCTTCACCGACGACGACACGGCCAAGATCGGCGAGTACTTCGTTACAGCGCTGGAGGGTCTGGCGGCGCTGACGCAGGGCGGGCACTCCCCCAGCGACTTCGACCTGCTGCCGCTCACCCAGGCCGACGTCGACTCGCTCGACAGCCCGGCGTTGCGGGACGTCCTCCCGCTGACTCCGTTGCAGGAAGGCCTGTACTTCCACTCGGTCTTCGACGACGAGTCCGCGCACCGGTACGTCGAGCAGCAGCTGCTGACGCTGACCGGATCCGTCGACGCCCGCAAGCTCGAAGCAGCAGCGACCCGAGTGCTCGAGCTGTTCCCGAACCTCGCCGCGCGGTTCCTCGGCCTGCCGGACGGACGGGTCGTCTCGGTGCTGGAGTCCGGGGTCCGCCCCGAATTCTCCACTGTGGACGGTCAAGGCATGACCGACGAGGAGATCCAGGCCTACGCCGAGCAGGACCGCGTCGCCGGGTTCGACCTCGCTCGCGGCCCTCTCATGCGCTACACGCTGATCCGCACGGCTCCTCAGCGGTACGTCCTGGTCCAGACCGTGCACCACATCATCGCCGACGGCTGGTCGGTGCCGCCGATGCTGCGCGCGTTGCTGGCCGAGTACGACGCTCCGGGCTCGGTGCACACGCGCGGCAGCTACGCCGACTACGTGCGCTGGCTCGTGCACGCCGACGCGGCGGAGAGCGACCGCGTCTGGGCGGAGGAACTCGCAGGGCTGCCAGGCCCGTCGCTGGTCGTGGAGGGGCACGAGCCGTCGGAACGATTCGCCGACACGGCGATCGACGCACCCGCGGGCTTCGACGAGACGCTGCGGGCGGCCGGGGTTTCGCTCAGCGTCGCCGTGCACAGCGCGTGGGGCGTGACGCTCGGCGGCATCCTCGAAAGCCAGGACGTCGTGTTCGGCTCCACGGTGTCCGGCCGGGACGCGGACGTGGCCGGTATCGACGAGATGGTCGGTCTGTTCATCAACACGATTCCGGTGCGCGCCAAGTGGTCCGGCGACACGAGCGCTTCTGATCTGCTTGCTTCGATGCAGCGGCACCAGACCGCCGTGCTGCCGCACCAGCACGTCTCGCTCACCCGGATCGGACGGCAGGCACCGCACGGCTCGTCGTTCGACACGCTGGTCGTCTTCGACATCGCGCTGGACGTGGCCGCGCTCGGCTCGGCAAGCGGGTTCGAGATCACCGACGTGGTGAACGAAGGCGCGCCGCACTACCCGTTGACCATCGAGGTCCAGCGGCACCACGACGGCACGCTGCGGTTCAACCTGATCTACGACACCCTCGTGGTGCGGGAGGCCGGTGCGCAACGGATCGTGCGCGCGTTCGCCGACACGCTCACGGCTTTGCTCACCGGGGACTCGATTCCCGCTCCCGTTCTCACGGACACCCGCGCCGGCGCGGACATCGTTCCGGTGACGCTGGCGCAGCTCTTCGACCGGGCGGCCGAGCGCGACCCTGCCGCCACCGCCGTCACGTTCTGCTGCCTCGACGGCACGTCCGAGTCGATGACCTACGGCGAGCTGGTCGAGGCCAAGAACCGGCTGGCGACGACGTTGCAGGCTTGTGGTGTCGGCCCGCACACGCGGGTCGCCGTCGCCGTCCCGCGGTCGCTGGAGCAGGTCACCGCGCTGATCGCGGTCGTGTCGGCTGGTGCCGCGTACGTGCCGCTGGACCTGGCCTACCCGGACGACCGGCTGGAGTTCGTGCTCGCGGACGCCGCACCCCAGGTGGCGTTGGTGGAGCCGGGTCAGCAGGAACGTTTCGAGGCCATGCTCGCCCGCGCCGGTGTCTCGGCGACCGTGCTGTGCATCGACGACGTGGTGCCTGGTTCGTTCGTGGAGCCCGTGGTCGACTGGCGGCACCCGGCGTACATGATCTACACGTCCGGCTCGACCGGGCGGCCCAAGGGCGTCGTGGTGTCGCACGAGAACGTGGTCTCGCTGCTGGTCAACACCGCGCCGGAGATGCAGTTCGGACCTGCCGACGTGTGGACGCAGTTCCACACCTACTCGTTCGACGTCGCGGTGTGGGAGTTGTGGGGCGCGCTGACCCACGGCGGTCAGCTGGTCGTGCCCGAGCACAGCCTGACCCGCTCGCCGGTGGACTTCCGCAAGCTCGTCCTCGACCGCGACGTGACGATCCTGTGCCAGACACCGTCGGCGTTCTACCAGTTCATCGACGCCGACCTGCACGCTCCGGAGCCGCTCACCGCGCTACGGCGGGTGATCTTCGCCGGTGAGGCGCTCGACCTGGGTCGTTTGCGCGGCTGGGTCGCGCGGTACGGCACGGGCAGGCCCGAGCTGGTCAACATGTACGGCATCACCGAGACCACCGTCCACACCACCTACCGGCTGCTCGACGACATCGATTTTGGTCTTGGCAAGGAGGTCAGCCCGATCGGTGGCCCGATCGCCGGTCTTCAGACCTACCTGCTCGACGATCAGCTCCGGCCGGTGCCACCGGGTCAGGTCGGCACGATCTACGTCGCGGCCGCAGGTGACGCTCGGGTACAACGGACGGCCGGGCCTGGCCGCGAGCCGTTTCGTCGCGGACCCGTTCGCGGGCGACGGCTCAAGGATGTACCACTCCGGTGACCTCGCTCGGCGAAACCTCGACGGCGAGCTCGAGTTCCTCGGCCGCGCCGACCTCCAGGTGCAGCTCAAGGGTTTCCGCATCGAGCTCGGCGAGGTCGAGTCCGCGATCCTCGAGATCGGCGGGGTCGTCGACGTGGCGGTGACGGTGGCAGACAGCGCCGACCACCTCGTCGCGCACGTCGTCGGCACGCCGTCGGCGGACATCGCGGCCGCGCTCGGGGCCAAGCTGCCGGTGCACATGGTGCCGCAGCGGGTGATCCTGCTGGACGCGTTGCCGCTGACCATCAACGGCAAGCTCGACCGCAGGGCGTTGCAGGAACGCGCCCGCCAGGAGGACGACGCTCTAGCAGCGGTCGTCGTTGCTCCGGCGCTGGCGTCGCTGGTGGAGGTCTTCGCGGCCGCGCTGCCGGGGTCCACTGTGGACGCCGACACCGACTTCTTCGCCGCCGGTGGCGACAGCATCATCGCGATCGTGTCGTCAACCGGGCTCGGGCGCTCGGCGTGCGGTTCGCGCCGCGCGATCTGTTCCTGCACAAGACACCGCGGGCTCTCGCGGAGAAGTTCGGCGGTCGGGTGGCCCCGGTCGCCGTCGCGGCACCGGTGGAGCGGCAGGACGGACCGATCGCGCCGACGCCGATCGTGCTGCGGCAGCGGGAACTGGGCGGCGAGCTCAAGCTGTTCGCTCAGGCGCGGCAGCTGGACTGTGCCAGCCTGGCTGACGCACAACGCGCTGCGAACGCCGTGGTGAAGGCGCACGCGGCCCTGCGGATGCGGTTGACGGTCACGCACGGGGTCTGGTCGCTCGGAATCGATCCCGATTGGCAGGCCCCCTGGGGGGATCGGGTCCCCACTCCGTATCGTCTCAGGCAGGTCTGACAATTCTGGCGATCCGCGGCTCGGCGCGAACGAGGCCGCTCGCCGACTCGGCCCCGAAGCCGACGCCTTGCCGGCCGGTGAGGTTCCCCGTCGTCCTCGCGACCGCCGACGACCCCCGAGGTCGCCGCCAACGAGGCCGCCGCACGGCTGGACCCCGAGGCCGGCGTCATGGCGGCGTTCGCCTGGCTGGAGTCCACGAAGACGCTCATCGTCGTCGTGCACCACCTCGCGGTCGACTCGGTCTCGTGGCTGATCCTCCTCGACGACCTCGCCGCCGCCATGCGCGGCGAAGAACTCGCGCCGACCACCACCCCGTTCTCTGCCTACGCCGACGCCCTCACCCTGGATGCCCAGTCGGGCGGCGACCTGCGCCGGTGGATCGAGGTGCTCGACACCCCGGTCCTCACCCCGCAGATCCGCGAACTCCGCGAGGTCACGGTCAACCTGTCGGCCGACATCACCGATCGCGTCGTGCACACCGCGCCGACCGCGCTCGGCGTCGGCCTCACCGAGCTGCTGTGCGGTGCGCTGCGGACGGCGTTGACCGAGATCCAAGGCACGCCAACGGATCTGGTGATCGAGCTCGAACGCCACGGCCGCGTCCCGGTGCTCGATCACCACGACTACACCCGCACGGTCGGCTGGTTCACCTCCATCGCGCCGATGAAGCTCAGCCCGCACACCGACCCGGTCGAGGCCGCCCGCGAACTCGTGCAGCGCCAGCCGGACGAGGTCGCGCACGTCGGCTACGGCCAGCTGCGGTACCTGAACCCGCAGACCGCTCCGGTGCTGGCAGCGCTGCCCCGGCCGCAGGTCCTGTTCAACTACCTGGGCCAGGGCAGCGAGTCCCAGGCACTCCACATCGACACCGGCGCGCAGCCCAGCCCGTACGCGGTCGAGGTCAACGCGTGGCTGGACACCGCGACCGGCAGTCTGCGGGCGACGTTCGCGTTGACCGAGGACGTGTCCGACGAGATCGCCGCCCGCTGGCTGCTCGCGCTGGAACGGATCGCGGACGCCTCGGTGACCGCGCGCCGGACCGCGCCGGTCTCGCCGCTGCAGCGGGGTCTGTACTTCCAGGCCGAGCTCGCGGGCGACGCCGGGCACTACGTGGCGCAAAGCTGCTTCACGTTCGACCGGCGCCTCGACCCTCAGGCGCTGGAGAAGGCGATGGCGCACGTCATCGCCAAGCATCCGGTCGTCGGTGCGGGCTTCGAGTCGGACGACGACGGCTCTCCGGTCCAGGTGCTCACGCCGGGCGGCCGGGTTCCGGTCAGCGTCGTCGACGTCCTCAACCGCGAAGCCGTTGACGCGCTGCGGAACGAGGACCGCGCGACGGGCTTCGACCTGAGCGCGCCGCCGTTGGTGCGGATGGTGGTCCTGCGCCTGCCGGACGACCGGGACGCGTTGCTCTTCAGCCACCACCTGCTGCTGTGGGACGGCTGGTCGCGCGAGATCGTGCTGCGCGACTTCTTCGACGCCTACCGGGCGATCCTGGCCGGCTCACCGCTCGACTCCACACCGGCCACGCCGAGCTTCGAGGAGTACGCCCGCGCGCTGGCCGCCAAGAACTCCGCAACAGCAGAACGGTTCTGGGCCGAGTACCTCGCGGACCTGCCGGGGCCGACACTGCTGGCTGAACAGTCCACTTCGGACACACTGCCGGTGAAGATCGTGCGGACGCTGTCCGTTGGGCAGTCCGACCGGGTGCGTGACGCGGCACGCGCACACGGCGTCACGCTCAACTCCGTGGTCACCGGCGCGCTCGGGTTGCTGCTGGGCAGCGAGACCGGCCGCGGTGACGCGGTGTTCGGCGTGACCGTCTCCGGCCGTGAGGAAGAAGGCACGGATGGAATCGTCGGTGTACTGCTGAACACCGTGCCGATGCGGGTGTCCGCGCGGCCGCACGACAGCGTCGCGGCGTTCCTCGCCTCGGTGCAGGCGTCCAGGGTCGACGCGATGGAGCACGAGCACATCGGGCTCGGCGAGATCCAGCGCGCCAGCGGCCAGGACCAGCTGTTCGACAGCCTGTTCGTGCTGCAGAACTTCCTCGACGACGACACCTTCACCGAGTTCAACGCGGTCAACGGGATCACGGCGCACGAGTTCGAGGACTCCACGCACTACCCGTTCACCTGGGTGGTGACGCCGGGCAAGCAGCTCACGGTCAAGCTGGAGTACCGGCCCGAGGTCACCGAACCCGTTGTCGCAGAACGGTTGTTCGGCGAGTACCTGCGGATTCTCGACGACCTCGCCGTGTCCGACGGCCAGGTGGGTGCTGTCGGTGCCACCGGCCCGACGCCGGAGCTCAACGCGCCCAACGACTTCGGCACCAAGACGATCGTCGACCTGTTCGACGAGGCGGCCGACCGCAACCCGGACCGGATCGCGTTGGTCGCACACGGCCGGTCGATGACGTTCGCGGAGTTGCGTGACCGCAGCCGTCATCTGGCCGGTGTGCTCTCCGACCGTGGGATCGGTGTGGAGACGTCGGTCGCCATCGCGGTGCCGCGCTCGTTGGACTGGGTCGTCGCGCTGTTCGGAGTTCTGCGGTGTGGTGCGGCGTACGTGCCGTTGGAGCTGGACCACCCGGACGAGCGGATCGCCGCGATCGTCGACGACGCGCAGCCGTCGTTGATCATCACGACCAGCGCCGTGGCACCCCGGATCCGAGGCGAGGTGTTCAAGCTCGACGAGCCGTGGCCGGACGCCGAACCCGTGATCACGTTCGCACCGGACGACCCGCATCGGCTCAAGCACGCGGCCTACACGATCTACACGTCGGGCTCGACCGGTAAGCCCAAGGGTGTGGTGACCGAGTACGCCGGCCTGACCAACATGCTGGTCAACCACCAGCGGCGGATCTTCGAGCCCGTGCTGGCCGAGCACGGGCACCGGACGTTCCGGATCGCGCACACCGTGTCGTTCGCCTTCGACATGTCGTGGGAGGAGCTGCTCTGGCTCGCCGACGGCCACGAGGTGCACATCTGCGACGAGGAGCTGCGCAGGGACGCGACCGGGCTGGTCGAGTACTGCCTCAAGCACGAGATCGACGTCATCAACGTAACGCCGACCTACGCGCAGCAGCTGGTGGCAGAGGGACTGCTGGGCGCTGAGCACAAGCCGGCGCTCGTGCTGCTGGGTGGCGAAGCCGTGACGCCGACGCTGTGGCAGCTGCTCGCGGACACCCCGGGCACGATCGGCTACAACCTTTACGGGCCAACGGAGTACACGATCAACACGCTGGGCGTCGGCACGTTCGACTGCGTCGACCCGGTGGTCGGCGTGGCGATCGACAACACCGACGTGTACGTGCTCGACCCGTGGCTGCGGCCCGTGCCGGACGGTGTCGCGGGCGAGCTTTACGTGTCGGGCGTGGGGATCGCGCGGGGTTACCTCGGGCAGCCGGCGCAGTCCGCCGAGCGGTTCGTGGCGTGCCCGTGGGTGCCGGGTGAGCGGATGTACCGGACCGGCGACCTCGTGATCCGGCGGCCCGACGGGAACCTGCTGTACCTGGGCCGCACGGACAAGCAGGTCAAGATCCGCGGTCACCGCGTGGAGCTGGGCGAGGTCGAGGCACGGTTCGCCGCGCATCCGGGCGTCCGGTTCGTCGCCGCTGTCGCGCAGGCCGACCCCCAGGTCGACGGCGCCTACCGGCTCGCGGCGTACCTCGTTCTGGAGGACGGCGCGGACATCCCGTCGATCGCGGCCGAGGTCGGTGCCGGGATGCCGGACTACCTGCGGCCGTCGCACTACGCGCAGGTGGACGCGATCCCGTTGACGGTCAACGGAAAGGCCGACACCTCCGCCTTGCCCGAGGCCCGTCCGCTCGGCACCCTGATGACCAAGAGGGACGACCGGGAGCTGACCGAGACCGAGCTCGTGGTCAGGGAGATGTTCGCCGAGGCGCTCGACCTCGACGAGGACGAGGTGGGGATGACGAGCGGCTTCACCGACCTGGGCGGGCACTCGATGCTCGCGGTGCGGCTCATCGGCCTGCTCCGCCGCGAGTTCGGTCCTGTCGTCACGATCCGCGACCTTCTGGCTCTGTCCACCCCCGAAGCGATTGCGCGCCACGTTGACGAACACTGAAGTCCGCACCGGCCGGGAGATCCTCCGGATCGCGTTGCGCCGCAACGTCGGCGCCATGGCGTCCGGCACCGTGCTGATGGGCTCGTACCAGGCGGCCGAGACCGCTGTGCCGATCCTGCTCGGCGTGATCGTCGAGTTCGCGCTGCGCGGCGGTCAGCTCAGCTCCCTGGGGCTGGCGCTGCTGGCGCTCGGGCTCGTCATGGCCACGGTGTCGTACTCGTGGCGGTTCGGCATGCGCATCCTGCAGAAGGCGAACACGACGGAGGCGCACCGGTGGCGGGTCGCGGTCGCGGACCACGGCCTGCAGCCGGTCGCGCGTGACGTCGACCTGAAGTCCGGCGAGGTGCTCACCATCGCCACCGAGGACGCCGACCAGACCGCGGACATCATCGAGGTGGTGCCGCTGCTGGTCAGCTCCCTGGTGTCGGTGGTGATCACGGGTGTCGTGCTGGCGGTGATCAGCGTGCCGCTCGGCGTGCTGGTCTTCGTCGGCACCGTGGCGATCCTGAGCGTGCTGAGCGTGATGTCGCGGCGGATCGGGGCGAACACGCAGGTGCAGCAGGCGAAGGTGGCGCGGGCCGGTGCGAAGGTGTCGGACCTGATCGCAGGTCTGCGGCCGTTGCACGGGTTCGGCGGCAGCTACGCGG
Organism: Lentzea indica; assembly: GCF_012184385.1. Taxonomy (GTDB): domain Bacteria; phylum Actinomycetota; class Actinomycetes; order Mycobacteriales; family Pseudonocardiaceae; genus Lentzea; species Lentzea indica. Next base: position 34,006 of record NZ_VSRL01000052.1, read on the forward strand.
CGTTCCAGGCGTATCGCCGGGTGAGCACCGAGGCGAAGAAGCAGTCGATCATCGTGGCGCGGGTCAACGGTGTCTACGCGGGTGCCGCGCTGGCGTTGAACTCGTTGCTGGCCGCAGCGGTGACGTTGTGGGCGGGGTTCTTGACGTTCCAGGGCCAGATCTCGGTCGGTGAGCTCGTCATGGCCGTGGGTCTGGCGCAGTTCCTGATCGAGCCGCTGAAGATGTTCTCGGAGATGCCGAAGTACGTCATGATGGCGCGGGCCTCCGCCGAACGGATGGCGTTGATCCTGGCGGCACCGGCGCGGATGACGCCCGGTGTCGAGGAGCCGGGACCGGAGAGCGGCCTTGAGGTCTCGACGGTCACGCACGGAACGTTGCGGGACCTGACGTTCTCGGTGCGGCCGGGTGAGTTCGTGGCGATCGCGGCCTACCAGCCGCAGGCGGCGGCCGAGCTGGCGTCGGTACTGTCCGTTGACGTGCCACCGGCTTCGTACTCGGGCATCGTGCGAGTGGGCAAGCGGGAGATCGCGTCGCTGACGATCGAGAGCGTGCGGGCCTGTCTGCTGGTGAACCCGTCGCACCACGAGGTGTTCGCCGGAACGTTGCGCGAGAACGTCGATCCACGCGGTTCCAGCGAACTGGTGGAAGAGGCTGTTTCCGCCGCGATGCTGACCGACGTGGTGGCACTGCACTCAGAAGGCCTCGACTACGCCGTACGCGATCGTGGCGCGAACCTTTCCGGCGGGCAACGTCAACGGTTGTCGCTTGCCCGCGCTTTGGCCGCGAACCCGGAAATCCTGGTGCTGCACGACCCGACGACGGCCGTCGACGCGGTGACCGAACAGCTCATCGCCCGTAACGTCACGGCGTTGCGCCGCGGCCGCACCACGATCGTGATCACCAGCAGCCCGGCGCTGCTCGACGTGGCCGACCGGGTGATCGTGCTCGACGGCGGCACCGTGACCGGCGAGGGCACGCACCGCGAGCTGCTCGGCCGTGACTCCTCCTACCAGCTGGCGGTGGCCCGATGACCGGTCCTGTGGCGACTCCTTCCGGCGACGGCTTCCTGACGACGTTCCTGTGGCGTGGGCCGGGGTCCGTCCGGTTCGAGCACTGGTCGCAGCCCGTCGAGCTGCAACGCCGCCAGGACAGCGACCTCTGGTACGCCGAGGTCGTCATGCCGGCGCGGTTTCGCGTGACGTATCACTTCTTTGACGGCGACGAGCACGCCGATCCGTTCAACCCGGCGAGTGCCGGTCCGAACCGGTCGATCTTCGCCACCCCGGACCTGGAACCGCAGCCGCACTGGCCGGTCGTCGGGCCGGACGAGGTGCTGGACGTGCCGTCGCTGCGCATCCGCTGGAACGGCACGTTGGGGCGCAAGACGGTGCGCGTCCACCAGGGCGGCGAGCCCGTTGTCCTGCTGCTCGACGGTGACGACTGGATGTACGTGCACCCGGCCGTGGCCGCGTTCGAGTCGGCGGTGAAGAACGGCGAGATGCCCGCCGCCACCCTGGTTTTCCTGCCGACGCCCCGTGATCGGGACGCCGAGTACAGCGATCCCGCACTGTGGCAGGCGATCCGGGACGAGCTGCTGCCGTTGCTCGCGTCGAACGGCGTGACCGTGGACCCCTCCCGGTTCGTGGTCGCAGGCCAGAGCCTCGGCGGGCTCAGCGCGTTCCAGGCCGCACTGGACTTCCCCTCGCTGGTGTCGCGGGTGGCGTGCCAGTCAGGATCGTTCTGGTGGACTCGTGATCTGCCGGATCACGGGCTCACGCTCGACGGCCCTGCCGGTGGTGACACCGCCGCACGCCTGCGTGACCGACCGGATCTGTCCGGTCTGCGCGTCGCGTTCGACGTCGGCGAGCACGAGCCGGCGATGCACCGGCATTGCGCGGCTGTGGAGGAGCTGACCTCGGCTGCGGGTGCGACCGTGCGCGTGAACCGCTCCCCCGCCGGGCACGACCGGGTCGGCTGGCGGCACGCGCTGGTCCGTGACGTCGCCTGGTTGCTCAGCGACCTGTGACCTGATCCGGCAGGCTGTGCGGCATGACCGAACCTCCGGTGATCTCAGTGATGCTGATCGTTCCGGACGCCGACGCCGCGGTCTCCTGGTACAAGGCGGCGTTGGGCGCCTCTGAGCTGTGGAACCTCGGCGGCGTGGCCGGCCTGCAGATCGGAGGCGCGCCCTTCTTCCTCCACGAGGTCAATCCCGACAATCCCGCGGAGACCAGTCCCGGCGGCGTCACGAACGTGCGCATCGAGGTCTTCACCGACGACCCCGACGGCTTCATCGCCCGTGCCGTTGCCGCCGGAGCCGTTCAGGGTTCGGCGGTCGTGGGCCATCAGATGCCGTGGGGAACGCACCGGCAAGGTGGCTTCACAGACCCGTTCGGGCACAAATGGTCCGTCGGCGACAGGTCACCGTTCCTAAATCAGTGAGCAGGAGTGAGTCTTGGACCCAAACCTGGTCAACTGGCGCAGCCCGAACGGTTTTGGATGCGCTGGTCGCCTGTGTTCCTGCCGTGTCCGGCTGCACGGATCGTGTCCGTGGTCCGGATACGCGGGGACGGGTTCCCTCACGCCCCTGGTTACACGGTCCGGCCTGGGCGGTCCGATGCCCACGGCGATCGCTCTGGTCGTCGTGGGGCGGTGCCGTCCGTCGCCGGATCGGATACCCGAGGGCGCGTCGCCCGATCGCCACCGAGGCGGCGGCGTGTCGGGAAGTCTGCCGTTTCTTGCTGGTCAGCGGCTTTTGCCAGTGCTGTGCGCCCCACATCGACGTGTAGGCGGGGTCGACGGCGATCACGCTGATACCGGCCTCCGCACACATCGACAGCAGGCGGGCGCGGAGTTTGCCGGTGGGCATGCCCGAGATGAGCTGCCGGAACGGCTTGCGGCGGCCGTGCTTCTCACGGGTCTTGCTGTCGGTGAAGTCGAGGTCTTCGATCGCGATGGCCTGCACACCGGTCGCCCTGGCCCAGTGCAGGAGGCGGGTGAGGGCGTGGCGGAGCTGGGCGTCACGATGGTTCGCGGCTCCGGTCAGGTCGTAGCCGAAGCGGCGGGGCGCACCCATCGGGTTGCCGTGAGAGTCGAGCAGCCAGGCGGCCAGGTGGTCGGCGTTGGTGTCCACGCCGATCACGCCTGCGGCCCGCAGCGCGTCCAGAGGGACCACGGGGAGGTCTTTGCGGGTCCAGGAGGCGTCGAGGTACCAGCGGCCACGGGCCACGTCGAGGTGGATGCGGTAGGCCACCGCCCGGTTGGCTTCGATCCGATCGCGCCACTCATCGCCCCGGTGCGGGAACGCGACCTTCGCAGCGAGGACGTACCGGCTGTGCTTGCTGTTGGCCAGGTGGGCGAGCGGGGCGGGCAGCTTGATCACGACTTCGCCGTCGGGGGTGACGCGGATCGTCTCGTTCCCGTGGCGTTTGCCGGACTCGCCGTCAGCGGTCAGGAACCAGCGGGACGCTTCCCACTCCGCACACCATCGGGCCTCGGTCTTCTGGGCCGCGGTGAGGTTGTGCCGCTGGTGCAGCAGGCGACGGCCGCCGCGCACGACGGAGACCTTTCCGGTTTCCCGCTCGGCGCGTACCTGCTCGTAACGGTCTTCGAGGATCGCCAGGCGGCGGGACTTCTGGAACCACTCGCCCTTGCCGCGGTAGCCACCGGGCTTGCCCCGGCTTCCCTTCTCGCCGATCGGCAAGGACAGGCGGTGCCGCAGAGTGCGGATACCGGCGTCCAGAGACCGCAGGTGCGCGTGCTGGGCACGGCGGGACAGCCCCCACTGATCGTGGGTGTTGGAGGTGACCGAACCGGCCCACCGCGACGACGAGGCGGCCGTCAGATCCCGCTTACGGGCGGCCCACGTGTCGGTGCAGTGGTCCAAGCCGTCGCGGCAACGCCGGGCCAGATCAGCGGAGGCGAGGCGCCCCATGTGCTCGCCGACCAGACGCAAGACCTTCTCGTCCTGCGCGGTCAGGCCCTTGAGACGGCCGCGTACCGACACGCCCGAAGGGCCGTCGGCGACGAACGGGCGGGAGACCTCCCGCAGCGGCTTCGTGGCCAGCTCAACCACGCTCTGCGGCCTCCAGCGCCTTCTTGGCGCGGTTCTTCGCCGAACGACGCCCATACAGGCGAGCGCACAACGACGTCAGCACCTCGACCATGTCCCGCACCAGATCGTCCTCGACCTCGCCCTCGTCGAGGATCAGCAGCCGCCGACCGGACGCCGACAAGGCGGCCTCGACCAACTCGACGTTCATCCGCCCCAGCCGATCCGAGCGCTCAACCACCACAGTGGTCACCCGCGGATCCGCCAACAGGCGCCGAGCCTTCGTCCGTGATCCGTTCATGCCCGAGCCGACCTCGGCCTCGACCCGCACAACAGGATCGCCGAGACCGGCCGCCCACGACGACAAGCGTGCCACCTGCCGATCCAGATCGGCTTTCTGATCATGCGAGGACACGCGGGCATACAAACCCAACCCGCCCAGCGACACAGTCGACGCATTGCCTTCGGCATTCACCAGGATCATCCGCGGGCCGACCCGCTCCGCCGGCACCGGCAACGTTCCCTCACGGAACCAGCGATACGCGGTCTGCGGATGCACACCCTGCGCCCTCGCCCACTCCGTCAAGTTCACGACACGATCATAACACTCACTCAATCGCTCTTACACTCACTCATACGACCTTGGAACGAGCAGTTGATCACCCCTGCGCTGATTGCAGCGGCCACACCTCCACCACTCCGTGAGCGACCGCGCACGGAGTGTTCGACACGAGCTCGATGGCCTCGTCCAACGTCGCGGCCTCGATGATCGCGAAGCCCGCGATCGGGAGAGCTGCTTGCAGGAACGCGCCGTTCTCCACAGTGGTCCCGGCGTTGTCATGGTTGCGCACCTGCACTGGTGAGCCGGCAATTCCCATCTCCACTCCCGCTGCGCGCAACCGTTCGTCGTGCGCGTGCGCCTTGTCGCGAACGGACGCGTCCGTTTGGTCGTAGCCCTCGCGGTCGCCGTAGCCGATGGTCACGAACTTCATCGCTCTACCTCCTCGATCCGGACTCTTCAGCGATGCCGACTCGGGTGGCGCTTCAAACTCATCGACCCGTTCACCCAGTGTTCATCTCACGATTGCGACGACCGCCCCTGAAACACCGTCGAAGTGACGAAAGATCTGTTCTCCGAACGGGTTTCAGCAGGGGTGGACAGTGAAGAGAACGCTCGGCATCGGTCTCGCGGTCGTGCTGCTGGTGGGTGTGGTGACCGCCATCGTCCTGGGGCAGGGCGGCGACGCACCGGCCCGGCTCGAGACGGTGCGCGGCGTGATCGGTTCGGAGAAGCTCGCCTTCTTCGCGGACCAGCGGGTCAAGGACGTGTTCGCGAAGCACGGGCTCAAGGTCGAGGTGGATCCGGCCGGATCGCGGCAGATCGCGACGGCCACCGACCTGAACTCGTACGACTTCGCGTTCCCCTCTTCCGCGCCGGCGGCCGAGAAGATCCAGCGCGACCGCAAGGCGGCGCGGACGTACGCGCCGTTCTCGTCGCCGATGGTGATCGCCACGTTCGACCCGATCATCGAGCTGCTGACCAAGGCGGGGGTGGTCAAGCCGGGGCCGGGCTACCAGACGTTCGACGTGCAGGCGTACCTGGACCTCGCGGGCAAGGCCACGCGGTGGGACCAGCTGCCGGGCAACACCTCCTACCCGGCGCGCAAGAACCTGCTGGTCACCACGACCGATCCCCGTGACTCGAACTCGGCGGCGATGTACCTGGCGATCACGTCGTTCGTCGCGAACGGCGGGGTGGTGTCGTCGCAGGAGGCCGAGGTCAAGGTCCTCCCGGCGGTGTCGAAGCTGTTCCTGGACCAGGGCTACACGCAGAGCAGCACCGAGGGGCCGTTCGAGGACTACCTGTCCGCGGGCATGGGCAAAACGCCGCTGGTGCTGGCTTACGAGGCGCAGTTCGTCGACCGGGTGGTGCGGGGCGACTCGACGATCCGGCCGGACATGAAGCTGCTCTACCCGGCGCCGACGGTGCTGTCCAAGCACACGCTGGTGCCGTTGCGCGAGGCAGGAGACCGCGTCGGGCAGCTTCTCTCGACCGATGCCGAACTGGGCAAGCTCGCCGCGACGTTCGGGTTCCGCACGGCCGATCCCAAGCACTTCAACGACATCGTCAAGGAGAAGAACCTGACCGTGCCGCAGACGATCGTGGACGTCGTCGAACCGCCCGCGCACGAGACGCTGGAGCGGATGCTCGAAGCGATCGCGAAGCAGTACTGACATGTCCGATTTCGTTCTGACGCCACCGGATCCCGTAGAGCCCGTGCCGGTCGACCGCGCGGCCGGGCTGATCCCTGTCTCCGACGAGGGCAAGGTCGAGCTTTCCGAGAAGGCTGTCGCCTTCATCGACTCGTTGAACGCGGTCGACCCGCAGTCGCCGGACTTCAGCCGGATCGTCGACGAGGCGCTCGTGCTCGGCGAGGCGGAGATGCGGGTGGCGGCCCAGATCGCGGGCCGGTTGCTGGACCGCACGCTCGCGTCCGTGTCGTCGCCTCATTCCGCTCAGATGTCCGTCAGTTTGACCGAGCTCCGCCGGTCCGTGCGCGAGCTGGATCCGCAGGACCTGTCCAAGCTGACCGGCCGCAAGATCCTCGGGTTCCTCCCCGGCGGCAACGCGGCTCGTGGCCTGCTGGCACGGCTTCGAGCGGCCGACGAACCGGTCAACCGGATCGTGTTGAAGCTCCGGTCCGGCCAGGACTCGCTGAAGCGCGACAACGCGGCCATCAAGGGCGAGCGGCAGCGGTTGTGGGACCTGATGACCAAGCTGTCGCAGGACGCGGCGCTCGCCGCCGAGATGGACGAGGCGGTCGGACGACAGGTCGCGATCCTCGACCTGTCCGATCCGGGACGTGCCAACGCGTTGCGCGCCGACGTGCTGTTCGGTCTGCGGCAACGGCACCAGGACCTGCTGACCCAGCTCGCGGTGTGCGCGCAGGGGTACATGGCGCTGGACGTGGTGCGCCGCAACAACGACGAGCTGATCAAGGGCATCGAACGCGCGGTCAGCACGACCGTCACGGCGTTGCGGATCGGCGTGGCGGTCGCGGCGGCACTGGCCGGACAGCGCGAGGTGATCGACCAGGTCGACGCCGTGCGCGGGCTCACCGACTCGATCCTGCGCTCGAACGCGACGCTGATGTCGGTGCAGGGAGAGGACATCCAGCGCATCGCGTCGACACCGGCGGTCGGCATCGAGGCGGTGCGGACCTCGTTCGACCAGATCTACGCGGCGATCGACGCGATCGACACGTTCAAGGCCCGCGCGGCCGACTCGATGTCCAGCACCGTGACCGCGCTGGACGCCGAGATCCGGCGCGCCCACGACCACCTGAGCCGCGTCCGCGGCGCCGAGGAGCAAGCATGATCCGCCGCCTCATCCCCGCAGTGGCCGCCCTGGTGCTGCTGGCGGGATGTTCCGACGAAGCCGATCCGTCCAGACCGGTCGGCGACCCGGCACCGGGCGTCCTGCGAGTGCTGGCCGGCAGCGAGCTGGCCGACCTGCAGCCCGTCCTCGACGAGGCCGCTCGCGCGACGGGCATCTCCGTGAAGTTCAGCTTCACCGGCACCATCGAGGGCGCGGAGAAGGTCGCGAGCGGCGCCGCCGAACAGGGCTTCGACGCCGTCTGGTTCTCCTCCAACCGCTACCTCGAACTCGTGCCGGAGGCCCAGAAACGGCTCGGCACCCCCTCCAAGGTGATGTCCTCCCCCGTCGTGCTGGGCCTGCCCGCCGCGAAGGTCAAAGACCTCGGCTGGGACACCAAACGCGTCGGCTGGACGGAGATCGCCGAAGCCGCCGGGGCCCAGAAGTTCACCTACGGCATGACCGACCCGTCCGCCTCCAACTCGGGCTTCTCCGCGCTGGTCGGAGTCGCGGCGGCGCTGTCAGGTTCTGGCTCTGCACTCGACGCTGCCAAGATCAACGCGGTCGCGCCGCAGCTCAAGCAGTTCTTCTCGGCGCAGAAGCTGTCGGCGGGCTCGTCCGGCTGGCTGTCCGAGGCCTACGCGAGGCGCGCCAAGGGCGAGGACCCCGGCGCCAAAGTGGACGGTCTGATCAACTACGAGTCGGTGTTGTTGTCGCTCAACGCCACGCTGCCCGAGCCGTTGACGCTGGTCTACCCGAGCGACGGTGTGGTGACCGCGGACTACCCGCTGACCCTGCTCACGTCCGCGACCTCGGAAGCCCGTGAGGCGCACCAGAAGCTGTCGGACCACCTGCGCGGCGCCGACGTCCAGCGGAAGATCATGGACACCACACACCGCCGGCCTGCCGTGCCGCAGGTGCAGCCGGACGCGAAGTTCGCCGTGAAGGACCTCGTCGAACTGCCGTTCCCCGGCAGCCAGTCCGCTGTGGACGGTCTGATCACCACGTACTTCGACCAGCTTCGGCGTCCGTCCCGCACGCTCTACGTGCTCGACACGTCCGGCTCCATGCAGGGCGACCGCATCGACGGTCTCAGGCAGGCACTGGTGGGCCTGACGGGCGCGGACGAGTCGCTCGCCGGCAAGTTCAACAGGTTCCACGGCCGCGAGCAGGTGACGTTGCTGCCGTTCAGCAGCACCGCGCACCCGGCGTTGAAGTACGAGGTGCCGGCGAACGACCCGCGCCCGATCCTCGACCAGATCCGCACCACCGCCACCTCGCTGGACGCGTCCGGCGGCACGGCGATCTACAGCAGCCTGCGCGGCGGCTACGACGTGCTGCGCGAGCAGATCAACGCCGACCCCGACCGGTTCACGTCGATCGTGCTGATGACCGACGGCGAGAACACCGGCTCCGAGGACGTCAACGACTTCACCGCGTTCCACGCCGGTCTGCCGCAGAACCTCAAGGGCATCCCGATCTTCCCGGTGCTGTTCGGCGAGAGCGCGACGGCCGAGATGGAACAGGTGGCGAAGATGAGCGGCGGCAAGGTGTTCGACGCCCGCAGCCGGTCGCTTTCCGCGGCCTTCAAGGAGATCCGTGGCTACCAGTAACCCGGTGCTGCGCTATCTGGCGTCCTGGAAGAACCTCGCCGGCTGCACGGGTGGGTTGATCGGCCTCGTCCTGCACTTCGCCGGGCTCGCCGGCTCCTACTGGCCGCTGGTGGTCATCGGCCTCTACGGCGTGGGCGCGCTCGCCGCACCTCCCGAGCGGATCACCCTGGTGACCGATCCGGAGGAGGAGGCCAGTGCGCTGCGGTCAGAGCTGGACGCGCTGGTGCAACGGGTGCGCGGCTTCGGCGGCCGCGTCCCCGGTGACGTGGCGCCGAAGCTCGCGGAGATCGCCGAGGTGCTGCGCGGCATGCTGGACCGCCCGCGCGAACTGCGCGGCGACCCGGACGCCCTGCACGCAGTCACCCGGCTCGTCGGCACGGACATGCCGCTGTCCGTGCAGACCTACCTGAACCTGCCGTGGTGGTTCGCCGCCGCGCGTGGTTCCGGCACGGAACTGTTGCGGCAGCTGGACTTGCTGCACGCCGACGCCATCAGGGTCGCGGAGCGGTTCCACGCGGCGGACGCGCAACGACAGGCCGACCACACCCGCTACCTGGAGGATCGCGAGTGATCAGCGCGTGACGACACTCTCGTTCCGCGCCTCAGGACGGCCGGACGATCGCGAGCGGGCACGGCGAGTGGTACACGAGTGTCCGGCTCGTCGACCCGAGCAGCATCCCGGCGAAACCGCCGCGCCCGTGGCTGCCGACCACCAGAAGCTGTGCCCGCGCCGCCAGACCGAGCAACGCCGGCGCGGCCCGGTCCCACAGCACGACTCGCTCCACCTTCACTTCCGGGTGCTTCTCCTCCCGGCCGGCCAGCCGTTCCGCGAGCAGGCGTCGCTCGTCCGCTTCGACCTCGGCCCAGTCGAACACGATCCGCGACGACTGATAGCCGCCCTCGACCACGAAGTCCTGGTAGGCCATCGCGGCGATGAGCGGCACGCCCCGGCGCGACGCCGCCTCGAACGCGAATGCGATCGCGGCCTCGCTCGTCGGTGATCCGTCCACGCCGACCACGATCGGACCGTCAGGAACGGCCGTGCCGCGCACCACCACCAGCGGGCACTTCCCGTGCGCCGCCAGCGCGAGCGCGGTG
>NZ_VSRL01000530.1 GCF_012184385.1 Lentzea indica
AAGCTGCGCGGTGACTGCAACAACGCCAACGGGCCGTTGGTCGAGTCCTGCCTGAAGGCGGTGCTCTCGGACGCTCCGGCCATCCCCACGCGCTGATGGCGGCGGGCCGATGGCGCGAAGCCGCCAAGACGTGGCAGCAGGCCGGGTGCGACTACTGGTACGCCGTCGCCCTCATCGAGAGCGACGACCCCGACGACCTCGCCGAGGCGCTCGGGATCTTCGAGACTCTCGGTGCGCGGCCCCTCGTGGCCCGTGTGCGCGAACGGCTCGGCTCACCGAACGCGTCCGCGGTATCTCCGTAGTGCCTGGGGGCCAACACGATCCCGCCGGCTTCACGGGTGTCGACACTGCGGAACGCGATCAAAACCGCACGCAACGTGCACTGCGGCAGCCTGAGTGTGAGTGTGAACAAGGCCCCGGTGAATCCAGGGCCTTTGTTCATACGGGTGACGGTTCCGCTTCACGTGTTGAGACTAGAAACTCCTCTCATGTCGCTCTCTCGCCGTGGGTTCATGGCTGCCGTCGCTGCTGCTGCCTCGGGCACGTTGCTGCCTCCGTCGGTGTACGCCGCACTGGCCCGTGAGCCCCGTACGGGAGGGTTGCGCGCGATCAAGCACGTCGTGCTGTTGATGCAGGAGAACCGGTCGTTCGACCACTACTACGGGATTCTGCGTGGCGTGCGCGGGTTCTCTGATCGCAACGCCCTTCGTGACGTGTTCAACCAGTCGGGCGTGCTGCCGTTCCCGGTGCGTGAGGCGGCGTCCGGGCGGGACATCCAGTACATCGGCGACCTGGACCACAGCTGGAACGGCGGGCACTCGGCGTTGCGCGGCGGGTGGAACGACAACTGGGTGCCGGCGAAGACCGCGGCGACGATGGCGTTCTACACGCGGCAGGACCTCCCGTTCCACTACGAGCTGGCGGACACCTTCACGTTGTGCGACGCCTACCACTGCTCGGTGCCGTCTTCCACGTCGCCGAACCGGAACTACTGGGTGTCCGGGTACACCGGGTACGAGCCGTCCGGTGGTCGTGCGACCGGGAACGCGGCCTACGACGAGGACAACCACACCGGGTACACGTGGAAGACGTATCCGGAACGGCTTGAGGCGGCGGGGAAGTCGTGGCGGGTGTACCAGGAGTGGGACAACTTCCAGGACAACAACCTGGAGTTCTTCGTGCGGTTCAAGGAGATCGCGCGCAAGGTGCTGCCCGCCGGGTTCAAGTCGCTGGACAAGCTGTACGGGACCGGGGACCCGGCCCTGATCGGCTCGCTGGACCTCTCCCGGTTGTCCGCTGCCGAGAAGTCCTTGTACGACAGGGGATTGCACCGCGTCCGGCCCGGTGGGCTGGGAGAGGCGTTCCGTGCTGACGTGAACGCAGGCCGGCTGCCTTCGGTTTCCTACCTCGTTCCGTCGTCTGTGGACTCCGAGCATCCCGGCGCGTCGTCGCCCGCCGCCTCCGCCTCGATCACCTACCAGGTGCTGGACGCGTTGGCGTCCAACCAGGAGGTGTGGGAGTCGGGCGGTGTTCCAGTGCGGCCGGTGCGACTTCGTTGGGCACGTCGATCACAACGCAGCACACAACATCGCGGCTCGCGGTGTCGTGTGCTGGGGCGAAGT
>NZ_VSRL01000531.1 GCF_012184385.1 Lentzea indica
CGCTGGGGGACAACGTTGTCATAGTGGCCGTATCTCACCTCGCCTTTACGCCCTTGTCAACCGTTCCGGAACCGGTCAGCGCCGCGGCGGTCAGCTCGCGCTGCGCGGCGTTGGTCGCCGTGACCTCCGCGTAGGAGTCCGCGGCCACGGCGGCGGACACGGCCTTGCTGATGGCGATGAACGGCGTGCGCTTGGGCACTTCGAGCAGCGGCAACCCGGCTTCGTCGGCCGCCGTGACCAGCCCCACCGGGACGACGTCGTGGCCGAGTCCGATGCCGAAGCCCAGCCCGGCGACCTCGCGGTCGACCAGCCGTGCCACGAAGGCCCGGAAGTCCGTGTCCGCGTCCACGCGCAGGCCGGTGGTCAGCAGCAGTTCGCCGCCTTCGAGGAACGGCGTCGGATCGTCCAGTTCGCTGACGTGGACCCAGCCGACGGGCCGGTCCAGCAGGTCGTGACCGGCCAGCACGCGCAAGCGGAGCGCCGGCTCCTGCCGGAGCCTGGCGAGGGTCATGGGCATCCGCGCCACCGCCGATCCGGCCAGATTGGAGCATTCAATCTAGCCGATTCGGCCACGCTCGCCTCGTGTGCGCGCCGCAGCTCGAGCCCGCGCTGTGGTTTCAGCGGCTGAACCGGTCGACCCTGGAGGAGGTACGGCTTACGGTCCGCGTCAGTCGAGAAAGCGGCCGACCGCAACGAACGCGGCCATCAGCAGGAGAATCATGTTGATGGGAACCGACTTCCGGTCGCCGATCCGGATGTGCGCCCGCGCCGCGAAAATCTGCACGACAACCAGTCCGACCGCCGCGATCGGCGTCAGGACCGGGGCGATGCCGGTCAGCTCCGGCAGGAGCAGCCCGAGCGCGCCGAGCACCTCGACGGCACCGATCCCCTTCACGGCCCCGTCCGTCATGTCCTTCGCCCAGTCGAAGTTGCCGGACGCGACCATCTGTTCGCGCGACCGCACGAGTTTCATGAGGCCGGCGGCCAGGTAGACCGCCGCAAGCAGACCTTGCACCACCCACAGCGCGATGTTCACGGAACTCTCCAATCCTTACCACTTGTGCGTAGCCTCATGATGTGTCTGCGTTGAGGGCGCCACAAAAGGCACATCGATGTATGTGTCCAGGACAGGAGGTTCAGCTGTGACGGGGTTCACGCGCACCGGCGGCTGTCCGTCGACGGACGACGGCGGTGCGATCCGCGAGGTGCTGGATCGCATCAGCGACAAGTGGAGTCTGCTGGTCGTCGGCGCGCTGCGTGGCGGTCCGCTGCGTTTCGGTGAGCTGGAGAAGGAGGTCACCGGCATTTCACAGCGCATGCTCACGCTGACGTTGAAGCATCTCGTCGAGGACGGCCTGGTCAGCCGCACGGCGTACGCGGAGGTGCCGCCGCGGGTGGAGTACGAGGTGACCGAACTCGGAAAGACGTTGGTACCGCTGGTGATCGCGCTCGCCGACTGGGCGATCACCCATCGCGACGAGATCAACGCCAACCGCGCCGGCAACCAGCACTAGTGGCGTGTCGCTGCTTAGCTGTGGTGCTTCTGACTGGGATGCTGTTGTCCGGCAGGCTCTTTCCCCTGCCGGACAAGGACTGTTGTCATGGCCTCGCAGTTGAAGCGG
>NZ_VSRL01000532.1 GCF_012184385.1 Lentzea indica
ATGGTCGCCGCCTCCGTGCCGCTGCTCCGCATGACGACGGCGGCGGACAGCCGGTCGGCCGCTGCGGTCCCCTTCCAGGCCGGTGAGGCCAGTCCCAGGTGAACACCAGACCAATACGTTCGATCGCAGAGACGACCGGACAGCGGAGCAGAAGGGCGGGTTCGTGGCAGACATCCAACACGACACGTGCGTGATCGGAGCGGGCCCCGCCGGGCTCGCGGTGGCCCGCGCTCTGGCGGAACGGGACCTCCCGTACACGCACGTCGAGCGGCACACCGCGCCCGGCGGCATCTGGGACATGGACAACCCCGGCAGCCCGATGTACTCCTCCGCCCACTTCATCTCCAGCAAGACCCTGTCGGGCTTCGGCGGCTGGCCGATGCCGGACCACTACCCCGACTACCCGTCGCACCGCCAGGTGCTGAGCTACCTGAGGTCCTTTGCCGACGCGTACGGGCTGACGGACCGCATCGAGTTCGGTACCGAGGTCCGTGACGTCGACAAGAACTCCGACGGCACCTGGACTGTCACCAGGGCCGACGGACGTAGCACCGTGCACGCGCAGGTGGTGGTGTGCACCGGTTCCCAGTGGCACCCGAACATCCCCGAGCTGCCGGGGAACTTCACCGGCGAGGTCCGGCACGCGAACGGCTACCGCGACGCGACCGAACTTCGCGGCAGGCGCGTGCTCGTCGTCGGGGCGGGCAACTCCGGGGCCGACATCGCCTGCGACGCGGCACGGGCGGCCGACCACGCGGCGATCAGCATGCGCCGCGGCTACTGGTTCATCCCCAAGCACGTGTTCGGCCGCCCCGTCGACACGCTGTCCAGCGGCGGGCGGAAGATGCCGATGTGGTTGGAGCAGAAGGTCTTCGGCGCACTGCTGAAGATCATCGAGGGCGACCCCACCCGGCTGGGTCTGCCCGCGCCGGACCACCGGCTGTTCGAGACGCACCCGGTCATCAACTCGGTGCTGATCCATCACCTGCGGCACGGTGACATCACCGCCAAACCCGGCATCGCCCACACCGACGGCACGACCGTGCACTTCTCCGACGGCACCTCGGACGACTTCGACCTGATCCTGCTCGCGACGGGCTACCGCCACGCGGTTCCGGTGGCGCAGCGGTACTTCGGCGACGAGCAGCACCCGGACCTGTACCTGTCGGTGTTCTCGCGCGAGCACCGCGGCTTGTGCGGCGTCGGGTTCATCGAGACGAACTCGGGCGCGTACCGGCTGTTCGACCTGCAGGCGCAGCTGATCGCCGCGTTCGTCCACGACGGACAGCGCGGGCTCGCCAGCGCCGACCGGTTCGCGGGCATGATCCGCGACGACCGGCCCGACCTGAGCGCGGGCCTGAAGTTCGTCGCCTCACCCCGCCACACCGGCTACGTCGACAGCGGTGCGTATCTGAAGCACGTCACGAAGCTGGCCAAGGAAATGGGCTGGCCGACCGGGGGCCGGTCACCGGTCCCCGCCGTCTTCCGGTACGAGGATGCGTTCTTCGCCGATCCCGTGGTGCGCATGGGAATTCCGGGCGTCGAGTACTTCGCGCACCCGTGGATGCTCGGCCCGCGCGCCGCCAAG
>NZ_VSRL01000533.1 GCF_012184385.1 Lentzea indica
GAGCTAGACGGTATGACGTGACCGCTTGATGTGAGTGGTCGCGGGCCGGGGCCTCGCTCACGCTTGTTCGTGGGTTGCCGGGCAGGAGTGGCCTGCTCGGCCTATCCGACATGCGTGGGAGGCCCCGGTGTTTACCGAGCGTACGAGCGTGGGGCTGGACGTGCACGCGCGATCGGTCGCGGCAGCGGCGATCGACGGCGTCACGGGCGAGCTGGTCCAGACTCGATTGACCCCGTCACACGATCACATCCGGTCCTGGCTGGCGCAGGTGCCCGGCCCGGTGGCGGTGGCGTATGAGGCCGGGCCGACCGGGTTCGGCCTGTATCGCGCCTTGAGCGAGGCGGGAATCCGGTGTGTGGTCGTCGCGCCGTCGAAGCTGCGGCGGCCCTCGGGCGACCGGGTCAAGACCGACGCCAAGGACGCGGTGCACCTGGCACGTTTGTTGCGGTTGGACGAGATCACCCCGGTCGCGATCCCGACGCCTGGCCAGGAGGCGGCCCGAGATCTGGTCCGGGTGCGGGAGGACTGCCGCGGTGACCTGATGCGGGCCCGGCATCGGCTGTCGAAACTGTTGCTGCGCCACGGAATCGTCTACACAGGCGGGCACGCCTGGACCGGTGCGCACGACGCCTGGCTGCGCCGGCAGAGGTTCACCAGCCCGGCGGTGCGCACTGCGTTCGAGTCGGATTACGACACGGTGCTCATGGTCAAAGCACGCAGAGACCGGCTCGACGAGGCGATCACGGCCATGGCCTCCGACAGCGAGTTCACCGGGTGCGTGCGGCGGCTGGGATGCCTGCGTGGCATCTCGACGCTGACCGGGTTCGCCCTGGCGGTCGAGATCGGTGACTGGCACCGCTTCACCGGCCGCAGCATCGGATCGTTCGCCGGCCTGGTGCCCAGCGAAAGCTCCTCGGGAGCGTCGCGAGTGCTGGGTTCGATCACCAAGACCGGCAACACCCACGCGCGGCGGCTGCTGGTCGAAGCGGCCTGGCACCACCGCGCCCGCTACGCACCCGGCAAGATCATGCACGAGCGCTGGCAACTCGCCCCACCCGCGGCCAAGGCCCGCGGCGACGCCGGCAACCGGCGACTGCACGACCGCTGGGTCACCTTGAACCTGCGCCGCAAACCCACGGTGGTCGCATGCGTCGCCGTCGCCCGCGAGCTTGCCGGCTGGTGCTGGTCCCTGGCGGTGATGGACGACTGACCGCCACCGTCACAAACTTGCTTCGTCGCCACCGTTGCGGCGGGACAGCAGCGCGTGGAGCGACCCGCGACAGGACTATGAGCAACCGGCCCCGCCGGCGACACTCGACGCTAGACCCGCGGACCGCTCCTGCCGAACAACCCGTCCTGCGGTAACCAACCCGCGCATATCAGTCTGACCGCGCGTCGCCAACGACACGCTCACCCACCCGCAACACCGCGACGAAACACGAGGCGCCCGCCGGGAACACCCTCGTGGGCGCCTCACCTTGCCCCTTGACAAGAGGCCACTCCATATCAGTCCT
>NZ_VSRL01000534.1 GCF_012184385.1 Lentzea indica
CGTTCCGCGGCAACTACTGGAACTGGCCGGGCATCGGCGAGTTCGACGTCATGGAGAACGTCAACGGCATCAACTCCGTGTGGGGCG
The DNA here is from genome assembly GCF_012184385.1 of Lentzea indica. Lineage (GTDB taxonomy): Bacteria > Actinomycetota > Actinomycetes > Mycobacteriales > Pseudonocardiaceae > Lentzea > Lentzea indica. Next base: position 88 of record NZ_VSRL01000534.1, read on the forward strand.
TGCTGCACTGCGGCGTCAACCCCGGCGGGCCGTGCAACGAGACGAACGGCCTCGGCGCGTCGCGGGCGTGCCCCGGCTCGTCCTGCCAGTCGGCGTTCCACACCTACCGCTTCGAGTGGGACCGCTCGGTCAGCCCGAACCAGTTGCGCTGGTACGTCGACGGCCAGCAGTTCCACACCGTGCGGCAGAACCAGATGGACGCCACGACGTGGAACAACATGACGTCCCACCAGGGCTATTTCATCCTGCTGAACGTGGCGATGGGCGGCGCGTTCCCCAACGGCGTCGCGGGTCGTGCGACGCCGACTGCGCAGACGACGCCCGGTCGTTCGATGGCCGTGGACTACGTGGCGGTGTGGACCCGGCCGTAGATGTGGGGGCCGACCCCAGGGTTCCGGCAAAGTCGGGTAGGCCTTGGATGTGGGACGGGCACGGCTCTCTGGTTGATCATGTGAGTGTCTAAGTCCCATGATCGTGTGGAGTGCCGTGCCCGCCGTGTCATCCTGCCTGATCCCTGCTGTGCTGGATCGGCTGGTCCCTGTTGCCGTTGACCGGATCGCTGACCTGCGGGAGTTCGTGGCCGGGGTGCCGGATCCACGGCGTCGGCGGGGTGTCCGGCACTCGCTGGCGTCGATCTTGTTGCTGGCGGCGTCGGCGGTGGCCGCGGGGGCGCGGTCGTTCACCGCGATCGGGGAATGGGCCGCGGACGCCCCGCAGCAGGTACTCGCCCTGCTCGGGGTCCGTCACGACCCGCGCCGGGGCGAACGCCGGGCCCCGGACGAGGCGACGATGCGCCGGGCGCTGCAACGGGTGGACGGCGACGCGGTGGACGCCGCGATCACGACCTGGACCCAGGCCCGTCGCGGCCGGACTACGGACGAGCCGGCGGTGATCGCGATGGACGGCAAGACCGTGCGCGGCACCCGCGGCCCCGACGGATCCGGCGGAGTGCATCTGCTCGCGGCGATGGCCCACACCGACGCGGTCGTGCTGGCCCAAGTCTTGGTCGATACCAAGGTCAACGAGACCAAGCGTTCCGCCGCGCTGCTCGACCAGCTCGACCTGACTGGGGCGATCGTCACCGCCGACGCGATGCACACCATCCGCGCCACCGTCACCGACCTACTCGGCCGCGGCGCCGACTACGTGTTGCCGGTGAAGGAGAACCAGCACCTGCTCTACGCCCAGCTCGACGCCTTGGCCTGGCATGAGGTCTCCACATACACCACAGTGGACACCGGTCACGGCCGCCGAGAACGACGCACCATCCAGGTCCTGCCCATACCCGAGAATGTGACGTTTCCCGGTGCGGCACAAGCCTTTCTCGTCGAACGCTACGTCACCCACACCCACGGCAAACGCACCGCGATGGCCGTCCTCGGCGTCACCAGCCTCACCCCCGACCAAGCCGGTCCGGCGCAG
>NZ_VSRL01000535.1 GCF_012184385.1 Lentzea indica
TGTCCTAATCAGTTCTGGGAGTGGCCATCCGGCACACTCCTGGTGGTGGCCGACCGGCGGGTGAGCACTCGTTTGTCCTGGACGTTGAGTCCTGCTGAGAGACCGTGCGCCCGCCGGTAGGCCGGGAGAGTCGATCGCTGCTGGGATGTCGTGTCCCGCGTGTTCGTGGCGGGAAGCACTGCTTGATTAGGTCGCTGATGGTTCTCCCGCAGGCTGCACAGGATTGATCGGGATCGAGGGCGGGAGGACCGTTGCGGCTGTTCGTAGGGGATGACTGGGCCGAGGACCATCACGACATCGAGCTGATGGACAGCTCGGGTCGCCGGCTGGCCAAGGCCCGGCTGCCCGAGGGCGTGGCGGGGATGGCCCGGTTGCACGCGATGATCGGCGAGCGGCTCGGCGAGACCGACGACGAGGACGTGGAGGTGCTGGTCGGGATCGAGACCGACCGGGGCCCGTGGGTGGCGGCCCTGGTCGCGGCCGGCTACACGGTGCTGGCGGTCAACCCGTTGCAGGCGGCCAGATTCCGGGACCGGCTGGGCGTGTCGGGGGCCAAGAGCGACGCCGGTGACGCGCACGTGCTGGCGGACATGGCCCGCACCCACTCCCACGAGCTGCGGCCGGTCGCCGGGGACAGCGCCGAGGCCGAGGCGGTCAAGGTCGTGGCCCGCATCCACAAGACGCTGATCTGGGAACGCACCCGTCACACCCAGCGGCTGCGGCACGCGCTGCGCGACTACTTCCCCGCCGCGCTGGTCGCGTTCGAGGATCTCGACGCCGCCGACACCCTGGAACTGCTGGCCAAAGCACCCACCCCGGCACGGGCCGCCCGGCTGACGATCGCCCAGATCAGCGGCGCGCTCACACGCGCGCGCCGCAAGAACATCGCCGAGAAAGCCAGCGTGATCCAGGCCGCGCTGCGGGCGGAGCACCTCGGCCAGCCCGAGATCGTGGCGGACGCCTATGCCGCCTCGGTCCAGGCGATCATCGCGGTCCTGACCGTGCTGAACACTCAGGTGAAAACCTTGCAGGGGCAGGTGGAGACCCATTTTGGGCAGCACCCGGCCGCTGAGATCATCCTGTCCCAGCCTGGCCTGGGACTGGTTCTCGGCGCTCGGGTGCTCGCAGAGTTCGGGGACGACCCCGACCGGTACGCCTGTGCCAAGGCCCGCAAGAACTACGCGGGCACGTCGCCGATCACCCGCGCATCTGGCAAGAAGAAGGTCGCTCTGGCCCGGTTCGTCCACAACGACCGGCTGATCGATGCGCTGCTGGCCCAGGCGTTCGCCGCGTTGAAGGCCTCGCCCGGAGCACGGGCCTACTACGACCGGCAGCGCGCCCGCGGGGCCGGGCACAACGCCGCCCTGCGCCAAGTCGCCAACCGACTTGTCGGCATCTTCCACGGATGCCTCAAAACCGGCACCCTCTACGACGAAACGACCGCCTGGTCCCATCACGTCACTTCCGCTGCGGCTTGACATCTACGCTCCTGGGATGTCTCTCAG
>NZ_VSRL01000536.1 GCF_012184385.1 Lentzea indica
CGTCGCCCGGCACGCAAGCGCGAAGACGTGCCACATCGGGATCGAGGCCCGCGACGGGGAGCTGCGCCTGGTGGTCGCAGACGACGGCGTTGGCGGCGACGCGCTGGAGGGCAACGGGCTGACCGGCATGCGCGAGCGGATCGCCGCGCTCGGCGGAATGGTCCGGCGCACCGGCTCGGCGGGCACCACGGTCACGATCGCCGTCCCGCTGCGGGTGGCCACGTGATCAGGGTGGTGCTGGCCGAGGACCAGGCGATGGTGCGCGGCGCGTTCGCCCAGCTGCTGGACCTCCAGCCCGACGTCACGGTCGTCGCGACCGCGGGCAACGGTGACGAAGCCCTTGCGGCCGTTGCGGAACACCGGCCCGACGTGCTGCTCACCGACATCGAGATGCCCGGTCTCACCGGCCTCGACGTCGCGCGGGAGCTGAGCCGCCGTGGCGATCCCACACGAGTCCTGATCATCACGACGTTCGCCCGCAGCGGCTATCTGCGGCGCGCCATGGAGTCCGGCGTGGCGGGCTACGTGCTCAAGGACGCGCCGATCGCCGACCTCGTCTCCGCTCTGCGCCGGGTGCACGCCGGTGAACGTGTCGTCGCGCCTGAGCTCGCGATGGCCGCGTGGGACCACGCCGACCCGCTCACGTCGCGGGAACGTGAACTGCTGCGCGAGGTCACCACCGGCGCCGGCAACGCCGAGATCGCGGCCAGGCTCAACCTCGCGGAGGGGACGGTCCGCAACTACCTGTCGACGGCGATGGCGAAGCTCGGAGCGCGCAACCGGTCAGAGGCGGCGAAAACCGCCCGTGACCGAGGTTGGCTCTGACGGCTGCCATGCTCAGCGCCGTTGCCTGATCCAGCACCCGTAACCCGGTCACACAGGCACATGGTAGGCGAGCCGCTCCTGCAACCGGGCGTGCCGGAACTGGTACACCGCGCCGACCTGTCGCAGCACGCCGCGGCGGTGCGCGTCGTCGAGGAAAGCCATGAATCCAAACGGAATGTGGCCGCGAGCGGCCAGCCACAACCGTGTGCAGCCGAAGGCGCCCCAGGCCCGGGACAGGCAGACGCTGAGCCCGACGGCCAGCCCGAACAGGCCGCCGGCCACCACCGCGTGGGCCACGCTGGGCATGTCCTGGATCACCTGGCCGCCGATCAGCGCCCCGGCGATGCCGTACGCGACGGTGCCCGGCTTCGGCGCGAAGTACCGGCCGAGCAGGCCGGCGGCGATGCCGCCGGCCAGGCTCAGCACCAGGTCGACGCTGCCGTCCAAGATCTGGATGGTCGGCTCGTCCTGGGTGAGGCGCAGCGCGAGGCCGTAGAACAGGCTCAGCGACACCGTGAACGCCAACGTGAACGACAAGGCGGCGGCGCGGTCCTGACGCAACACGGTGCCAGGGCTGGACACCCGGTTGGCGTCCAGCGGAGTGCCGAGCCAGACGTGCACGCCGACGGCCAGGCCGAACACCACCGCGACGAGGCCGATCACCGCGGTCGGCAGCG
>NZ_VSRL01000537.1 GCF_012184385.1 Lentzea indica
GGTCGCACCGCCGTTCGACGGGCCGTTCGCCGAGCAGCTCGGCCGTCGCCTGGTCGCCATCGCGGCCCGCACGCTGGTGCTGGAGCTGCACAACGCACGCGGCACGCTGACCGGCGCCACGAGCGCCGAACGGTTCATCGAGTTCACGCGGACCCTGGACCTGTCCTCGGTGTTCAACCGCTACCCGGTGCTGGCACGGCTGCTCGCGCAGGCCTGTGAACAGGCCGTTTCCACGCACCACGAGCTGTCGTCGCGGTTCACGCGCGACCGCGGGGAGATCGTGCGGACCGTGTTCGGCGGGCTCGATCCCGGCTTGCTGATGTCGATCGAGACGGGCCGGGGAGATCCGCACCAGCAGGGACGCACCGTGGCGGTGCTGACCTTCTCCTCCGGTGCCCGGCTGGTCTACCGGCCGCGACCGACCGGGCTGCACGTCCGGTTCGTCTCGCAGCTGACCTGGCTTTCCAAGCGAACCGGAATCAGCTTCCGGTCACCGCGACTCCTCCCCCGCGACGGCTACGGGTGGCTCGAGCACGTCGAGCACGAGCCGTGCGCGGACGTGGCCGGGGTCGCCGAGTTCTACCGGCGGCTCGGCGCGCTGCTGTCGTTGCTCTACGCGGTCGACGGCACGGACATGCACTACGAGAACCTGATCGCGTGCGGGGACCAGCCGGTGCTCGTGGACGTCGAGACGCTGTTCCACCCGACGCTGACCCCTGACACCGACCCCGCCGCTCTGGCACTGGTGCGCTCGGTGCACCGCACTGCCCTGCTCCCCCACGTGCTGCTGGGCGACAACGGGGTCGCGGACGTGTCCGGTGTCGGCGGTGATCGCGGCGTGCTGTCGCCGTTGGACGTCGTCGACTGGGCCGACGCCGGAACCGATCGGATGCGGCTCGTGCGGCGCCCCCGCGAGTCGTCAGGGGCCTCCAACCGGCCGTTGCTGGGCGAGGTGCCCGCCGAGCCCGCCGACTACCAGGACTCGCTGCTGGCGGGGTTCCGCGCGGGCTACGACGCGATCGTGACGCATCGGGACGAGCTGCTGCGGCTGGTTCGTGCGTGCGCGGACGAAGAAGTGCGGTTCGTGGCGCGCGCGACACGTCAGTACGCGAGGCTGCTCGACGAGTCGACCCATCCGTCGGTGCTGACCGACGCGCTGGACCGCGATCTGGCGTTCGGCGTGCTGGTGGCCGACGACCCGCTGCTCGACCGGCTGGTGCCGTTCGAGGTCTCCGACCTGTGGCGCGGTGACGTGCCGTTGTTCACGTGCCGACCGGGGTCGGCAGACCTGTGGACCGCGTCCGGGCTCCGGCTGCCGGGGATGCTGCCGGAGCCCGGACTGCACGCCGTGGAACGCAAGATCGCGGCGATGAGCGAGGTCGACCGGCACGACCAGCAGTGGGTGATCACGGCCTTGCTGGCGTCCCGGCCGCGTCCGGTGTCGCACCACAGCGGTGCCGCCGTGCCCGGCCACGTCGCCGCGGTTCGACCC
>NZ_VSRL01000538.1 GCF_012184385.1 Lentzea indica
TCGGCCGGTTCGGTCGTGCCGGGCTCCGGCCCCGTGCTGGTCCGGTGGAAGCCTGCTGCTGGCGGGTCCTCGGTCTCCCAGGCACCGACGGTTGCCGGTGGACCTGGCACGGGCTCCGGCAAGGGCGCTGCTGCCGGTGGGTCGGCCGTGTCGCAGGCGCCGACGGTTGCCGGCGGCGCTGGTTCAGCGAGGGCCGCTGGTCCGGGTGGTTCGGCGCCGACAGTTGGTGGTGGAACGGGTGCGGCCCCTGGGAAGGGACCGGTTTCGGGAGGTCCGGCAGCGCCCGCACCGGCGGTGAGCGGACCTGCTGCCGGTCCTGGCAAGGGAGCCGCTGGCGGTGGCCCAGCGGTCACGAAGCCAGCGCCGGTGACGGGCGGTACCGGTGTTGGGCCGGGGAACCCTGGCGTGGCTGACCGACTGGCACCATCCGTCGGCGGCGCACCCACATCCTCTGGTGGCAGCGGAACCCGCGCGGGCGGCCCGCTGACCCCAGGCGGACCCGGTGTGCCAGGCGACCGAAGTGCCACACCTGGCGGTCCCACCGGGTCGCAGGCCCCGCAGGTAGCGAGTGGGCCCGGTCAGCCAGGTGCCGCACCGGCGGTTGCGGGTTCCCCGGCCGGACCCGATGCCAAGACGAGCGGTCCGACCGGCGGCAGGGGCGTGGGGCCTGCGCCGGTGGCTGCGGGCTCTGTGGCCGGGCCTGATGTCAAGACGGGCGCCCCGACCGGTGACAGGGGCGCAGGCCCCGTTGCCGGTGTTCCCGGTGGCAAGCCCGCGCAGTCCGGCGGGCCTGGTGTGGAAGGGACCCCGGCGGTTCCCGGTGGCAAGCCCGCGCAATCCGGTGGCCCTGCGGTAGGAGCGACCCCGCCGGTTCCCGGTGACAGGCCCGCGCACTCCGGTGGGCCTGCGGTAGGAGCGACTCCCGGTGGCCCCACAGGAACTCCAAGTGGCAGGGCCGCCTCCAGCGGTCCTGCAGTGCCCCCTGGAGTAGCATCCGGCGTCAAGGCCGATCCAGCGACCGGACCTGCGGTTCCTGGCGGCACGGCTGGCGCTCCCGGTGGCCGGCCCGTCGGTGGCGGCGGTCTCGGCACCGCGCCCGTGGTTCCCGGCAAGCCGTCGACATCGGACGTCCACAGTGGACCCGTGGCGGCCGGTGCGCAGACGGCGCCTTCGGCACCGGGCAAGCCGTTCGCGGCCGACAGTGCCGCCACAGCAGCGCCCAGTTCATCCGCAGCCACGTCAGCACAGCCCAGGCCAGGGGCTCCGACCCCTGGGACCGGCACGGCGCCCGGCGTTGAGGCACAGCCGTCGAAGCCTGCCGTTCCACAGTCAGGGGTTGCACCGCAGTCATCGTCGCGGCCGGGTGCGTCGGCAACCGCGCAGCAGCTGCCGGAAGCGGCCCCTGTGTCAAAGCCAGGTGCCACGCCGCAAGCGAGCGTTGCTCCGGCACCGGCTGCAACGCCGCAGCCGACCGGCCCGCAGCCGGACGCGG
>NZ_VSRL01000539.1 GCF_012184385.1 Lentzea indica
GGCTCGGCTAATGAGTGCTGAGCCGGCCGTTTCTGGCAGGCTCGGCCTGTGGCCGCTGGTGGGTGAGCACTCTGGCTCGGTGGAGTTGTGGAGTCCTTGGCGAAGACCGTGCCCTCACCAGTTGCCGGGAGAACGTGATCGCTGCTGGGATGTCGTGCCCGCCCTGGGGTGTGAGCACTGTTCATTAGCTTGCCGACAAGTTCTCCCCGGGCTGCTGACACTGAGTGAGCGAGTGGGAGTGCGGATGTTGCTGCTGGTCGGTGATGACTGGGCCGAGGATCATCACGATGTCGAGTTGATGGACGCCAGCGGGCGTCGGCTGGCGAAGGCCCGGTTGCCCGAGGGTGTGGCCGGGATGGCGCGGCTGCACGCGTTGATCGCTGAGCACACCGGTGATGCCGATCCGGAGGATGTCGAGGTCCGGGTCGGGATCGAGACCGATCGTGGTCCGTGGGTGGCCGCGCTGGTCGCGGCCGGGTACACGGTGTTCGCGATCAATCCGATGTCGGTGGCGCGGTTCCGGGACCGGCACCGGGTCTCGGGGGCCAAGAGTGATCCGGCCGACGCGCATGTGCTGGCCGACGTGGTGCGCACCGAGGCTCATCAGCTGCGCACCGTCGCTGGTGACAGTGCCGAGGTCGAGGCGATCAAGGCGCTCACCCGGACGCATAAGACGCTGATCTGGGAACGGACCCGGCATGCCCTGCGGTTGCGGCACGCGTTGCGGGAGTACTTCCCGGCCGCGCTGGTGGCGTTCACGGATCTGGACGCGCCGGACACGCTGGAGCTGCTGGGCCGGGCGCCCGATCCGGATCGCGCGGCACGGTTGTCGTTCAAGCAGATCCGGGCCGCGTTGCAGCGCGCCCGGCGTCGTGACCTCGACACCAAGGCCACCGAGATCCAGGCCGCGTTGCGCACCGAGCATCTGGGCCAGCCGCCGGTGGTGACCGCCGCCTACGCCGCGACCACTCGCGCCACGCTCGCGGTCCTGGCCGTGCTCAACGAGCAGATCCGCGAGCTCGAAGACGAGGTCGGGGCCCATTTTGGCCGGCACCCGGACGCTGAGATCGTGCTGTCCCAACCAGGAATGGGACGCGTTCTCGGTGCTCGGGTGCTCGCTGAGTTCGGGGACGACCACGCCCGCTACACCAGCGCGAAAGCCCGCAAGAACGTCGCCGGCACCAGCCCGCTCACGATCCGCTCGGGCAAGAAGAAAACCGTGCGGACCCGCTACGTCCACAACGACCGGCTCGTCGACGCCCTCATGGGACAGGCCTTCGTCGCCATGCGGATCTCACCCGGCGCCCGCGCCTACTACCAGCACCAACGCGCCCGCGGCCTCGGCCACAACACCGCGCTACGCCAGCTCGCCAACCGCCTGGTCGGCATCCTGCACGGCTGCCTCAAAACCCGCACCACCTACAACGAAACCACCGCCTGGGCACACCACACCAACATCAACAACGCTGCAGCTTGACATC
>NZ_VSRL01000053.1 GCF_012184385.1 Lentzea indica
GTCCGATGCGCGGCGCGAGTGCCCCGGCGAGCGTGCCGCCGAGCACGATCCCGATCGCCGGTATGCCGTAGAGCATGCCCAGTGCTCCCTCGGCGGCGAGCCCGTACCCGAGTCCCTCGTCGGCCGACACGTCGGCGAGGAGGCTGAACAACTGGAGCATGCTCTGGTAGGCACCGGTGCCGAGGACGACCACTCCGAGTGTGAGCATCAGCGGCCTGCTGAGGTTGGTGATGTCCACGACCGGGTCGGGTTTGCGGTGTGCCAGCCTGATCCAGCAGCCCAGCGTCACCGCGCCCGTGAGGAGGATCAGCAACGGGATCGCGCCGGTCCAGCCGAGATCCCCGCCGAGACTGACATAGGTGACCACGGCCGCGATTCCGCCGCCGAGGAGGAGTGCGCCCGCGACGTCGATCCGGCCCGGTGTCCTGACCACGGACTCGGGCAGGAAGAACCGGACGAGGAGCGCCCCGACAGCAGCGAAGACCGCCGACACGACGAACACGATCCGGTAGCCGTACGCCTGCGACAGCGTCTCGAACAGGAACGGGAACCCGATGCCGAACACCGCGTTCCCAGTGGTCACGATGCCGGTGACGATCATCCCCATCCGGGTGTCGCAAATGTCCCGGACAACGCCGACCGTGAGGAACAGTGACGCGACGGCCGCGCCCTGGATGACGCGTCCGAGGACGAACATCCAGAGGCTGGGCGCGATCATGCACACCAGCGCACCGGTGCCGGCCAGGATCAGCGTCCACACGAGCACCTTGCGCTTGCCGTGGACGTCGGCGGTTCTTCCCAGCAGGGGCGCCCACATGGCACCGGCGAGCAGTGCGCTCGCGTTGAGCCAGGCCGGCTGGTCGGCGCCGAAGTGCTCGAGCATCTGGGGAAGCACGATGAGCGGAGCCGTGATGACGGTGTCGACCATGACGTTGACCAGGATCAGGATCGCCACCTGAGCGACGAGGCGCTTGTTCCACTGCGTTTGCATCAGGAGGGCCTCACCTGGGTGCCGACGGACCGGAACGGCGCCAGGTGTTCGATGACGTCCATCTCCCGGTCGGCGGGGACGCGGGCGATGAGATGGCCGTCGGTCCTGATGAGGATCAGCTCACCGGGATGCGGCTGGTAGACGCGCTCGAACTCGCCTTGTGTGTCCACAATGGAGTAATCGGACGTGGAGCCGATGCGGTGGACGTGCAAATGGGTCGGCTTGGCGTTGTCGAAGACGACCGGGCCGGTGTGCTCGTAGGCGATCAGCGACCAGTGCGGTCCGCGCAGGAGGTCGAACAGGTCGCCGCTGAAGTCCTTGCCGCGCAGGCCACTGACGTTCGGTGCCCGGTCGCCGGGGGCGGGCCAGGACGTGGTGTCACCGGGGTGGACGATCGGGCTGGTGGTGCGGTAGTGGATGCCCAGCCCGCTGTTCAGGTTTCCGTCGCCGATGTCGGCGAACGCCGAACCCAGCCCGTCCCCGCTGCCACGATCGGCCTGCGCCATGGCCCGGTTCATCTTCTCCGTGCTCATCGCCAGCACGGCGCGGGCGACCGGGATGCGTTCGGCGCCATAGGTGTCCAGCAGGCGCATCAGAGCGCCGTCGAGGACGCTGGTGATCTTCCAGCCGAGGTTGTAGGCGTCCTGGATGCCGGTGTTCATCCCCTGGCCACCCGCGGGTGAGTGGACGTGGGCGGCATCCCCGGCGAGCAGTACGCGACCGCTGCGGTAGTCCTCCACCATGCGGGTGTTGACCTGGTACACCGACAGCCAGGAAGCGCTTTCCAGCGTCACCTCGCCCGCGCGTTCGTCGAACAGCTGCTGGTAGAACTCGAGAGACGGGGTCTCTGCGGGCGCGCCGGGCAGCAGTGGGCTCTGGAACTGCCACAGGTCGTCGCCGAGCGGGGTGAGGCCGAGCATGCCGTGTTCCGACGGCCAGACGTGGATGTGGCCGCGGTCGAGACCCGGCACGGTGACGTCGCCGAGGTACCAGCGCTGTTCCTCGCGGGTCTCGCCGACCAGCGGCAACCCGGCGAGCTTGCGGGTCCGGCTCTTCCCGCCGTCGGCGCCGACGAGGAACCGGGCGCGCACGGTGCGGTCACCGTCGGGGGTACGCAGCGTGGCGGTGACGCTGTCGTCGTCCTGTGTGAGGCCGACCAGCTCCGTGCCGAACTCCACCTGCCCGCCGAGTTCGCCGAGTCGTTGCCGCAGTGCGTGTTCGACCTCGAACTGGCCGATCCACAGCACGTCCGGGTACGGGGTGTGGAACTTCTCGTCCGCCCGCACCGAGATCGACGGCTTGTCCACGACCGCACCGGACGGCTCGTGGAACCGCACGGGCAGATCGGCGACTCCGTGCCGCAGCACGTGGTCGACGGCGCCGAGGTCGTCGAGGACCTCGAGCGAGCGGGGCTGAATCGCCTTGGCGCGCGTGGCGGTGCCAGGCACCGGTTCCCGCTCGACGACGCGGTGCGCGACACCGCGACGGGGGAGGTCGCACGCCAGGGTCAGCCCGGTCGGTCCGGCCCCGACGATCAGGACGTTGGTGTCGAACTCCTCAGTCATGAGGTCCTTCCTGAATGTGTTGTGCGACAACGGGGAGCGTGTCCTTGCGTAGGACGCCCTGCTGCGCGACGACGACGACGTTCTCGGGCTTCGACAGCACTTCGATGTCCCGCAACGGGTCCTCCACGCAGATGACGAGATCGGCGAGCATGCCGGGCCGCAGCGTGCCCAGCCGGTCGTCGACGCCCATCAGGCGGGCGCTGTTCGACGTCGCGGCGCGGATGGCGTCCATCGGGCTCATGCCCAGTTCCACGAGGCACGACAGTTCGGTGAGGTTCTCGCCGTGCGGGGCGATGCCGGCGTCGGTTCCCGTGGCGATGTTCACCTTCCGCTCGATGGCGGCGGCGATGTTGTGTCTGGTGCGGTCACGCCAGCGCAGCTTCTTCTCGTAGCGCCACGGCGGGATGGTGCCCGGATCGAGTGGAGCGACCATTGTGGACAGTGTGGGGACGAGGAAGGCCCCGCGCTCGCCAAGCAGGTCGCACCCTTCGTCGTCGATGCCGAAGCCGTGCTCGACCGACCGGACGCCACCGCGGATCGCGGCGAGGATCCCGGCTCTGCCCTGAGCGTGCGCCGCGACCGGGCGACCGCCGTGGCGGCGCGCTTCGTCGACGATCGCCGCGATCTCCTCGTCGAGCAGGTCCTCGTCGTCGGGGTCGTCGGTCGCGCTGCTGATGCCGCCGGTGGTGCAGATCTTGATGACGTCGGCACCGGCACGCAGCATCAGCCGTGCCGCCTTCCGTGCCTCGCGCACGTCGTCGGCGAGCGCGCAGAAGTCGAAGCCGAGGTCCATCCCGCCGGGCAGCGTGCTGTCCGCATGCCCGCCGGTGTGGCTGATGATGCCGACGGCGACCTGCAGTCGCGGACCCACCAACAACCCGGTCGCGACGGCGTCGCGGAAGCCCGCGGGCAGTGCGCCGAGGTCGCGTGCGGAAGTGACACCGGATTCCAAGGTCCGCCGTAGCCGTTCGGTCGTCTGCAACATGCGGACGACCGGGTCCGTCATCAGCGCTTCCTCGACCATGGAACGTTCGGACGCATGCCGAGGTGGACGTGGCAGTCGAAGAGCCCAGGGAGCAGGGTGCCACCGCGGCCGTCGATCGTCCGGACACCGGGTGGTGCCGCGGGTGCGTGGTCTGCCGGGCCGGCGTAGACGATCCGGCCGTCGGCGTCCGCCTCGAGCACGGCGTCGGGCACCGCTGCCGGGCTGTCACCGTCGATCAGCGTGACGTTGTGCACGCGCAGAGCGGCCTTCTCCATGGCGCAGAAGCTATGGCTATCCTGCGAAGTGGCTCGGGCATTGCACGTTCTCGTCGGTAGCGGGGTACTTGGTGCAAGAAACCTACGACGAGCTCGACGTCGCTATCGTGGACGCCGTGCGGTCCGCGCCACGCGCGAGCTGGCGCGACCTGGCGCCGGTCCTGGGCGTCGACCCGGCGACCGTCGGCCGGCGGTGGTCGCGCATGCACTCCACCGGGGACGCCTGGGTCACCGTTCACCCGGCGGGCAGCGCGACACCCTCGTGTGCAGTGGTGGAGATCGACTGCACGCCTGGCCGTTCGGCCGAGGTGGCCGACGTGCTTGCCGCAGACGTGGAAGCCGCCACCGTCAAACTGACCTCCGGCGCGCGAGACATCCTCGTCCTGGCGCAGGCCCCCGATCTCGACGCGCTCTCCGCCTACCTGCTCGACCGTGTGGGCCGCGTCCCGGGGATCAGAGGCGTGCGCAGTCATCTCGCGACGCGGGCGACCCTGGAAGCCAGCCGGTGGCGGGAAGGCGCGCTGGATCCCGAGCAGCGCCGCCGCCTGCACGCCCGCGCCAAGAACCGCCTGGAGCAGCAGGACATGGGCCTAACGGCTGCGGACCACCGCATCATCCGCGCGCTGAACATCGATGGACGGATGTCGTTCGAGCGGCTCGCCGACCACGCGGGCATGGGCCCCGTCGCCGTCCGGCGCAGGCTGACCCGCCTGGAGGAGGCCGGGCTCGTCACGTTCCGCTGCGACACCTCCCGCCGCCTGTCCGGACAGGCCGTCGCCGCCGTCTACTTCGGCTCGATCGACGTCCGCGACCTCGAGGACGTCGAGGGCCGGATCCGTGCGCTGCAGGGGATCCGGGCAGCCAGCCTGGTGGCCGGACCGTACAACGTCATCATCGACGCCTGGCTCCGGTCGACCGCGGAAGCCCACGACCTCGAACGGAAGATGAGCCACGTGCTGCCCGGCCTGCGCGTGCAGGACCGGTCGGTGGTCCTGCGCACGATCAAACTGCTGGGCCGCATCCTCGACGCGGAAGGAAGATCGCTACGTTCCGTGCCACTACTGGCCGACACAACAGGCTGATCCAGAACCGCTTGATTTCCGCTGAGCAGAGTGGCGAGTGAGAGCTGTGTTGAGAAGTGGGATCGCCAGGCTTTTGTGCTACGTCGGGATCCCGGCGTCCATCGTGTTCGCCTTGCTCATGTACGCCGCTTCGCTGGTGGGCTCCTATGACGCCGGCAAGGACTGTGCGGCACGCCAGTCGGACAGCGGCGCGCGCAACGTCGACGTGACGAGGAGTTCCTTCCCGCCGAACGCGACTTGCGTGTTCGCGGACGGGGCAACCGAGAACCTGGTGCCGACGTCGTTCGCGGTGCTTCTCTGGGGCAGCATCGGCGGCTCTGTGGTGTGCGTCGCGGGAGCTGTCTTCTTCGAACGCAGGAGCGAGCGCCTCCACGGGTGAGGCCACCGCTCGATCGGGACGGATCACATCGCCCGGAAGGACGGGCGGTGCCGCAGGCCGCTGGGATGATCGAGCTTGATGGCGAACCGGTGGCCTGACTCGCCCGCGCAAAGCCCGGCCGCCACCACCCGCAGTTCCTGCACGCCCAGGTCGTCCGGCCCACACCTGGCCAGCGCCGCGATCACCGTCCGGTCCAGCACGCCTGCCAACGCCTCGCGCAACCGCCCGGCCGACCAACCCAGATCGGTGGACGGGAACTCCAGTTCGAGGTCGAACAGGATGTCTTCCTCGTCCGGACCCGCACCGACCACGACCATCTCGTGCGAGATCATCACGCTGCCCGCACACTGCGGCACCAGCGCCGTGGCCTCGAGGTCGTCCGGCACGCCGTCCAACGCGGTGCGCAACCGCCCCACCGGCCACGCCTCCACCCGATGATCGAACTCTTCCACACCCGTGGGGCTCTCTGGAGCGTGTCGCCTGCGCCGCGAGAACCACCATGTCGCCGACTTCACTGCACCCATGCCACCTATGCTGCGCACCCACGACGCTCCTGTCACGGGGCCAGGACAGCTGCAACGTCCACAATGGATGCCGCATCGTGTCGCTCCTGGGCCCGTCTTCCCTCCCGGTGTCGTGCCGGTGCGGTCGGGGAACTCTGACCGCTATGGATGCGAAGTCCGATCTGGTGATCTGGGTCCAGCCGGTGCTGGGTGAACCGTTCACCGTGGGAAGTGCCGAGTTCGAGTCGGTGGAAGCGGCCATCGAGCGGCTTCACCAAGCGCTGGAGGAGGGGGCCACCATGCACTTTTCGGCCGGTCGGCCGGACAGGGTGGAAGGACGTGCACGTTCAGCGCAGACGTTGGTCAACTTCAGGCATGTTCTGGCGGTCCGGGTGTGGACGAGTGATGCGGAAGTCGAGGACGCCCAGTACTTGTAGCGACGCGGCGTTGCCGGTTCGTCCTGGCCCGGATCAACCTGGATGCTGCAGGACAACGACCTGAGGTTGAGCGCCTGTTCGGGTTCAGCAGCGTGCTCGGATGGCCAGGGCACCCGCCGCGCTGGTGGTCGATCTGAGCCCGGTCACGTTCTTCGGCGCCGCCGGCGTGAACCTGCTGGTGCAGATGCGTGAGCAGGCAGATCGACGTGATGTCGCCTTCGCGGTCGTCGCCGGACAGCGGGCGGTCCTGAGGCCGTTGCGCGCCACCGACACCGACCGCGCGCTGCACTGCGTCCCGACGTTGCCCGAAGCCATGGCCGCCGTACGGCCCCACCGTCCAGTGACTACCGAAAGCAACATCGTCCGCCACGCGGTGTAGCGCCCGTGCGTGCACACCGGCGAAACCCGACGCGCTTCGAACACTCTCGCCGGTAGGGTCTGACAGCACTTCGAGGCTGCAGAGTGGAGAGTGGTGTCGTGACCGAGGGGCCAGTCGCACCGTCCAGTGACATCGACCTGACCCGTCCCAGCGCTGCCAGGGTCTACGACTACTACCTCGGTGGGGCGCACAACTTCGCCGTCGACCGCGAGATGGCACAGCAGGCGATCGCGATGTGGCCGGATCTGCCGCTGATCATGCAGGCCAACCGGGCGTTCCTGCGGCGTGCGGTGCGTTTCTGCGTCGCGCAGGGCATTCGGCAGTTCCTCGACCTCGGCTCGGGCATTCCCACCGTGGGCAACGTGCACGAAGCCGCCCGGCGAGCCGTTCCGGACGCTCGGGTCGTGTACGTGGACAGCGACCCGATCGCCGTCACCCACAGCCGCAACATCCTCGACGGCGACGAGCTCACCGCGGTGGTCCACGCCGACCTGCGCCATCCGGACACGATCCTGAGCCACCCCGACGTGCGGTCGCTGCTTGACCTGGACCAGCCGATCGCGGTCATGATGGTGGCGGTACTGCACTTCGTGCCCGACAGCGACGATCCAGCCAAGATCATCGCGAGCTACCGCGACGCGATGGCACCCGGCAGCTTCCTCGTCGTCTCCCACGCCAGCCAGGACGGTCAACCGGTGAAGGCCGGCTCGCACCAGGACCTCTACCGCCGTACGCCGACGCCGATGACCATGCGGTCCCGGCCTGAGGTGACCGCACTGTTCGACGGTTTCGATCTCGTTGACCCCGGAGTGGTTTTCCTCCCGTTGTGGCGCCCCGAGTCGCTCGACGACGTCGACGAGCACCCTGAGCGGTTCACCGGTCTTGCCGCGGTGGGCCGCAAACCGCGGTAGCCCACCGGCAACCACCAAACGATCAGGTGGTTCGCCCCAACTCGACACGATCGGCGGTGTGCACGGGTGCGGCGTGTGGTTGGCTGCTGGCGTGCGTCCTGACCCGGCGACCGGCCCCATGTCCGGGGACGGTGTCGCTCCTGGCCCCGAAGACGAGCGGCTGCTCCGCACTGTGCTGGACGATGCCCCGCTCGGATTCGCGGTGTTCGACGACGCGTTGCACTACGTCTACGTGAACAACTATCACGCGGCGCTGCACGACATGGCGGCGAGCCAGCTGGTGGGCAGGCCGATCTCCGGCGTGCACACGACCGATCTTGTACGTGCTGTCCAGGACCGGGTGCGGCACGTGCTGCGCACCGGCGAGGTGGACCACGACGTCGAACTCGATCTGTCCACTCCGGACGAGGACCTGCACCTGCTCGTCAACCGGTTCCCGTTGCGTGGCCGGACCGGGTCCGTCGTCGGTGTCGCCGTGACCGTGCAGGACGTGACCCAGCTGAGGAAGCTCGCCGCGCTCGAGACCGAAGGTGCGTACAGGCACGCTCAGGTCGATCTGGTTCACCGGCTGGAACAGGCACAGCGCATCGGCGGGCTGGGCTCGTGGGAGATCGACCTGGCGACCGGCAGGGTGCGGTGGTCCCGGCAGATGTGCGCGATCGCCGGTGTCGATCACACACCTGATGCCGAGGCGGCGTTCGCCATGGTGCACCCGGACGACCAGGAGATCGCCCGGCAGTACCACGAAGCGCTCAGCGCCGGCTGCCCGGCAGGCGCGGAGATCCGGATGATCCGGCCGGATGGCGTCACGATCAGCGTGATCAGCGCGGGAGAACCCGTGCTCGACGACACCGGCGCCGTGGTCAGGGTGCAAGGAACCGCGCTGGACAAGACCGCGCAACGCGCCGCCGAAGACGCTGCTCGCTGTGCTCGCGCCGAGGCCGAGGCGGCGCGAGCAGGCCGACGCGTCGACCGCGACGCCCTCGTCCGTCTCCAGCACGCGCTGTTGCCCGCGTCGATCCCGGAGATCCCCGGTGTGAGCATGAGCGTCGCCTATGAGCCCGCCGACTGCCTGGCCGGTATCGGCGGGGACTTCTACGACTGCTTCGCTCTCGGGGACGGCTTGTTCGGGTTCGTCATCGGCGATGTCGCCGGCCACGACGTCGAAGCCGCGACGACCATGGGGCAGATCCGGGCAGGCGTGCACGCGTACGCGCTGGAGGACGGTTCCCCTGGTTCGGTGTTGCGGCGGCTCAACCGGCTCGTGCTCGCCGACGCGAACCTCGCGATGACCACGATGATGTTCGGTACCTACCGCCAAGGCGACCGCCTGCTCACCTACAGCAACGCGGGTCATCCGAAACCCGTGCTGTGCCGGAACGGACGCGCGCAACCGCTGGACCATCCCCACGGCCCCGCGCTCGGCGCGGTCACCCGCGACTGCGCCTACCCCGAGGCCACGCTGAATCTGCTGCCCGGCGACGTCATGCTCTGGTACACCGACGGGCTCGTGGAACGCCGGAACACCGACGTCGACGCCATGGTCCGGCACCTGTGCGAACTGCTCACCGCCGATGTCGCGGTCGAGAAACTGCCGTCCTACCTGGTGGCCCACATCGTCCGGGAGGAACAGGACGACGACATCTGCGTGTTCACCATCAGCGCCAACGCCATCACGCCGCCGGCCTGACGACCGGGTCAGGGCGTCGCCCGTGCGGGTACTCGGGTCTCATGGACCCGACAACAGTCCTCCCGCGGCAGCCCTGACAGGCACCCTGCCGTGACCACGGTGTTCCTCGCCGGCGACGTCGTGACCGGCCGCGGCGTCGACCAGATCCTGCCGCACCCCGGTGATCCGCGGCTGTGGGAGCCCGTGATGCGTGATGCCCGCGCCTACGTGGAACTGGCGGAGGCCGTCAACGGCCCGATCCCCCGTCCCGTCGACTGTTCCTGGCCATGGGGTGACGCCCTGGCCGTGCTGAACGACGCAGCACCCGACGCCCGCGTGATCAACCTGGAAACCTCCATCACCCACAGCGCCGCCATCGACACGCGCAAGCGGGTGCACTACCGAATGACGCCCGAGAACATCGGATGCCTGACCGCAGCCCGGCCGGACGTGTGTTCCGTTGCCAACAACCACGTCCTGGACTTCGGCCGCGGTGGTCTGCGGGACACCCTCGACGCACTGGCCGTGGCGCGGATCAAGGCCGCGGGAGCCGGCCACGACGCGCACGAGGCGGGCAGTCCCGCGATCGTTCCTGTCAGTACGGGCAGTGTGGTCGTGTTCTCCTTCGCCGACACGTCCAGCGGCGTTCCTCGGGACTGGGCCGCGACGGGGACGCGGCCCGGCGTCGCCCTGCTGCCCGACCTGTCCCCCGCCACCGCCGACGCGGTCGCCGCCAGGGTGCGGCAGGTCAAGCGACCCGGCGACGTCGTCATCGTGTCGGTGCATTGGGGTGCCAACTGGGGTTACCACGTTCCCGCCGACCAGGTCCGCTTCGCGCACCGGCTGCTCGACGCCGGGGTGGATGTTCTGCACGGCCACTCGTCCCACCATCCCCGTCGGATCGAGGTCCACCACGGCAAGCTCGTGCTCTACGGCTGCGGTGATCTGATCAACGACTACGAGGGCATCCCCGGATTCGACAGGTATCGAGCCGATCTTCGCCTGCTGTGCTTCGCCTCGGTCGACCCCGGCACGGGCGAGCTGACCGCGTTGCGCATGACACCGCTGCGGGCCCGGCGCATGCGCCTGCACCACGCCTCCCGCGAGGAGGCCGAACACCTGCGAGGTGTCCTCGGCTCACGAGTCCACCTCGTTGAGGGGAATGAGCTCCATCTCCAGCTCTGACAAGTTGCGTGGTGCTCTCGCTCGGACGAGCCGCTGTGGCTGGCGCGCCCGTCCCTGCGCACGGCCGGCTCTACCGGGGCGTTTCGCACCGGACAGAGGGGTACCCAGGCAATGAAGCCACGACACAGGGAGCAGAAATGACATTGCCTGCTCAGCGGCCGGGCCGCCAGCTCTCGCGGTGGGACCCGTTCCGCGAATTCGAAGACCTGTACACCCAGATGGGCCGGTTGTGGGACCGCACCTTCAACACCGACACGCCGACGGCAGGAAACTGGTCGCCGCTGGCTGACGTGTGCGAGACCGGCGACTCCTACGTCGTCGAGATCGACGTGCCCGGTGTCAAGCGCGAAGACATCTCCGTGCAGCTGACCGGCAACGACCTGGTGGTGAGCGGAGAGCTGAAGGAAACCGAGCGTGAAGGCATGTTCCGCCGGCGGACGCGGCGCACCGGCTCGTTCGAGTACCGGACGAATCTGCCGGCGGACGTCCGGACGGACGACATCGACGCGCACCTGCACGACGGCGTGCTGACGCTGCGCATTCCGAAGGCGGAGGCCGCACAACCAAGGAAGATCGAGATCAAGGACTGACCGTGACAGCCGGCGTTCGCCCGCCTGCGGGCGTCAGCGAGCGCCGTACCAGCCGGTCACCGGCAGATCCGGTCGAGGTGGACAGCCGGCGCAGGTAGTGCCGCCACAGCTCGGCGGTCAACCGTGCGTCGGCCAGAGCACGGTGCGCAGATCCGTTGTCACCAATGCCCGCTGCCGCGTGGCGCACTGTCCACATCGTCCGTGGTGACGCCGTGCACCCACGCGAGCACCGGGTTCTCGCCGAGCGACAGGCGCCGATACGACTCGCGGCCTTCCTCGAGGAGCCGCTGAGCAGCAGCGTCCAAATAGGACGGTACATCGTCAGCCTCGTACCACCAGCACATCTGGCGGCGTATCTCGGAGCCAGGAGAGGTAGCCGCTGATCGAGTGGTAGGCGGGCCAGTAGGGCATCCCGCGACCGACGTGATCCACGTTCGTGCAACTGACCTTCAGAGCGGGTCGATGCTCTCCGGCATCTGGTCGGTGCCCCACAACTGTTCCGGCACTTGACCGACGTAGATCATCCCGTCCTGCACGGAGTAACGTCCGATTTGGACGGTCGTGCCGTGCGGAACCCAGACCGATGCCCCAGACCACCGGCGAGTGGCCATGGGCGCGGGCGTGATCGATGCGGCTGTGGTGGGATGGCCCTGTGCGGCGATCTTGCGGCGGAAGCGATCCAAGAACCCCACAGGCGTGCCACTCCCCTTTGTTTGCGGGAGGACCGACCGGGTATCCCCCACGGAAACGGCCATGTACGAGACAGCTGGAGCAGGCCATGCTCAGTCGTCACGAACAACAGCAGCTCGCGGAGATCGAACGCCAGTTCACCGCGTCGGATCCCGCCCTCGCCGGCCTGCTGAGCAAGGGCCCGAGTTCGGTGCGGACCCGCCGCCGCAAGCTCGCGGTACTGGCTGTCAGCCTGCTTGGAGCGCTCCTCATTCTCTTGGGCGCGGCCGTGGCGGCCTTCTCGCTG
Source organism: Lentzea indica (assembly GCF_012184385.1). GTDB lineage: Bacteria > Actinomycetota > Actinomycetes > Mycobacteriales > Pseudonocardiaceae > Lentzea > Lentzea indica. The sequence goes on from NZ_VSRL01000053.1 coordinate 11,928, forward strand.
ATCTTCTTCGGCGTCGTCGCACTCCTGACTTGCGCGGGCGTGCACGTGTGGAACCACCGTGCCGACGAACCCTGACCACCGAGGTCGGTAGATCCAGTTCGGCCTCCGCCATCACCACAAGCTGCTGGTGACCCAATTGCGGCCTGAGCGGTCTTCCGCTCGGCGCCGGCACGGCCTACCCTTCATGGACTGGTGTGCCGGGAAGCCTGGTCGGCGTGACGTATCCGCCGTGGGAAAAGAGACCGGTCATGCTCACCAGGAGAGCCCTCGTCATCGGCACCGGCCTCGCCGGTCTGGCAACCGCGTATCGCTTGCGTCGCAGCGACTGGGACCTCGTACTGGTGGGCGGCCCAGCCCAGTGCGCCTTCACCCGCACCGCTGACGGCCTCGACGCCGCACGACGGCTCGGGCTGCGACTCGACCCCGACGTGACGGCCGTGCTTCGCCGCAGCCTCGGCGACTCGGTGTCCTACCGCATCGACGAAGTACGCGCTCTGCGCCCGGACGACTGCGGTGTCACGGTGACCTTCACGAACGGCGAGGACGACTGGTTCGACTTCGTCACCGAGCCCGACCCCGGCTTCGACACCTCGCTCGCACTCGTCGCCGCCGAGATGCTCGGCGACGCGCTGGACATCTTCCGTGCCACAGATGAGGCGTTGCGCTGGTGGGAAGAGAACCTACGGCCGCTCAAGGGAGATCTGGTTGAAAGCCTTGCTGGTCACGCACGGCACACGTGGTGACGTTCAACCGTTGCTCGCGCTCGCCGTCGAGCTCCGTGCTGCTGGTCACGAGGCTGTGCTCGCCGCACCGGAGTCGTTCGCAGCGGCGGCTGCGGAGCACGCGGTGCCGTTCGCCCCGTTGGACGAGGGCCCGAACCGGTTGTTGAACGAGCCGTTGCTGAAGGAGGCGATCGAGGGCGGCTATCGCGGTGTTCGCGGGAAGATCACCGCGATCAGGACCGTCCGCCGGATCAAACCCCTCATGGCGGACGTGTTGCGGGACACCGGAAGAATCGCGCGTGAGGTTCGCCCGGACGTCGTCGTGCACACGCCGAGCGTGCCCGCCCAGCACGCGGCGGAGATGCTCGGCGTCCCGGCGGTGCTCGCGACGCTGCAACCGGGCTGGGTACCGACAGCGCTGTTCCCGTGCCCGATGGTGCCGTTGCCGAAGCTGCCCAGGATGTTCAACCGCGCCACCTACCTGGTCGTGCGGGCGACGTTGCGGGCGTACTCGGGGATCGTGAACTCCTGGCGCACCAACGATCTCGGCCTGCCCGGTGGCCGCGGGCCGGCGCCGGCCCTGGTGCTGCAGGCATTCAGCGGCCGGGTGACACCCGTGGATCCGGCGTGGCCGGAAACCGTGCGCACCACCGGCTTCTGGTACCTGCCGCGATCGGACTCGTGGTCGCCCGATCCCGCGTTGAAGGAGTTCGTCGAGAACGGGCCGACGCCGATCTACGTGGGATTCGGCAGCATGGCAGGCCGCGACGCCCAACGCACCGGCGAGATCGTCGCGCAAACCGTGCGCGCCGCCGGCGTTCGCGCGGTGGTCGCCACCGGCTGGGGAGGCTTGGCAGCCGACACTTCCGACGAACTCTTTGTCGTGGACCAGGTACCGCACGACTGGCTGTTCGGCCGTGTCACCGCTGTCGTGCATCACGGCGGCGGAGGAACGACCGCGGCCGCACTGGCAGCGGGGACACCTCAGGTCATCTGTCCGTTCGTCGCCGACCAGCCACACTGGGCCCGGCGAATGCAGGCGATCGGAGTCGCACCAGATCCCGTTCCGCACAAGGGATTGGCGGCCGATGCACTTGCTTCGGCGATCACCAAGGCCGTCGAGATGCGGGCCCGTGCTCTTGAAGTCGGTGCCGGGATACAAGCGGAAAATGGTGTCCGTGCCGCGGTCACCGCAGTGGAGGCTCATCTGTCGTGATCGGCCTGGCGCCACGATCGCTCCTGAGCCGCCGGGATCGATAACTTCGTTGTTGTCGGGTGTTATGGCGGTGGGGGTCAGCACCCGGTCCTCGGTCAACACCACCGATCCCTCAACCAGGTCCGGCTCCCGCACCGGCCGCCACAGCACCGCCACGTCCACCTCACCGAGCGAGGTCAGCGTCACCGCGCGGCTGGTGCGCTCGAACAACGTCCCGCCGATCCGGCGCTCCTGCGTCTTGATCGCCTGACTGACCCGCGCCTGAGACACGTGCAACCGCTCCGCGGCTCGCCCGAAGTGCAACTCCTCGGCGAGCGCCAAGAAGATCTCGATGTCACGAAGCTCCACCCATGGCGGTGTGGTCGGGGCACGACCTGGCCGACCGGTCGTCGGTGTCGCTGGAGGACTTCGCCGACCGGGTGTTCATCGACCCTGGTCCACGAGTGCCCGAGTACTGGGCTCAGTCGATGTTGCCCCAACACACTCCCAGCGGCCGTCGCGTTCCGCGGGGTCCGCTGATCGGCACCTTCCACATGGTGCTCTCACGAATCGCCGCCCGCGAGTGTCTGGCGCCCTTGAACGAGCACGTCCCGCACTACTACTCGACCCCGGGTGTCGCCTTCGTGCCGGTCCACGACGCACCGATCACCGAGTGGGTTCTGGTGTGGCGCAAGGACGTGCTGCACCCGCGCGGGCGCGGCTTCGTCGACGTGGTGACGGAGCTCGGCCCGCGCGAGTTCGGCACGGTCAGGCAATAGCGGATTGTTCGAGCGTCATCCGAGGCAGGTCCGGACGCCTTGGCCAGGTTCATCGCCCGCGGGTCGTCGGGCCGGAAGTTCCAGAGGTTGGTGGCGTAGCCGAAGCCGACACGGGCGTCGGGGTCTGCGAAGCCGACCGAGCCGCCGGAGCCGGGGTGGCCGAACGACGCCGGACTGAGCATCGGGTACGGCGGGCAGGCCCGCCAGAACCCGAGTGACATGTTGAAGGAGCGGTCAGCGGGGATGTTCAGCCCCGGCGGCAGCCCGTACATCGATGTCGTGTCGGTGTGGACTTCTGTCGCTGTCTCGACGGTTGCCCGGTTGAGCAGTCGCACGCCGTTGACGTTGCTGACCGTGGCGGCGTACATCCGGGCGATCGAGTGTGCGTCGGCGACCATGTTCGCGGCCGGGTGCTCGGACGCGCGCCAGGCAGGTGTGGTGAAGTAGTCGGTCGAGGTGAAGGCGCCGCCGAGTTCGGCGGCGCGGATCGCGACGGAGCCCGGGCTGTACAGGGCGGTGACCCATGCGGTGACCGTGTCCGCGTCGAGTCCGGTCGCCTTGATCATCCCGGCGAGCAGTTCCTCCATGCTGAACGGCGCGGCGTGAATCTTCGCGACCCGTGGCTCGTGCTGGGCGGGCATCCCGATCCAGGCACTCAGCCCGAGCGGCCGGGCCACCTCCTCGGCGAAGAACGTGCCGAGTGACTTGCCGGTGATCCGCCGCACGACCTCGCCGACCAGGTATCCGAAGGTGTTGGCGTGGTAGATGTGCTGCGTACCCGGCTGCCACAGCGGCGGCTGTGCCTCCAACGCGCGGATGACCGGGTCCCAGGCGCACGCCTGCTCGAAGGTCAGTGGCCCGTCGACGATCGGCAGACCGGCCTGGTGGGACAGCAACCAGCGCACCGGGATCCGGTCCTTGCCGTTCGCGCCGAACTCCGGCCAGTACCGGACCACCGGAGCGTCCAGATCCAGCAAACCGCGCTGCACCAACAGGTGGGCACAGATCGCGGTCGCGCCCTTCGTCGTGGAGGCGACCTGCATGACGGTGTCCCTGCGCCACGGCCGGTTCGTCTCGCGGTCGGCGAGGCCGTCCCACAAGTTGACCACGAGGCGACCGCCCGCATAGACGCTGCACGCCGCGCCGAGCTCGCCGCCTCCCTCGAAGTTCTTGCGGAACGCGTCGGCGACCTTCCCCCAACCGCGCGCGACACCGCACTCACCACTGTCGCTTCCGGAGACGTCCGCGGAAGCGGTTCCCCGGCCGACGAGGCCGGTGACGGCAGTGAGCGCGCCGGCACCCATTACGCCCTTCAACACGGTCCGGCGCCCAACGTGGCCCTGTTCGGGTGTGTCGTCCGGCGTACCGAAAGCAGGCATGACAAATCTCCCCTTGTTGTGTCCCGTGTTTCGGAAGTTGATGTGCCCACAGTCGCCGATCGACCAGACACACCACTGACACCGCCCTGACACCGACCACGCCGAAGACATGGCCGGTGTCAGACGTGTGCCGTGACGCCCCGAGACTCCCGGCCAACACGACGGCGATCAACGGCGAACATCGCAACGACCGATGACACGACGGTTATCAGCGCTTCGGCACCGGGCTTGACCTTGACGCCGCGTCAACCCTCCATCCTGTGGCCATGACAGCTCAATCGATCGCCGGTCCGGCGATTCGCGTGCAAGGTCTGGTGAAGTCGTACGGAAAGCTCGAAGTGCTGCGTGGCGTGGACTTCGACGTGGCGCGGGGCAGCATCTTCGCCCTGCTCGGCTCGAACGGAGCGGGCAAGACCACGATCGTGCGAATTCTGGCCACGCTCCTGAAGGCCGACGCGGGAACGGCCGGCGTCAACGGCTTCGACGTCGCCACGCAACCGGCGAACGTACGGGAGTCCATCAGCCTCACCGGACAGTTCGCCGCCGTCGACGAGATCCTCAGCGGGCGGGAGAACCTCGTTCTGGTCGCCAAGCTGCGGCACCTCAAGGATCCTGGCGCGATCGCGGACGACCTGCTGAGGCGTTTCTCGCTGACCGACGCGGCCACGCGCAGGGCGTCGACCTACTCCGGTGGCATGCGCCGCCGTCTCGACATCGCGATGAGCCTCATCGGGAATCCACCGGTGATCTTCCTGGACGAGCCGACGGCCGGGCTCGACCCCGAGGCGCGCATCGAGGTGTGGCAGACGGTCAAGGAGCTCGCCAGCCACGGCACGACGGTGCTGCTCACCACCCAGTACCTCGGCGAGGCCGAACACCTGGCCGACCGGATCGCGATCCTGCACCAGGGCCGGATCATCGCGAACGGCACCCTCGACGAGCTCAAGCAGCTTCTCCCGCCCGCCACCGTCGAGTACGTCGAGAAGCAGCCCACCCTGGAGGAGATCTTCCTCGCGATCATCGGCGACGACGACCCGCGCGACACCGCCGGCACGACGACAAGGAACCGAGGATGACCGCGTACTTCTTCGCCGACACCGGTGTGCTCACGGGACGGACGCTGCGCCATGTCACCCGCAGCATGGACACCATCATCACGACCGTCATCACGCCGATCGCCATGATGCTGATGTTCGTCTACGTGTTCGGCGGCGCGATCGACACCGGTCCGATCCACTACATCGACTACATGCTGCCCGGCATCCTGCTCGTGACGGTCGCGTCAGGCATCTCCTACACCGCGTACCGGCTTTTCGCAGACATGAAGAGCGGGATCTTCGAGCGATTCCAGTCCATGCCGATCGCACGGTCGGGGGTGCTGTGGGCACATGTCGTCACCTCGCTGGTCGCCAACCTGATCTCGCTCGTGATCGTCGTGGCCGTCGCACTGCTCATGGGCTTCCGCTCCGGGGCGGGCGTGCTGGAATGGCTTGCGGTCGCAGGCATCCTGCTCCTGTTCACCCTGGCCCTGACGTGGATCGCGGTGATCCCCGGCCTCTCCGCGACGTCGTTCGAGGGCGCGAGCGCGTTCGCGTACCCGCTCATGTTCCTGCCGTTCGTCAGCTCGGCGTTCGTGCCCACGGAGAGCATGCCCGGCCCGGTGCGCTGGTTCGCCGAGAACCAGCCGGTGACGTCCATCGTCAACACGATCCGCGACCTGTTCGCCCTGCAGCCGGTCGGCGACACCATCTGGATCGCACTCGCCTGGTGCGCCGGCATTCTCGTCGTGGCGTACGTCTTCGCGATCGCCGCCTATCGCCGGAAGATCGCCTGAGGCAGGCTGGGTCCCATGCTCACCATCAGCCAGCTGGCGGCGTACGCGGGGGTGACTGTGCGAGCGGTGCGCCACTACCACCAGATCGGGCTGCTGCCGGAGCCAGAACGCGACCAGTCCGGCTACCGCACCTACGACGCCGCCGCGGTGGTGCGACTGATCCGGATCCACATCCTCGCCGATGCCGGCGTGCCGCTGGCTCGGGTGCAGGAACTCCTCGACGCCGGCCAGGAGGAGTTCACCGCCGGCGTCCAGGAGATCGACAAGGACCTGCGCGCCGAGATCCGGCGGCTGCAAAGCACCCGCAAACGGCTCGCCCGACTCTCAGCCGGAGAGCAGCTGACGCTCCCGCAGAGCGTCGTGGGCTATCTCGACCGGCTGCGCGGTCTGGGCGTCGAGGAGCAGTACATCGAGATGGAGCGGGATGTCTGGATCATGATCGCCGCCCAGGTGCCACACCTGATCGACGCCGTGATCGCCCAGAAGCACGAGCAGCTGGACGACCCCGACATGGTGAAGCTCTACAGCTTTCTCCAGGGACCACTCGACGGCCCGGCCGATGATCCGCGCATCGTCGAGATCGCCGACATCCTGGAGCGCCTGAGGATTCGCGCCCTGGAAGCCTGCGTCACGGATGCCGACGGCTTCGACGATCAGTTCGTCACCCTGCTGGACACGACAATGGTCAACTCCTCACCGGGCGCCGCGCGGGTCGTGGCCATCCTCGAGGAACGGGGATGGAAAGGCTGGACCCGCATCGAGCAGGTACCTGCCGACAGACTCAACACTCAGTCCGGACCTACCGAGTAACACTGATCAGCTGTGCGGCCGTCACCGGACACGCCAACCTGACTTCACCACATCAAGCAGATTCGACGGCGGTCATGGACGAACGTGATTCGAGTTGCCTATTGGGCCGAATGCGACGGAACCGCACATCGGGGCCAGGCGTCATGACCGCCATGGGAGAGAAGTTCCACGTCGTGCCAGATGAGCTGCGCGGCTACAGCGGGCTGCTCGAACGTCAGGCCGAGCACTTCCTGACGATCCGGGAGCACGCGATCCTCAAGGGTGGGGACACGTCCGGGTTCACCGGGCTGCTGTCGCTGCTCGATCCCGTCGTGACCGGGGTTGCGCAGCTCTACGGCGAGACGCTCGACGCCGCCAACAAGAAGATGAGCCAGGACGCCGAGGCGTTGGTCAAGTCGGCCCACGCCTACGAGAAGGCGGACGAGGTCGCGGTCTGCCTGATCGACACCGCGGGCGGCAAGACGGAGCCCCCGTCCTGGCTGGAGCGGTTCCTGGGGGTGGGCGAATGACCGGCGGAGTCTGCAACGGCTACCAGGACGTTGAAGATCCGAACGTCGCGCTGCGCGCCGCGCCCGACGACCGGCCCGGCCGGCAGACCGTCAAGGAGCTGATCGAGGCCGCCGGGTGGAAGATCCAGGGCGTCAACTGGATCTACCAGCAGGTCACCGGCGACGACCTGGTGCGCGACCTGGTCATGCCGCTGGCCGGCGACTTCGAGAAGATCGACGCGAACGCCGCCGCGTGGGACCGGGTCGCCAAGGCGCTGGACAACGTGCGGCACAACGTCAACAACAGCATCGAGGAGCTCTCGCCGAACTGGGACGGCGGCGCCGCGCAGAGCTTCGAGAATCGCATGCGCCGCACGTGGACCACGGCGATCGAGTGGGACTCGCAGGTCGCGAAGTTCATCGGCGACCGGTTCAAGAACATGGCGAGCTCCTGCCGGTCGGCCGCGAAGCTCGCGCTGACCCTGCTCGACAAGATCTGCGACAAGCTGATGAAGGCCGCGATGACCGCGTGGATCCCGCTCGTCGGCTGGGGTCGTGCCGTGTGGATGGTCTACGACGTGGTCAACATCGTCGACCAGGTGCGCAAGCTGATCCAGTCCATGCAGACGCTCATCGAGGGCGTCAAGAGCATGATCGACGGCATCAAGCTGATGGGCACCGCGCTGGCCAGGATCCCGGACGTGCGGGACGTCAACGACTTCTTCGACGTGGTCGACACGTGGCAGGACGGCACGGAGAAGCTGGGCGACGGCACGTCCGCCGTGGGCAGCGGCGCGTGGGGCGCGGCCAAGAGCGGGTACAAGGCGCGCAGCAAGTACAAGGACGCGCAGAAGGAAGAGCGCTGGGCAGAGCGCAGTTCTTCGAGTTCGGGCGGTGCGGAATGACGTTCCCGTACGACAGCGCTCGCCAGCAGTTGCAGGCGTGGCAACAGGATCTCGATGCCAAGGGCTCGCGGTTGGAGAAGGTCGCTCTTGAAGCGTCCAAGGTGCAGACCCGCGGCAGCGACCTGTCCCCCGCGGACATCGCCGAGATCGAGAAGTTCGCACGGTCGAAGGACGCGCCGAACGCGCTGAAGGACCTGCAGCGCAAGGTCGACTCGGGCGAGATGTCCTGGCGGGACATCTCGTCCGGCAAGGCCGTCAACGATCCCGACGTGCAACGTGCGATGCAGAGCAGCATGCCGTCGCTGAAGCGGGCGTACACGGCGATCAAGGAGGGCCAGAACCCCGACGAGATCGTCGCGGCGGGTCAGCAGCGCACCACACGGTCCCGCAACGACTTCGACGACGACACGCCGATCGACTTCACCGAGGACGCCTTCTGACACTCCAGGCGACCGAGCTCGGCAGGAGACCGGCGACTTCGGCGACCACCCGGAGCTGACGCGGCTGGTACGGGAGGTGTCGTCGCACCTGCGGTTCGAGTTCGCCTTCGATGGAGACCCGCATCCCCACAAGCTGGGCTCGCTGTCAGCGTCCGGGCGCTCGATCAGGTCGTGTAGTCGGCGTTGATGCGGACGTAGCCGTCGGTCAGGTCGCAGCCGTAGACGGTGAAGGCGCCGTTCGCGATGCCGAGGTCGACCGAGATCACGATCTCGTCGCCCTTCATGTACTGGGACGCGGCAGCCAGCCCGGCCTCGTCGGTCAGGGTCGGGTACAGCTCCAGGTCGCCGAAGTGGATGCTGACCGCGTCCTGATCGATGTCGGTCTCGTCCTCCAGCTTGCCGATGGCCATGGCAACCCTCCCCCAGTTGGGGTCCGCACCGTGCACGGCGGTCTTCACCAGCGGTGAGTTGACGATGCTCTTGCCGACGAGCTTGGCCTGCGCGTCGTCCCTCGCCCCGGTGACCCTGACCTCGACGAGCTTCGTCGCGCCCTCGCCGTCCGAGGCGATGTCGCGCACGAGCGTCAGCGTCGCGCGGTACAGGACCTCCTCGAACTCGGCGAGGTCGACCGCGCCCGCCAGCCCGTTGGCGAACACCACCGCGCTGTCACTGGTCGACGTGTCGGTGTCGATGCTGAGCGCGTTGAACGTGCGGTCCACCACCCGCCGGAAACGGTGTCCAGATCGGCGGCCTCGACCTCCGCGTCGGTGAAGAAGAACGCCAGCATGGTCGCCATGTTCGGCTCGATCATGTCGACGCCCTTGGCGATGCCGAGCACGGTGGCATCGCCGCAGCGCAGGCTCACGACCTCGGGCCGGGTGTCCGTGGTCATGATCGCGCGGGCCGCGGCGGGGAAGTCGGCGCTCTGCAGTGGTGACGGCAGTGCGTCCATGCTCGACCGGATCAGGTCCATCGGGTACGGCCGACCGATCACGCCGGTGGACGCGATCAGCAGCTGCTCCTCGGGCACGCCGGCCAGTGCCGCTGCCCGGCTGCGCACCTCGGCGGCGTTGTCCGCGCCGACCTTCCCCGTGGCGACGTTCGCGTTGCGCGACAGCACGACGACACCACGGCTGTCCGCACCCGACTGCCTGCTCAGCACGACGCTCGGGCCGGGGCGATGCGCCATCGCGGCGACACGGCGGCTGTCGATCAGCTCCGTGAGTGCGGGCACGTCCTCGCGGTGCGCGAGAACGCCGTCTGACCGGCAGAGCACGGCGAGCGTTCCGCCGATGTGGTTGAGCACAACGGTTTCGCTGGCCGCGAGCTCAGAGTTGCCGCCGGTGCTGCCGGGCGACCTGCTGACTCCGGGGCAATGTGCCGATCGGGTTCTGGACGCCATCACGACGCGCGGGTGGCATGAGGCCGTTGGTCTGGCTGGGCGGGCTGGCGGCGGAGCAAACGGTGCATCTGGTCCACACTGGACAGACGTGGCCGCGAAGTCCTCGCGGCCACGGTTCAGCCAGCGGTTGACCGGGACCGTGACGACGATCATGCCCTGGTGCCGACACTCCACTCGTCAAGGGCGCGCTGCAGCTTGCCGGTGTCAACGGGTTTGGTGAGGTAGTCGTCCATGCCCGCAGCCAGGCAGCGCTCACGGTCCTCGGCGAGTGCGTGTGCTGTCATGGCGATGATCGGGATGCGCCTGCCGCCCTGCTCGCGCCTGCGCAGCTCGGTCGTGGCGGTGTAGCCGTCCATTCTCGGCATCTGGCAGTCCATCAGGATCGCCAGGTACGGCTTGGTGCCCGCGAGTTCAAGGACCTCGTGCCCGTCCTGGGCGACGTCCACCTGGTAACCCATCCTGGTGAGGGTTTCCACGGCGACCATCTGGTTGATCTCGTTGTCCTCGGCCAGCAGGATCCGGCCGCGGCTCGCGGTGGCGATCGTCTCCACCGGGCCACGCGGATCGGGGGGCAACGCGTCCGGGGTGACGATTTCGAGCAGGCAGTTGTAAAGCTGGGACGGACCGATCGGTTTGGGCAGCAGCGCCGCCGCACCCGCGTTCTCGGCGAGTCGGTCGTCGTGGTACGAGCCGGAGGTCAGCAGAACGACCTTGACAGGTGGAATGTGCGTGTCGGCGGCGATGGCGTGGATCAGGCCGATGCCGTCGAGGTTCGGCATGTGCTGGTCGACCACTGCCAGCCCGAACGGACGGCCGGTGCATGCCGCCTCGCGCAGATGTTCCAGGCCGGCGAGGCCGTCGGACACCGCGGTCGGGTTCATGCCCCACGCCTTGGTGTGCCTGCTGATCAGGTGCAGGTTGGTCGGGTTGTCGTCGACGACGAGCAGCCGGTTGCCGGTGATGTGGCTGTGCAGCGGCACGCGGATGTGCTTCATCAGCGGGTGTTCCTGGGGCGCGAACCGGAGGGTGAACCAGAAACGGCTGCCTTCCTTGAGCCGGCTGGTCATTTCCAGGGTGCCGCCCATCAGTTCCACGAGCTGCCGGGTGATCGTCAGGCCGAGACCGGTGCCCCCGTACCTGCGGGTGCTGGCGGCGTCGGCCTGGGAGAACGGTTCGGTCAGGCGAGCCAGGTCGTCCGGGGCGATGCCGATGCCGGTGTCGAGGACGGTGAAGGTGATCCGGGACCTGTCGTCTGGCAGCGGTTCCGCACGCAGCAGTACGCTGCCCTCTTCGGTGAACTTGACGGCGTTGCCCAGGAGATTGAGCAGAGCCTGGCGCAGCCGGCCGTCGTCGCCGCGGAGTGCGGTGGGCAGGTTCGGCGGGTAGTCGCAGACGACTTCGACGTGCTTGTCGCGGGCGGTTTGGGCTACCGCCTGAACGACCTCCTCGAGGACCTTGTCGAGCTCGAAGTCGGTTTCGACCAGTTTGAGCTTGCCCGCTTCGATCTTGGAGAAGTCCAGGATGTCGTTGATGATCGACAGCAGTGCCCGGCCAGAGGTCTGGATCGCGTCGACGTAGCGCCGCTGAGTGGATTCCAGCGGGGTGTCCAGCAGGAGGTCGGCCAGGCCGATGACGCCGTTCATCGGCGTGCGGATCTCGTGGCTGACCATGGCGACGAACTGCGACTTGAGCTCCGCGGCGGCCACCGCCTTGTCGCGGGCGTCGGCGAGCTTCTGTTCAGCCTCGCGGCGTTCGCTGATGTCGCGGATCGCCGCCGAGACCATCGTGCCCTGCTCCGTGTCCAGTGGTGCGAGGCTGATCTCCACCGGGATCTGGCTGCCGTCCTGGCGCAGGCCGGCCAGTTCGATGCCGGTGCCCATCCGGCGGTGACGGGGGTCCTTGAGGTAGCGCTGCCGGTGGCCGACGTGCTTCTCCCGCAACCGTGCCGGGATCAGCAGTTCGATCGACTGGCCGACCAGATCTTCACGGTGGTAACCGAAGAGGCGCTCGGTCTGCTCGTTGACGAGCACGATCGTGCCGTGCTCGTCGACGATCAGCATCGCGTCGGGCGCGGCGAGGACGAGTTGCTGGAACCGTTGCTCGGCCTTGATGCGCTCGGTGACGTCACGGGCGATGGACGAGACGCCGATGATCTGGCCGGTGCTGTCGCGAATCGGTGACACGCTCACCTCCACGTGCACCCGGCTGCCGTCCTTGCGGACTCGCACGGTGTCGTGCAACCGGATCGACTGTTCGCCGTCGGCGTGCAGGAGCGTGGCGAGCTCGCCGCGTACGTCGGTGGGCACGATCAGCTCGATCGAACGGCCGATGGTCTCCGCCGCGGTGTAGCCGTACTGGCGTTCGGCGGCCGGGTTCCAGCTCGTGATGATGCCGCCGAGGGTCTGGCCGATGATGGCGTCGTCGGTGCTGTTGACGATGGCGGCCAGACGCGCGACGGCGTCGTCGGACGCCCGCTGTGCCGTGGTGTCACGGGCCACCGCGTAGACCAGTCCCTCGTCCGGGATGGGGACGGCGTTCCAGGTGAGCCACCGGTAGGAGCCGTCACGGCAGCGGTACCGGTTCTCGAACATCAAGGTGGTTCGGTTCAACGCGATCTGCTGGCTGCTTTCCGCCGCGGTCCTCGCCACGTCGTCGGGATGGATGAAGTCGAGGTACGGCCTGCTCAGCAGTTCCTCGGTGGTGTAGCCGAGTGCGCGTTCCCAGGCCGGATTGAGGTGCTTGAAGTAGCCGTCGGTGCCCGCGATGCACAGCAGGTCCGTCGAGATGCCGAAGAAGTGGTCCAGCCTTTCGGCCGCCCGTCGTCGCTCGGCCTCGGCCTGGTTGCGCGAGGTGAGGTCCCGATAGCTGCTGACGAGCAGCCGGGTGTCCTCCGTGTCGCGCACCCTGGTGGTGGTGACCTGGGCGGCGATCTCGCTCCCGTCCTGGCGGCACACGAGAACGTCTTCCTCCACGTCGTCGTCGGCGCCCAGACCTGACGTGAGCGGCAGCCACGGGTACGGCGGTTCGATGCCGGCCGCCTCCTCCTTGGCGTATCCGGTGATCTCGCACCAGCGGGGGTTGACCTCCAGCACCTTCCCACCGGGATCGGCGATGAGCACGCCTTCACGCAATGACCGCAGCACCGTGCCGTTGAAGTCCCGTTCCCTGCGCAGCTCGGCGAACAGCTTCCGCCGTGCCCGATCCGCTTTGTCCAAATCGGACCCCGCACGCAGGAACACGACGTACAGGATCAAGACCGTCGCGGCGGTGGACACGGTGATGACGGTGTTCCTCGCGTCGGCGTCCTTGCTGCCCACTGCGTTCAGCAGCAGGCCGAACAGCACGAGCAGCACGGTCATCGCCAGCCTCAGCTGGCGCAACACCTCTCCACCCGCGGCGCCGCCGAGGTACACCCTGGCCGTCGTCCGATCCGGACGGCAGGCAACCAGTCCGGCGGACAGGGCGATGAGGCAGATCGCCGTGCTGAACGACATCTGGCCGATCAACGAGTCACCGGACAGGTACACGAGACCGTAGGCGTGACCGAGCAGCGCGATGACGGCCACGAGAGCACCGGCCGGCGCCAGCACGGCGGAGGGACGGTGGCCACGCCTGCCATCGGTGTCCAGCAACACCATGGCGAGACCGGTCAACACGAACGCGATCGCGGTGTGCGGTGACGGACGTCCGGGGAAGTCGGCGACGACCCACTGCGCCACGCGGTCCGGGAACAGCAGCGTGTCCGCCCCGAGGTGCTGTCCGGTCACGTACTCGGCCAGCACAAGCATCCCGACCAGTGCCACCAGCAGGCCCAGTGCCTGTCCTGCGCGCCGCCGTGGCGTGCCCGCCGTCTCGGGTGCGATCAACCACAACGCGATCCCCAGCAGCGCGAGCATCAACGCCACGAGGGGCCTCAACGTGGGGGCGCCGGGAATGATCGACGCCAGGGTCCGCACGCCCGTGGCATGCCCGAGCAGCGCGATTCCGTTGATCACGACCACGATCAGGACGGCCGCCGCGGTGATGCGTGACGACCGGAGCGACGCCCGCGCCGAGTACTCCATGTGGCGTAATGTAGGTGCGAAAAGTTGCAACGCTGACACCCCGCAAGGGTGAACTCACATGGCAATCTCGGATGAGGACCTGCGTTCGGCGATCGCCGGACGGCTCGCCCAGCTCCGGTTCGGCCGGCCCGCCGAACCGGGTGACCTCGCCGCGCGCGTGCTCAACGCGTTCCACGTCGCGGCGCCCCGACACGTCGACGCCATCGCGGCAGCAGTCGCCGCCGGCGACGTCAAGACGGCCAGAGAGCAGGCACACGACCTGACCAGTCTCGCGGGCCACATCGGCGCCGCCGACGTGGTGGACTCCTGCGGCGAGCTCAGCCTGCGGCTCAAGGCGGGCGACATCGCGGGCGCCGCGGCGGTGGCCGCCGATCTGCGCGCCGGTTACGAGCGCGCGAGCCGCGCCACCGTGGGGATGTAGCGCTCCGTACAAGATCGAGTTGCACGCGATCTCGGCGTACCTACGGTGTGGGGAACGTTGACGCACCAGGAGATGAGTGCATGGCGACTGTCCTGATCGTCGACGACCTCCCGATCAACCGAGATCTGATGCGCACCCTGCTCACCCACCACGGACACCGGGTGCTGGAGGCCGGCGACGGTGTCGAGGCGCTGGACCGGATCGCCGACGAGATCCCCGATCTCGTGGTGACCGACGTGATGATGCCGCGGATGGACGGGTACCAGCTCGTGCGCGAGCTGCGGGCCAAACCGGAGACGGCGGGCGTCCCGGTGATCTTCGCGACCGCCAACTACCTCGACCACGAGGCCGCCCCGCTCGCACTCGGGTACGGCGTCCGCCACGTCGTGACCAAGACCGACGAGCCCGGCAAGCTGCTCGAGGTCATCGACGCCGAGCTGGGCGGCGAGCGGGCGTGCGAGCCGATCCCGATCGACGAGGGCCTGACGCGGGAGCACCTGCGCATCGTCAACACCAAGCTGGTCGAGAAGGTCCGCGAGACACAGCGCAGCGAACAACAGTTCCGGTTGATGGCCGAGTCGGCCCCGGTGGGGATTCTCCTCGTCGACACCGAGGGAAAGGCGGTCAACGTCAACACCCGGCTCGCCACGATCCTCGGCCGCCAGGCGGATCAGCTGACCGGCCTCGCCTGGCAGGACGCCATCGGTCTGGACGACGACAGCGAACTCGCGGAGGTGCTCGCGGGCAGGCAGGAAAGACTGACCCGCAACCAGTGGCCGGTCGAGCGTCCCGGCGGCGGCCGGTGGCTCGACATCAGCCTGCACAACGCCTACGACGAACACGGACGGATGCTCCAATGCGTGGGGGTCGTCGACGACATCACGGAGAAGATCCGGGCGGAGGAACGGCAGCGCGAACTGGACCACCGGCTGCGAGTGGCCGAGCGGCTGGAGAGCCTCGGCCAGCTCGCCGGCGGCGTCGCGCACGACTTCAACAACATCCTGACCTCCATCCTCGGCCACGCGAGCATCGCGCAGGAGACGACCGAGACGGGCGCGGAGAACGGCGCCGTGGACGCCGCGGTCGCCGAATCGCTGCAGAAGTGCCTTGATGGCGTGATCCGGGCGGGCAACAGAGCCACCCGCCTCATCTCCCAGCTGCTGGCGTTCGGCCGGCCCGACATCGCCCAGCCCGAACCGGTGGACGTGAACGAGTTCCTCGACGAGATCGAGACGCTGCTCGAGCCACTGCTCAGCTCGATGATCGAGATCGTCAAAGACCGGGACGCCGACCTGTGGCAGATCTTCGTCGACAGCGGCCAGCTGGGCCAGATCGTGCTCAACCTCGCGGTGAACTCACGGGACGCGATGCCCGCCGGCGGCACCCTCGTCCTGCGTACCCGCAACCACGTCGTCGACGCGGACACAGGCCCGCTGGCGCCGGGCCGCTACGTCCAGCTCACCATCGCGGACACCGGGCACGGCATTCCCGCGGACGTGCTCGAGCACGCGCTCGATCCGTTCTTCACCACCAAGCCGGTCGGGCAGGGGACCGGGCTCGGGCTGGCCACGGTGTACAGCATCGTCCGCAAGTACGGCGGCGACCTGGTCATCTCCTCGACAGTCGGCGAAGGCACGACGATCGACGTTTACCTGCCCGCCGTGGACGGCTGACCGATCGGCAGGCGATCCGGCGAGGTGGGCTTGCCGATGCGGAAGCCCTGCACCTGGTCGCAGTCCAGCCGCCGCAGCACGTCGAGCTGGCGCGCGTTCTCCACGCCTTCGGCGACCACCGTGAGGTTCACCGCGTGCGCCATCATCACGATGCTGCGGACGATCGCCTCCGCGTCACGGCACTCGCCCAACGCGGAGATGAAAGACATGTCGATCTTCAGCTGGTCGATCGGCAGCTTGCGGAGCTGAGCGAGAGACGAGTAGCCGGTGCCGAAGTCGTCGATGGCCAGCCGCACCCCGATGTCACGCAGCGCGCTGAGCGTGCCTGCGGCGACCGCCGGATCCCTCATCAGCGCGTTCTCGGTGATCTCGAGGCAGAGCGTGTTCGGGGCGATGCCGGTCGTCCGGCCAGGACTCCTGCACGGGCGGGCCACCAGCCGGGGGTCGTCGAGCTGGCGAGGTGACAGGTTCACCGCCAGGTGGCAGCTCGCCCCGATCCGCGAGCGCACGAGGGCCGCCTGCCCGGTCGTCGTGCGCAGGACGTGGTCGCCGACCAGGTTGATCAGGTCGCTCTCCTCGGCCAGTGGGATGAACTCGGCGGGTGAGATGGCCCCGTGGATCGGGTGGGTCCAGCGCAGGAGCGCCTCGACGCACACCACACGACCGCTCCTGAGGTCGGCGATCGGCTGGTAGACGACCGAGAGCTGCTCGTTCGCCGCGGCCTCGCGCAGATCCTGTTCGAGCTGGAGGCGGCGCTGCATCTTCTCGCGCAGGTCGACGTCGAAGAACACGTGCCGGCCTCGGCCCTGGGACTTCGCCTGGTACATCGCCACGTCCGAGTCGCGCAGGAGGTCCTCGCCGCTGCGCGGATCATCGGGGCCGGCGGTGACGATGCCGATGCTCGCGTCGAGGTGGAGCTGCCGCCCGTCGACGTGGACGGGTGCGGCGACGGTGTCACGCAGGTGCTCGGCGAGCCCGTGCAGGTCGAGCCTGGAGATGTCGCGGGCGACGACCACGAACTCGTCGCCGCCGAGCCTGCCGACGAGGTCGCCGCCGCGGACGCGACCGCGCAGCCGTTCGCCGACGATCCTCAGCACCTTGTCACCGACGGTGTGCCCGAGCGAGTCGTTGATGACCTTGAACTTGTCCAGGTCGATGAACAGCACCGACATCGTGCCCGTGCGCGCCGTCAGGTGCCGGATGACCAGCGCGCGGTTGGCGAGCCCGGTCAGTCCGTCGTGCGTGGCGTCGTGCTCCAGGCGGGCGGCGATCGACCTGCGCTCGGTGATGTCGGTGAACGAGACGACCACGGTAGCCGGGTACGTGTTCACATGGTTGAGCGGGCGGCAGCTCATCGACAGCCAGATGTCCCGCCCGTCCGGCCTGCGCGCGCGGAAGACGCGCCCGTTCTGAGGCAGTCCCGTCCGCCGGGTCTGCGCACACGGGTACGCCGATTCGGGCAGCCGGACCCCTCGCTCGTCGAACAGCGGGCACACGGTCGTGGGTGAGCCGACGAGGCGTTCCTCCCGGATGCCGAGGACGCGTTCCGCCGCCGGGTTGGCCGACTCGATCAAACCGGTCGAGCCCACCACGAGGACCCCTTCCTCCAACGAGGCGACGACCGTCGTGAAGTGCTGTTCCGCACGACGCCGTGCGGTCTCGTCCGCGCACACGAGCACGTAGCCGTCGTCCATCTCGGCGGCCGACACCCTGACGACGAGCGTGGCGCCGTCGGAACGCCGATGCACCGCCTGGGTCATACCGCCCCCGCGAACCACGGCGGCGGGATCGAGCCGCGCACCGACCAGCGTGGCGACCGGGTTGCCGACGGCGTCGGCAGCCGTACGGCCGTACACCGTCTCGGCGGCGGGGTTCCACGTCGTCACGACACCCTCGGAGGTGGTCGCGATGATCGCGTCGCTGACGTGCGCGACCAGCGCGGCCTGGTAGTGCAGGGTGGCCTCCGCGGCCTTCTGCGCGGTCACGTCGCGCAGGATGACCTGGAAGGCGGGCCTGCCCTCCCACGTCGTCCGCACGGACACCGCCTCGACGTCGACCGTGCCTCCGTCGAACCGCACGATGGTGGCCTCGGCGGGTTCGGAGGCTGCGCCCGGTGTGGACAGCGCGCCGATCCGGCGCATCATCTCCGGCACCGAGGCCGGATGGACGAAGTCCGTGATCGGGCGGCCGACGATCTCCGCCTCCGAGCGCGCGCCGAGGAAGCGGACCCCAGCGGGGTTGGTGTAGGTCAGCACGCCCGCCTCGTGGACCACGATCGCGTCGGGGCTGAGCTCGACGAGAAGCCGGTAGCGGTCAGCGAGATCGGCGAGCGCCTGCTGGTCCACGTGCCGCGTCGTCACGTCGGTGGCGACGCCCGTCAGGCTCTTCGCCGTGGCGTCGCCGGACACGCAGGCTCGCAGCTGGATCCACTTCGTGGTGCCGTCCGGCAGCACGTACGGCTGTTCGAGGGCGAAGTCCTGCCACACCGCGGCGGTGCGGGCGGCGACGACCAGCGGTTCGACCAGGGCCATCAGATGGGGCCGGATCTCCGTGTCCGTCTCGTCCGGCACGCCGAGCAGCCCGGCCAGGCCGGACATCCACGTGGCACAGTTCGTCGTGAGGTCGAACCACCACATGACCGCGGCGTCCATGGACGGCGCGAGGTCAACGACGCCCTGGTCGAACTTCACATCCTGGTCCAGCTTCGCGGTGTCCATACCGCTCTTAACGGCAGGTGCGCGACGTTCCTGACGAGAATTGGGCATGCATGTGGTGAGCGGTGACAAGTCGGCGCTCGAGGAGTCGTTGCAGGCCGGACGCCTCAGCTGCCCGGTGTGCCGGGGAGCGCTGCGGCGTGGGCAACGCGCGTGAACGCGTGGTGCGGTTGCGCGGTGTCTCGGACCGCAAGGTGCGCCCGCGCCGGGCCAGGTGTGCGGACTGCCGGCGCACCCACGTGCTGTTGCCGGACTGGATGCTGCTGCGGCGGGCGTACGCGGCGCCGGTCATCCGGGAGGCGGTCGCCGCGCACGTCCGCGGCAAGGGCTATCGGCGGATCGCGCTGAGCCTCGGACTGCCCGAGACCACGGTGCGGGACTGGCTGCGTGCCTTCCGCCGCAACACGAGTCCGCCCCATGTCGCCGCGTGGTTGTCGTCAGGTCTCCGGAACTGAGTCCGCTCTGACGGGCATGACCCCGAGGAAAGGACAGGACATGATCGGCATCTGTGGCATCGGAGTGGTCAGCGGTTACGGCTGGGGCCGCGAACCGCTGTGGGACGGCCTGGTGAGCGGCAAACCCGCCGCCCACCTGGTCGGCGGATACGGGCAGGACGACGCGTGGGTGGCGCTCGTGCCGGACGGCGGTGTTCCCGAGGACGGGCCGAGCCGGTTCGCGCGGGCGATGCGGGCCGCAGCCCGCGAGGCGATCGCGGACGCGGGCGACCACGGCTGGCAACCCGGTCGCCGGGTCGGCCTGCTGCACGCGGTCGTGCTGGGCGAAGTGGATCTCTGGCGGGACTTCTACCTCGCCCGCGACGGGCACGTGTCGGTGCGGGAGTTCCTGGCCCTCATGCCGTCGACGCCGATGTCGACCTCATGAGGGAATACGGCTTCCACGGCCCGGCGATGAACGTGTCCGCGATGTGCGCCTCCGGCAACGCCGCGCTGATCACGGCGAAGTCGTGGCTCGACGCCGGCGTGGTGGACGACGTGGTGCTGGTGGCCACCGACCTCTCGGCCACGCCGGAGAACGTGAGCCACTTCGTGCGGCTCGGCGTCGCGGTCACCGACACCGACCCGCTGGACGGATGCCGTCCTTTCCAGGAGGGCAGTCGCGGGTTCACCGTCGGCGAGGCGTCGGTCGCGATGGTGCTGTCGAGCCGCGCGTCCACGCCGTACCTGCACCTGCTCGGTGGCGCGATGTCACACGACGCGCACCACGTCACGTCGATCGACCCCGGACTCACACAGGTGATGACCTGCTTCCGGGACGCACTCGCCAACTCCGGCGTCGATGCCGGCTCCGTGCGATACCTGAACGCACACGGGCCCGGCACCGCGCAGTGCGACCGGGCGGAGGCGGCCGTGGTGGAAACGCTCTTCGCGCCGAGCACCGAGATCTACTCGGTCAAGCCGCTCACGGCGCACTGTCAGGGGGCGGCCTCGGCGATCGAGGTGGCCGCCGCCGCCCTCGGGAGCGAACGGGGGATCGTTCCGGCACCACCGACGGTGGCGACGGCCCACCCGCAGCTGCTCGACGGTCCCACTCCCCTGGCGGACGGCATCACGGTGAAGTCGTCGCTCGGGATGGGCGGCCACAACTCCGTCGTGGTGCTCGCGCCTCCATGCTGACCGGGCCCACCCTGCCGAAGCAGGATGCCGTCATGGCCCCCCGCGAGGGTGGCCATGACGGCGGCTCAAGCGGCGAGGCGGCTGCGGAGCGTGCCACGCGTGGCCACCTCCGCGAAGTACGCCTCGCGTTTGCGCGCGGCCCGGCCGGACGGTGGCTCGGCCACCAGGTCACGATCGAGCTGCGCGTTGACGCCGTCACGGAGCAGCGCGAGCGCCTCGCCGGATGTGCGACACCCGGGACTCGCCCACACCCAGTTCCGCCGCGATGTCGGCCATCGAGCGCTCCTGGAGGAAGTACCTGACGATGACGGTGCGCAGGTTGCCGGGCAGGGCGTCGATCGCATCCCGCAGGTAACCGCGTCGCTCACGCAGCAGCAACACGTCCTCGGGACCGGGAGCCCGCTCGCGGACGAGGAGGTCCGCGGTCTCCGGGGTGATGCCCTGCAGGCTGATCGGCGCCGCCCGCAGCACGTCGTGGTGCCACGCGGCCACCTCACGCTCGGACACCCCGAGCAGCTGTCCGAGCTCGACCGGGGTGGGCATGCGGCCGAGGGTCGCCACCAGGTCGTCCTGGGCGGTCTGGAGATCGCGGGCCCTGGTCCGCACAGAGCGGCTCGCCCAGTCGAGACCGCGCAGGTGGTCGATCAGCGCGCCGCGGACCCGGACGCACGCGACCTGTGTGAACGGCCCGTCACCCCGGTAGTTCCGCGCGCAGGCGACCAGCGCGGTCAGCCCGGCCGACAGCAGATCTTCCCGGTCGACGTGTGCGGGCAGCCTGCGGGCCAGGTGCTGAACTTCGCGGTCCACCAGTGAGAGGTGACGACGCACAAGTTCCTCGACTTCGCTGATCACTGCCATGGGGGGAGTCTTCGAGCGTTCGGTGAGCACAGCGGTTTCCGCTCGGGTGCAGAACGGTTGTAGGCATCCGGGCGCGCTCACGCGAAAGCGGCCGGCGGCGGGGGCGGTCTGGGTGACTCCGATGTGGAGCGGGGTGCTGAGCGAAGGCGGCCGAGGTGATGGAGAGACACGGCTCTCCCACCACCGGGCCGGGCGAGCATCACTCTCGTCCCTCCCCCGCTTCCGCACAGGACGCCAGCAACCAGAGAAACGCCTTGCCGAACGGCGCCGGCACGGGGACAAGTCCGCCCGAGGCGGCCGGTCCAGTTCGCCGGGATCCCGCGCCGACGACGTTCTCGGGCGGGCCGGCGGGTTTCGACGACGTGGCGTGACTCATACCGCAAATGCGGGATTCCTCATCGGAGAAACAGCCACTTTTCCAGCTCATTACGCGTGCCCCCGGGGGATTCCGTTCATGCGATTAGGTGAGTTTTTCTGCCTGGTGCCGGTCTGGACCGCGAAGTAGCATCCGAATCAGGCCGGCTGACCTTTTGCAGGTCGTCAGTGGCCCTCGTGCAGCTCGAACGACGATGAGAGGCTAGCCATGCAATCCGGTACCGGTTTTGAGATTCGAACTATATTCGGTGCATTGGTCGTGGCGACGGCCATGGCGGTGATCACCGCCGGTCCGGCCGGCGCCGTCGACGACACCACCACGACGACTTTCACCGTCTCAGCGGGCGCACTGGGAATCAACGCACCCGCGACGGCACCGCTCGGCACAGGGGCAGCGGGAGGCACGATCACGGCGCAGATGGGAAACGTGGTCGTCACCGACGCGCGGGCCCAGCTGGCCCCCACCTGGGCAGCCACGGTCGCCTCCGGCGACTTCACCACCGGCACCGCGACAACTGATGAGACGATCGCCAACGACCTCGTGGGCTACTGGTCAGGACCCGCGATCTCGCCGTCGGGCTCCGGCGCGACGTTCGTGCCGGGACAGCCCACGGCCGGTGACGTGGTGACATTGGCCGCGTCCCGGCCGGCGTTCTCCCTCACCGCCGGAGTCGGAAACAACTCGGTGACCTGGAATCCGACGCTGATCGTCAACGTCCCGGCGGCCGCGGTCGCGGGCGGATACACCGGAACGGTGACGCATTCGGTGGTGTGACCGGGCTGCTCGGCTGTTCGTGGTGCTGGTGGTCGCCGCGCTCGTGCAGAGTGCGGCGACCACCGGGTGTTGGTCCGCGACACCGGCCGGGACGCCCGGCGACGGGATCGGTATCAAACTGCTCGACGCCCCGACCAACAGGCGAGACGACCCCAGGGCCAAGACGTACATCATCGACTTCCTCCCACCCAACTCCGTGATCAGGAGAAGGGTGGAGATCCGGAACACCTCGGACGAGGCGAAGTCCGTCGACGTCTACGCAGGCGCTGCCGACATCCAGGACGCCAAGTTCATCGTCGGCGCCGATCGCACGCCCAACGAGTTGTCCACCTGGGTTTCTTTCGACCGCACCCATTTCGACGTGCCCGCCCGCAGCACGACCACGGTGCTGGCGACGATCACCGTTCCCGCGCAGGCGACCGGTGGCGAGCAGTACGCCGCCATCTGGGCGCAGGTCGCCGCGCCGCCCAGTGGCCCGGGGATGGTCCGCATGGTCAACAGGGTCGGCGTCCGGATCTACCTCAGCGTCGGCCCCGGCGGCGAACCCAGGTCGGACTTCGAGATCGAGAACCTGACCCCGGCGCGCACTGCCGACGGACGGCCCGAGGTCCTCGCGCAGGTGCACAACACCGGCGGGCGAGCGGTGGACGTGAGCGGTTCGCTGACGCTCTCGGACGGGCCGGGAGGGCTGCGCGCAGGCCCGTTCCAGGTGTCCGCCGGCAAGACGATCGAGCCGGGAGGCAGGGCGCAGGTCTCGGTCCTGCTTGACCAGAAACTGCCGGTCGGCCCCTGGAAGGCGGAGCTGAGCCTGGCGAGCGGCCTGATCAACCGGACCGCGACCGCTGTGATCACCTTTCCCAGTTCGCCCGGTGTCGGCGAGCCGGTCGTGCCGCAGTCACCCTATTTCACCGGGGTACTGGTGGGACTGCTCGCCGTGGCGTGCACGGCATTGGGCTGGATCGGCATTCGTTCGTGGCGGCGCCGGCGTGCGGATCTCCGGACTGAGTGGTAACCGGCAGGAAAGCGCTGTGGCTGTTCCCCGATCATTCTGATTACGGGAAAAACCGGAAGATCACACCTTGTGGTGGTTGGCGCGATGGGGCAATGCACCAGGGGCGTGCAGAACCAAATACTTGCCTTTGCGCGAGCGGAGCGCGGTCGCCAACGGATCGCGTCGTTCCTGACGAGTTGGGGTGATGGACGGTGAAGCGGCGGGTTTTGGCCAGGCTGGTGGTCACAGTCTTGCTGACGACCTTGATGCCGCTCGTCTTTCCCGGGATGGCCACGGCATCGAACCCACTCGCGATCACCAGCGCGAACCAGGCCACATTCGCCGTGGGACGGCCGGCCACCTTCACGCTCACCGCGACTCGTTCGCTGAAGCCCGTTCTCACCGCAGCCGGCGCATTGCCCGATGGCATCCGGTTCGTCGACAACCGCGACGGGACGGCCACGCTGTCCGGAACACCCAGAACCATGGGCGCGTACCCCCTGACCATCAGTGCCCGCGACACCGCCGACCGAACCGTCGAGCAGAGACTCCTCCTCAGCGTCGGGGAGGGCTGGTACAACGCCAGCTGGCAGCGCCGCAAGCCGATCACGATCGACCGCACCAAGGTCGGCTCGGCGCTGACCAACTACCCCGTGAAAATCATGAGGACCACCGACTCGGACCTGGCCAGCAGGGCGCAGTCGAACGGCAACGACATCCTGTTCACCAACTCGGACGGCACCACCAAGCTCAACCACCAGCTCCAGTCGTACACGTCGGCAACCGGTGCGCTGGTCGCGTGGGTGCAGGTGCCCGCGTTGTCCAGCACAGCCGACACGACGCTGTACATGTACTACGGCAACAGTTCGGCCTCCAGCCAGCAGAACGCCAGCGCGGTGTGGGACTCCACCAACACCTCCGTCTGGCACCTGACCGAACCCGTCAGCACGACCACCGGCAACTTCAAGGACTCCACCAGCAACGTCAACCACGCCACGTACCAGGGCTCACCGGGCCTGGCCACGAACTCCGACGGCGGCCTCACCTTCAACGGCACGTCCAACTACCTGTCGACCACGACTCAGCAGACCAACCCGCAGGTCTTCAGCGTCGAGGCGTGGGTCAAGACCTCCACCGCATCGGGTAAACCGATCGTCAGCTACGAGGGGCTGCAGACAGGTACCGCGACCAGCCTGTACGACAGGAACCTCAACATCGGAACCGACGGACGCGCCCACTTCGCCGTGTGGGACGGTTCCGTCGCCCGCCAGGTGCCGGGAGGCACCAACCTGGCCGACGGCAACTGGCACTTCCTCGTCGGCACGTACAGCAACGTCAGTGACACCCTCAGCCTGTACGTGGACGGCGCCCTGGCCGGCACCGCCGCCAGCCTCGCGGCCGAGATCAGCAACGGGTGGTGGCGCATCGGCAGCTACCACGCGTCCGACAACACCTTCGGCGTCAACGGATACTTTCCAGGCACCATCGACGAAGTCCGCGTCGCCAACGTCGTGCGCTCCGCCGGTTGGGTGACCACGAACTTCAACAACCAGAACAGCCCGTCGACGTTCGCAACGCTCGGCACCGAGCAGACGCTCACCGCACCGGCGATCACAAGTGCGAGCAGCACCACCTTCACCGAGAGTTCGGCCGGCTCGTTCACCGTCACCACGACCGGCGCGCCGACGCCGACACTCAGCCAGACCGGCTCGTTGCCCACCGGCGTGACCTTTGTGGACAACGGCAACGGAACGGCCACCCTGTCAGGAACACCCACCAGCGCGGGTACGTACCCGCTGACCATCACCGCCGCCAACGGGGTCAGTCCCAATGCCACGCAGAACTTCACCTTGACCGTCGGAGCGGCCTGGTACAACACGGGCTGGCTGTACCGCAAGGCGATCACGATCGACCACACGAAGGTTCCGGCCAACACGACGAACTTCACGGTCCTGGTCAGCAGAACCGACTCCGACCTCGCCGCACGGGCCCACTCCACCGGGCGCGACATCCTGTTCACCGACTCGGACAAGGTCACCAAGCTCGGCCACGAGATCGAGTCCTACACCTCGGCGTCCGGAATCCTGGTCGCCTGGGTACAGGTCCCCTCCTTGTCCAGCACGGTCAGCAAGACCATCTACATGTACTACGGAAACGCCACCGCCGGCGACCAGCAGAACGCCAGCGGCACGTGGCGCTCGGAGTACAAGGGGGTCTGGCACCTGTCGCAGAGCCCGACCGCCACCGCCCCGCAGTTCAAGGACTCGACCAGCAACGCCAACCACGGCACCGCGCAGGGCTCGATCCCCTCCGGCGCCCAGGCCGCCGGCAAGGTCAACGGCAGCATCACCCTGGACGGCAGCAACGACTACGTCTCGACCGCCGTCCAGCAGACCAACCCGCAGGCGTTCACGATCGAGGCCTGGGTGAAAACCAGTTCCGCCTCCGGCAGGGCCGTCGTCAACTTCGAGGACATCCAGACCGGCAGCGCCAGCACTCCCAACTACGACCGCGCTATCTACGTGGGCACCGACGGCAGGCCCCGCTTCGTCCTGTGGGACGGCTCGCAGGCACGTATCGCCGCGGGTGCCAGCACCATCGTGGACGGCCAGTGGCACCATCTCGCAGGCACCTACAACGGCACGACGATGAACTTCTACGTGGACGGCACGGCCGTCACGCCGGTCACCAGCTCCTCGGCTCAGGTGTTCAACGGCTACTGGCGCTTCGGCAGCTACCACGTGGAGCCCTACATCAACGCCATCGACGGCCACTTCTCCGGCAGCATCGACGAGATCCGGGTGTCCAACACGGCCTGGTCAGCGACGACCATCACCACCAGGTACAACAACCAGAGCTCGCCGTCCACGTTCCTCTCGCTGGCCGGTGAGCAGGCGTACTCCGCCGCACCGACGATCACGAGTGCGAGCAGCACCACCTTCTCCTCGACCCTGCCGGGCTCCTTCACCGTCACCACGACCGGCAGCCCTACGCCGTCCCTCAGCGTGACCGGCGCTCTGCCCAGCGGCGTGACCTTCGTGGACAACGGCAACGGAACAGCCACCCTGGCCGGGACGCCCGCATCGACTGCCACGGGTACGTACCCGCTGACCATCACCGCCGCCAACGGGGTCAGTCCCAACGCCACCCAGAGCTTCACCCTCACGGTCGTGTCGGGGTGGTACAACTCCGGCTGGCGCTACCGCAAGGCGATCACGATCGACCGCACCAAGGTCGGCGCAAGTCTGACGAACTTCCCGTTCCTGGTCAGCAGAACCGACTCCGACCTCGCCGCACGCGCCCAGTCCAGCGGTAACGACATCCTGTTCACCAGCTCCGACGGCGTCACGAAGATCAACCACCAGATCGAGACCTACACGTCGGGCACCGGCACGCTCGTGGGCTGGGTCAAGGTGCCCAGCCTGTCCACCACCGCGGACACGGTCATCTACATGTACTACGGCAACGCCTCGGCGGGCGACCAGCAGACCGCCGGCGCGGTCTGGGACTCCGGCTTCACCGGTGTCTGGCACCTGTCCGAGGGGCCCACGAGCACAGTCCCGCAGTTCAAGGACTCGACCGGCAACGCCAACCACGGCACCGCGCAGGGTTCGATCCCCTCCGGCGCCCAGGTCGCCGGCAAGGTCGACGGCAGCATCACCCTCGACGGCACCAACGACTACATCTCGACCACGAACCAGGCGACCGTGCCCAACACCGTCACGGTCGAGGCGTGGTTCAAGACCTCGACGGCGTCCGGAAAGAAGATCGTCGGCTACGCCAGCGACCAGACGGGCACCACAGAGGCGAACTACGACCGGATGCTCTGGGTCGGGACCGATGGCAAGCTGCGCTTCGGCGTGTACGACGGTGTCTTGCGAATAGGCGCCAGCGCCGGCACCGTCACCGACGGGGCGTGGCACCACGCGGTCGGCGTGTACGACAACGTCGCCCAAACCCTCACGCTGTACCTCGACGGAGCCGTCAGTTCCTCCGTCGCGACCGGCACCACGCCGCAGAGCTACACCGGTTGGTGGCGCATCGGTTCCTACATGATGTACGCAGGCTGGACGAACAGTGCGGCCGGTTACTTCCCTGGATCCGTCGACGAGGTCAGGGTCTCGACCACGGCGAGAAGCGCGGGCTGGATCACCACCGAGTACAACTCCCAGAGCTCGCCGTCCACCTTCTCCTCGACGGCCGGCGAGGTGGTCTACACCGAGGCGCCCGCGATCACGAGCGCGAACAGCACCAGCTTCACCGCTGGCTCGGCGGGCACCTTCACCGTCACCACGACCGGCACGCCGACACCAGCCATCAGCAAGAGCGGCGCATTGCCCACCGGAGTCACCTTCGTGGACAACGGCAACGGCACGGCAACCCTGTCGGGAACGCCCGCGGTCGCGGGCACCTACCCGTTGACGATCACGGCCAGCAGTTCGACCACTCCCGACGCCACCCAGGCCTTCACCCTCACCGTCAACGGAGGCTCGCTGTCGATCACCTTGCCCAGCACCGCGAATCTGGGCACAGGCGCACTCGGCAGCACGGTCAGCGGCGCACTCGGCTCCGTGCAGGTCATCGACAACCGTGGCAGCACCAGCGCGTCGTGGACCGCCTCGGTGTCCTCCACCACCTTCACCAGTGCGGGAAAGACGGTTCCGCTCGCGAACCTGAGCTACTGGTCGGGACCGTCCACGGCGACCACCGGCACCGGCACCTTCACCCCGGGACAAAGCAACTCCGGAGCCGCGCAGGACCTCACGGCGTCTCGCACCTGCTTCACGCTGGCAGGAGGCAACGGCATCAACCAAACCACGTGGAACCCGACACTCATCGTCACGGTGCCGATAACTCTGGTCCCCGGCACCTACAGCGGAACAGTCACGCACTCCGTCGTTTAGGAAGCACCCATCGACTTCGAATGAGCCAGGAGGGTGTTGTGTTCGGTAAACGAATCGGGTCGCTTGTGGCGGGAGCCGCCGCCGCTATTGCCGTCGGTACTGCTGTTCCGGCGAATGCGGTGGATTCCACCGTGACGTTCGCGACCACGGG
Source organism: Lentzea indica (assembly GCF_012184385.1). Classification (GTDB taxonomy): domain Bacteria; phylum Actinomycetota; class Actinomycetes; order Mycobacteriales; family Pseudonocardiaceae; genus Lentzea; species Lentzea indica. Next base: position 40,442 of record NZ_VSRL01000053.1, read on the forward strand.
CGGCACGCTTTCGGTCGTGGCGCCTGCTGCGGCGACGTTGACCGGTGGCAGCACCTCTCCGGGCGGGACGGTGAGTGGCCCGCTGGGAACCGTGACCGTCACCGATACTCGGGGTAATGCCGCCGGGTGGACGGCGAGCGTGTATTCGACGACAGGATTCACCGCCTCTGAAAGCACCGCGATCGCCAACAGCAGCGTCACCTACACACCGGGAGCGACCACGAGCACCAACTCGCCCGGTAGCCCGACCATCACCACGGGAAACGCCGGATCGCCGGGCGCCAACACCGGAGCCGCACTGACGGCATACACCTACGCCAACGCGACCGCCGGAGGCAACACGGTCGCCTGGAACCCCACCATCGCGGTCGTCATCCCGTCCAACGCGATAGGAAACGCGACGTACTCCGGGACGATCAGCCACCAGGTGGTGTGACCGTTGCGTCAGGCGCTGTTGAGAAAGGGGAAGTCGTGAGTATCAAGCGAATTGGTTTGCTCGTGGCGGGTGTCGCCGCCGTTGCGGCCGGTACTGTTGTTCCGGCCAATGCGGAGGACACCACTGTGACGTTCACCGCGAGTGCCGGCTCTCTTTCGGTGGTGGTACCTGCCGCCGCGTCATTGACCGGCGGTAGCACCGTTCCGGGCGGGACGGTGAGCGGTGCGCTGGGAACCGTCACCGTCACCGACGCGCGGGGCAATGCCGCCGGATGGACGGCAAGTGTGTACTCGACGACCGGATTCACCGCCTCCGGAAGCACCGCGATCGCCAACAGCGGTGTCACCTACACACCGGGGGCGACCACGAGCACCAATTCGCCGGGCAGCCCGACCATCACCGCGGGAACCGCCGGATCGCCGGGCGCCAACGCCGGAGCCGCACTGACCGCGTACACCTACGCCAACGCGACCGCCGGAGGCAACACGGTCGCATGGAACCCCACCATCACGGTCGTCATCCCACTCACCGCGAAGTCCGCGGTGACGTACTCCGGGACGGTGAGCCATCAGGTGGCGTGACAAGGCTGCCCTGCCGCTGGTGCTCACCTGCCTGGTCGCCCTCCTGAACGGGGGTACCGGCGCGCTGGCGGACGGCGACCTTGCCAAGAACAGCATCGGCATCCGGCTGCTCGAGATGCCCGCGAACCGCTTCGGCGACCCTCGCGCACAGGTCTACATCGTCGACCACCTCGCGCCGGGTGCCGTCATCAAACGACATGTGCTGATCACGAACAATTCCCAGGCGCCGCAACACATCGAGGTCTTTCCCGGCGCGGCCAGCATCGACGATGACGCGTTCAACGCGCTGGCCGGACGCGCCACCAACGAGCTGACCAGCTGGATCTCGCTCAACCGCACCGCCGTCGACCTGCCGCCGGGAGGAAGCGAGAAGGTACTGGTGACGATCGCGGTCGACCCCGCCGCGTCCACCGGCGAGCGCTACGGCGTCATCTGGGCGGAGACCAGTGCCCCGTCCAACACACCTGAAAACGTCCTGATGGTCACCAGGGTCGGCGTCCGGATCTACCTCGACGTCGGTCCCGGCGGTGACCCCGCACCGAGTTTCGACATCAGCAGCCTCACCCCGTCGCGCGACGGCGACCGCAGGCCCGAGGTGCTGGCCACCGTGCACAACACCGGAGGCCGTGCACTGGACATGGCGGGCGAGCTGACGCTGTCGGACGGCCCAGGAGGGGTGAACGCGGGCCCGTTCCCGGTCTCGACCGCGGTCACGGTGCTACCTGGCCACACCGCAGGAGTGCGAACTGTTCTCGATCAACGCCTGCCGGACGGCCCGTGGAAAGCGCGGCTGACGCTGCGCAGCGGCTACATAGAACGAGTTGCGACGGCCACCCTCACTTTTCCGGCCGCTGCCAACACGGTGGGTGGGCCGGTCACCCCCGAGAACTGGTTTCAGACACACCCGTTGCTGGCAGGCGGTCTGGCCGCGCTGGTCGGGGCCGCGCTGTTCGTGGCGTTCTTCGTCGTGCGCCGGAGGAGGCCGGTCTCACGTCGCCGAGAGCGTGAAAGGGCGGAGCCACTCGCCGAGAGTGTCTGATCGAGTCGTAACGGGTCCCCATCGGTGAGCACGAGGGTGATGTGAGCTGAAAGCTTCACCAGGCCACCAATGCTCACGGAGATCTCGTGTTGGTGCCGTCGGCATCTTTCTCGCCGCTGTGGGCCCTGAGAACGCGGACGGAGACGACGACATCGACACCATCCTGACGTTCTTGGTGAACTCGGGGGACGGTGACGACCTTCGAGGTCTTGAGCGGCCCTCTGCCTTCTCGGCACGGACAGCAGCGTGCCGACCCGCGACAAAAACGCCCCGTCCGGCTACCTGAGCGGTAACCGGGCGGGGCGTTCGTCGCGGGTGTGGTGGTGTCAGAAGTTGAGCTGCCAGGCGTCGAGGTAGCCGGCCTGCGAGGCGCGGTAGACGTCCTGGACCCGCAGCTTCCAGGTGCCGTTGGCGAGTTCGGCGGAGGCGTTGAGGGTGTAGGTGACGTGGAGGTTGTCGGTGGTGTCGGTGGAGGCGTTGCGCAGCCGGTAGGCGGTGCCGTCCGGCGCGATCAGGTCGAGCTGCAGGTCGCCGCGGGCGGTGTGCTTGATGTCGACGGTGACCTTGAGGCCGGTGGGGGCGGTGCCGGTGCGGCCAGAGACCGTGATCGGGCTGGTGACCGTACCGGTGCCGGGGATGGTGACGTTGGTCGTGTTGGCGAACACCGCCTGCTCCGGCGCCGGAGCCGGCGCGGGGGCCGGGGCCGGGGCCGGGG
>NZ_VSRL01000540.1 GCF_012184385.1 Lentzea indica
CGCGATCGGCAGTGAAACAGGAAACCCGCGCCGCGAGGCCCAGCGCGTAAGCGCTACCCGCCGCACGGCGGGTGGGAATCCCTGTCCTTCAGGGCAGGGTAGAAGTCAACGCCTCATTGTCCTCTTTGGCCGGTGTGCGCGAGGTAGCCCCGCCATCCCCCGAACGAGGTGATGTCGTCGGCGCCCTCGAGAGCCCACGGTTCGGCGAGGAAGCCCGGGACGGCCTCGCCGCCGGAGAGTTCGACGGTGCCGATGACCATCGGTGCCGGCACGGCGGCGACGAAGGTGCCGAACCCCGCCGCCGGGAGCCGCCAGACCTCGCCTTCGATCGAGGCACCGCCTTGCGGCACCCGGACCAGGCCGGGCTTGGGTGGTGTCGTGGCCAGTGCTCGCAACCGGTACACGGCCGCGGTCCGCTCCGGCCGGACCATGGAGCCACCTGCCTGCACCAGTTCCTTGTTCAGCGGCTGGCCGCTGAGGTGCGCGCCGGCGACGAAGAAGTCGATGGAGGGTGTGAGCAGTCTCCTCGCGAGATCGGCCAGCGCGCGGTCGCTGAACGCGGGACCGGTGAACATCACCCCGAAGGGCAGGCCGTCGACGAACCCCGCCGGCACCGCGAGCGAGGCGAGGTCGAGCAGGTTGGCGAAGTTGGTGAAGCGGCCCAACCGGCTGTTGACGCCGATCGGGTCCGCGGCCACCTCGTCGAGGGTGGGGTGGCAGGTGGTCGTTGGGGTCAGCAGCGCGTCGCAACCGGCGAGCAGGGCTCGTCCCGCCGCGCCGAGGCGGGCGAGCGTGGCGGTGTCGGAGGCCCACTGCGCGGCCGAGGGCGCCGCTCCCGCGAGGATGATCGCGGCCACGGTGGGGTCGAGATCGGAGCCGATCCGGTCGCGGTGGGACTCGATGTGGGCGCCGACGGCGGCGTAGCGTTCAGCGACGAACGCTCCTCCGTAGAGCATCCGCGCGGCATCCAGGAGCGGTGCGATGTCGACCTCGACGATCTCCACCCCGGTGGCGCGCAGGCTCGCCGTGGCGGCCGTGAAGGCCTCGCGCCAGCCGGGCGCCATCTCCCCCAGGTGCTCTCCCGTGGGCACGGCGACCCGCGGCCGCGGCGGCAGCACCACGTCCGCCCGCGGGTCGCGGGACAACGGATCCGCGGCGTCTGGTCCGGACATGAGCTCGGCGACCAACCGCCCCAGAGCGAGGTCGCGGGCGAAAACCGTGACGCAGTCCAAGGAGTAGCACGCGGGAACGACTCCGGTGATGGGGACGAGCCCCTTCGTCGGCTTCACCCCGACGACGCCGTTGAGCGCGGCAGGGACACGTCCGGAACCCGCGGTGTCGGTGCCCAGCGCGGCGTCGACGATGCCCAGCGCGACGGCGACCGCGGAGCCAGCGGACGAACCCCCGGAGATCCTGGCCGGGTCCCAGGCGTTGCGGACGGCGCCGTACGGGCGTTCTGG
>NZ_VSRL01000541.1 GCF_012184385.1 Lentzea indica
TCTGGGGCTCCGCCCCAGGGTTCCGGCAAAGTCGTGTCCGCCGTTTGGACGTAGGACGGGCACGGCGCTCTAGCTGATCATGAGAGTGTCTAAGTCACATGGTCTTCTGGGAGTGCCGTGCCCGCCGTGTCATCCTGCCCGATTCCGGCTGTGCTGGATCGGTTGGCCCCTGTCGTTGTTGATGCTGCTGGTGATCGGGTCGCTGACCTGCGGGAGTTCGTGGCCAAGGTGCCGGATCCGCGGCGGCGCCGGGGCGTGCGGCACTCGCTGGTGTCGATCTTGTTGCTGGCCGCGTCGGCGGTCGCGGCCGGGGCGCGGTCGTTCACCGCGATCGGAGAGTGGGCCGCCGACGCTCCGCAGCAGGTACTCGCGTTGCTCGGGGTCCGGCACGACCCGCGCCAGGGCCGGCGCCGGGCTCCGGACGAGGCCACGATGCGGCGGACGCTGCAGCGGGTCGATGGTGACGCGGTGGACGCCGCGATCACGACCTGGACCCAGGCCCGGCGCGGCCGGCCGTCGCCGGACGGGCCGGTGGTGATCGCGATGGACGGCAAGACCGTGCGTGGCACCCGCGGCCCCGACGGGTCCGGCGGGGTGCACCTGCTGACCGCGTTCTGTCACTCCGACTCGCTGGTACTGGCCCAGGTCCTGGTCGACACCAAGGTCAACGAGACCAAACGCTCCGCCGCGCTGCTCGACCAGCTCGACCTGACCGGCGCGATCATCACCGCCGATGCCATGCACACCATCCGCGCCACCGTCACCGACCTGCTGCGCCGTGGCGCCGACTACGTGCTGCCGGTCAAACAGAACCAGCATCTGCTCTACGCCCAGCTCGACGCCCTGCCCTGGCACGACGTTCCCGCACTCACCACAGTGGACACTGGGCACGGCCGTCGTGAGCGGCGGACGATCCAGGTCCTGCCCATCCCCGAGGACGTCACTTTTCCTGGTGCGGCACAAGCGTTTCTCGTCGAACGCTACGTCACCCACAACACCGGGAAACGCACCGCGATGGCCGTGCTCGGCATCACCAGCCTCACCAACGATCAAGCCGGACCAGCCGAACTCGCCACCTGGACCCGCGGCCACTGGGACATCGAGAACAAGCTGCACTGGACCCGCGATGTCCTCTACACCGAGGACGCCTCCCGCGTCCGCACAGGCACCGCACCCCGAGTCATGGCCAGCCTGCGCAACCTCGCCCTCAACGCACTACGCCTCGCCGGCCACACACGCATCGCCACCGGCCTGCGCCACACAAGCCGAGACTTCACCCGACCACTCACCCTGCTCGGAATCCACCCCTGACCAGCACCAACACGACTTTGCCGGAACCCTGGGGCTCCGCCCCAGACCCCGCCAATCTGATCAAAGACCTGTCCAGCGCCGCGCG
>NZ_VSRL01000542.1 GCF_012184385.1 Lentzea indica
CGGGTGGCCGAGGACTCGTCCACGCGCCTGCCAGCGGTCTCGACCGGACGCAGGGCTGCGCCGGACGACCCGTCGGGTGCGCACGCGGACGGGAAGTCCGTGAGCGAGCTGCTGGCGTCCCTCGGCGGTGGCGACGCGCCCCGTCGTCGGCGTCGCCGCGACGACTAGCTACTTGTCGATGTCCCCGACGATCACGGCGAACGAGCTCAGCACGGCCGGCAGGTCGTCCACCTTGGTGCCGGGCAGCAGCGCGGACAACGCCTGAACGTTGTTGAACGACGGCGTGCGGAGCTTGAGGCGCCACGGGGTTTTCTCGCCGCGTGACGACAGGTGCACGCCCGACGTCCCGAGCGGCGCCTCGACGCGCGTGTAAACCGAACCCTCAGGCGCCTTGATGGCCTTGGGCAGCCGGACGTTCACCGGACCCGACGGCAGTCGCTCCAGGCATGCGGTGGCCAGCTCGACCGACTTCTGGACCTCATCCAGAAGGCACCGCACACGCGCGGCGGCGTCACCCTCGGTTCGCACGACAGGGGTGAAGTCCAGCAACTTGTAAGCGGGCAACGGATCGTCGCGCCGCAGATCGAAGTCCACTCCGCTGGCCCGGCCGATCGGTCCGGTGACGCCGTAGGCCAACGCGTCGGCTTTCGGCAGGACACCGAGGCCCTGCAGCCTTCCGAAGTCGATCTCCAGCGTGTTGGCGTCCACAGTGGACAGGAAGTCGGCGACCCTGGAGGTCCAGCCCGCCGGGACGTCCTCGCGCAGGCCGCCGATCCGGTTGAACATGAAGTGGATGCGGCCGCCGGAGGCTTCTTCCATCAGGGACTGGACGCCCTCGCGGTAGACGGCGGCGTTGGGGCACAACGGGGTCAGGAAGACCATGTGTGCCATCAGGCGGTTGAGCTCGCAGAGCAGGGCACGCAGCCACTGGGCGCGGGCGGGGACGTCCATGCCCGTCATGCGTTCGACGGCCAGTGCGACGGCGAGTTCGTTGCAGAAGGCGGAGAGCCAGTCGTGGCGGTTGGCGAGCGTCAGGACCTGGCGGTAGTCGCGGACCTCGAAGAGCTTCTCGGCACCGCGGTGCAGGTGGCCGACGAGAGGCTCCGCGGCGGTGATCACCAGGTCCGGGGTGACGGTCAGGCGCAGGCGATACGCGCCGTGGGCCGACGGGTGGAGTGGGCCCAGGTCGATCACGCGGTCCACGCCCAGGTACTGGGCGCCTGCGCCCACGCCGACGGTGATCTGCTCGCTCACCCGAGCATGGTTTCACGTTCCTGTGAGGTGGCTTGGACGCGGTTCACGCCCTGGTGGGCGCTGGCTCGTGCCCCTGGTGGGTGCTGGCTGGGCTCGGGCGCGGTTCATGCCTTGGTGGGCGCTGGCTCGTGCCGCTGGTGG
>NZ_VSRL01000543.1 GCF_012184385.1 Lentzea indica
TCGGCGTTGCTGGCGCTGCGCGGGTTCGCGTCATCGGAGAAGGATCCGGCGGCCGCGACGGTCGCCGCCATCCGTCCGGTGTCCGTCGACTACGCCGAGGATGCGCCCGCGCGCTCGGACGCCGAGGATGCGCCCGCGCGCTCGGAGCTGCCTCCGGTCCCCGCCGACGCCTGGTCGCGCTATCCCCGCGGCCCCAAGTACCTGGAAGCCCTGTGCGAGGGCCGCCCCGCCCACGCCGTCTGGCAGGCACTGCCCTCCGAGGACTGGCCCGCCCGTCTCGCCGAAGCGCGGCCGCGGTCGCCTCGACGGCCGCGGTGTGGTCATCGTCGTGCCGACCACCGCGACCTGGCGCGCGTGGCCGAGGCGTGCGGAAAGCTGATCGAAGGCGTGGTGGCGCTGTCCTCCGATCTCGGCCCGTCGGAACGCTACAAACGCTGGTTGTCCGTGCGCAGGGGCGTTGCCCGTGTGGTCGTTGGCACGCGCGCCACCGCGTTCGCGCCGATCAAGGATCCCGGGCTGCTGGTCGTGTGGGACGACGGCGACGACCTGCACACCGAGCAGCGTGCGCCGTACCCGAACGTGCGTGACGTGCTGGTGCAGCGCGCGCACATGTCCGGGGCGGCGTTGCTGATCGGTGGTTTCGCCCGCACGGCAGAGGCCCAGTTGCTGGTCGAGACGGGCTGGGCGCACGAGATCGTGGCGTCGCGCGACACGCTCAGGTCCGTCGCTCCTCGCGTGGTGTCGGTGGGCGACAACGACTGGCAGGACGTCAAGGACCCGGCGGCCCGCACGGCCCGTCTCCCGTCCATCGCGTTCGACGCCGCCCGCTTCGCCCTCGCCGACTCGCCGGTGCTGATCCAGGTACCGCGCCGCGGCTACGTGCCCGCTTTGGCCTGCGCTCAGTGCCGTGGACCCGCCAGGTGCCGCCGCTGCGCCGGTCCGCTGGCGTTGCCGGGTGGCACCGAGGACGGGCTGCCGAAGCCCGCGTACTGCCGCTGGTGCGCGGCGACGGAGGCAGGGTTCCGGTGTGCCACGTGCGGGTCGCGCAGGTTGCGCGGCCAGATCATCGGGGCCAGGCGCACGGCGGAGGAACTCGGGCGGGCGTTTCCCGGGCATCCGGTGCGGACCAGCGGCGCGGACGAGGTGCTGACCAAGGTGCCGGGCAAGCCCGCGCTGGTGGTGGCGACGCCGGGTGCCGAACCGGTGGCCGAGGGCGGGTACGGCGCGGTGCTGCTGCTCGACGGGTGGGCGCTGCTCGGCCGGGCCGACCTCAGGGCCTCCGAGGAGGCGCTCAGACGCTGGATGACGGCCGCGGGACTGGTGCGGCCGGGCAACGGGCGTGTGGTCGTGATCGCGGACTCCTCGCTGACGCCCGTGCAG
>NZ_VSRL01000544.1 GCF_012184385.1 Lentzea indica
CTCGTCGCAGACGTCCTCGCCCAGTGGTTCGGTCACGATGATGAAGCTGCCGACGGGGGCGATCCTGACATGCAGCCAGCGGAACGGCCGGCCGGTGTACCCGCTGGTCGCGACGAGGACCTGGTCGGCACGGACGGTACCGCGCGGGGTGACCAGCTCGTGCTGTGTGCCGTTCAACCGGCGGATCTGCTGGACCGGTGCCTTTTCGTGGATCCGGGCGCCTGCTCGCACGGCTGCCTCGGCGAGGCCCCTGGTGAACTTGCCGACGTGCAGGCCCGCGCTCCTCGTGTCGATCATCGCGCCGTGGAAGCTGTTCGAGGCGATCTCGGAACGGAGCTCGTTCCCAGGCACCAGACGGGTCTCGTACCCCAGGCCGGTGAGCAGCTCGTGGGTCTTGCGCAGGCCGTCGAAGTGAGCGGGCTTGGCCGCCAGGTTCAGCTTGCCCGCGCGCGCGAAGTGGCAGTCGATGCCCTCGTCGGCAACGATCTTCTCGATGGTGTCGACCGCGTCGCCGTACACCGCGAGATACGCGGCCGCGGTCTCGACTCCGTATCGGGCGACGGCGTCGCGGAAACCGATCCCCAGTCCCACGGTGGCCATGCCACCGTTGCGGCCCGACGCACCCCAGCCGACCGTCTCCTGCTCGAAGACATGCACGTTGGCGCCCTTGCGGGCGAGGTGCAGTGCCGCGGACAGACCGGTCAGACCGGCGCCCACGATCGCCACGTCGACATGACCGCCGATCTCGGTGCGGGACCGGTCCGGTCCCTGTCCGGCGGTGTCGAGCCAGTAGGGGATGAACTTCATCGCTGCTCTCCTGCCATTGCGATCGGCCGGCGTGGTCCGGGGATCTGCGCACCGGCGAGTGCCGACTGGCGTCGACGTGATCTGCGGGCGACATCTGCCTGCTTCGTCGGAGTTCCTCGCGGCTGGGGGAACCCTAGCACCATTTGTTCCAGTTCCAAACTGAAACCTTTGGTATGGTATCGGGCGTGACGATCAACCCGACGGCGCGTGACTTCAACAAAGCCTCGGTCCTCGACGTGGTTCTCGCCCAGGCGCCCTTGACGCGGAACAAGCTCATCGAGCTGACCGGCCTGAGCAAGGCCACCGTGTCCAGGGCGGTGGAGGAGCTGCGGGCCGACGGCTTCGTCGTGGATCGCGGTGTCGACGCGGTCGCCGGTCGCGGCCGGCCGTCCACCTACCTGGACATACCCGGTTCGACCGGGCATGTCATCGGCGTCAGCTTCGGCGCGCAGACCACCGGTGTCCTGGCGACCGACCTCAGAGGGCGCGAGATCCACCACGTGATCGTTCCCACGGCGGACCACGACGACGTCGGCAAGGCCGCCGCGTGGCTCGCCGGCCTGATCGCCGG
>NZ_VSRL01000545.1 GCF_012184385.1 Lentzea indica
CAGCGGACCCGTCCGGCGCGGGCGTGCCCGAGGACGCCGACCGCCGACGTGACGCCGACGACCACCAGAGAGGCGGCGATGGCCTCCTTGGTGTCCATGCCGGCCACGTAGACCAGCAGCGGCACCATGAGGATCGACCCGCCGCCGCCGAGCAGGCCCAAGGTGATCCCGACGACGACGGCGAGCACGACGGTCAGCATCAGCATCGGGTCACCTGTCCGCGATGAGCCGGTCGATCGGCGACTCGCCGCGGCGGCGGTTCCACGGCATCCGAGCCAATGCCATGCCCAAAGCGCAGGTGTTCGACAAGGCCGCGACGACCAACCCGCCCCCGATCAGAGCCGCCAGCCACTTCGCCTGCGGCACGGCGACGCTGGCGAGCACGGCCGCGAGGACCATTCCGCCTGCGACGAAGCGGACCTGGCGTTCCAGCTCCCACACCTGGCGGCCGCGGTCGAGTTCCCCGCCGGCCCGCTCCCACTCGACGATGCCGCCGGCGAGCACCTCGCTGTGGCCGAGGCCTGCTCCGGCCAGTGCCTCCTGTGCCTGGCCGGCGCGCTGTCCCGATCGGCAGACCAAAACGACGTCCTGGCCTCGCAACAGGGGACACAGGTCGTCCAACCGCTCCTTGAGCACGTCCAGCGGCACGTTGACGGCGCCGCGGATGTGCCCGGCCTCGAACTCCCCGGACGTGCGGACGTCGATCAGGCGCGGGGCGGGGATGCCGGCGTCGAGACGTTCCTGCAGCGATGGGCCGTCAACCGTGCCGAGGTGCCGCGTCATGCGTGGATCTCCTGATGTTCCGGGGCGGAAATGAGGGGCAGACCGGCAGGGCCTGCGTTGTCGAAGGTGTCGTCGATCGCCACGACGCCGAACCCGTGGGCGTCGAGCAGGGCGGCCACCACACCGGCGCGGTAACCACCGGCGCAGTGCGCCCAGATCGGGTCTGCCGGGATCTCGTCGAGGCGGTCCAGCACCTCGTGGATCGGGATGTGCGTGGAGCCGGCGATGTGCTGTTCTGCGCGCTCCTGCTTCCGGCGCACGTCGAGGACGACGGTCCTCGGGTCCCGGGCCGACTCGGCGGCGAGGTCGGCGAAGGTCGCCGTGGGAAAGCGGCGCAACGGCTCGCCTCCCGCCCAGTCCTCTGGCCGGCCGGTGGCCATCGCGGCCGGGCGGTCGATGCCGATGCGGACCAGTTCGCGCTGCGCCTCGGCGACGTCCTCGGCGGTGGTCGCCCACCACGCGTCACGGGCGTGCCCCAGGGGATGAGCCAACCGAGGTAGGTGACGAACGAGCCGTCAAGGCCGAAGTTCACCGTGCCCGCGACGTGCCCGGCCGCGAACGCGGTCCGGCTGCGCAGG
>NZ_VSRL01000546.1 GCF_012184385.1 Lentzea indica
CGGGCCGCTGACCGCCGTGGACGGCCCGCCCGCGCCGGTCACCGTGATGGGCGCGATCGTGTCCCCCGCGGGAAGGACGTCCAGCACCGCCATGCCGACACGGGCGCGTGGTGCGGAGCGCAGCGCCAGGCCGACGGTCACGGTGTCCGGCTGGCGGATGCGGTGCCGGTAGCCGCGCCAGATCAGGTGGTGGTCCCCGGTGTCCGGTGTCTCCACGAGCAGGGCCTCGTCGCCGAGCACCTGACCGTCCGGTGGTTCCGCGCCGACCATCAGCATCGAGCGGTCCACGGTGGCGCCGGTGGAGTCGGGGGCGGAGCGTGAGCACAACGACCACGCGCCGCTCATCAACCGATCCGGCGCGGGGAGTGCGTCTGGGGCGTCCTGGATGCCGATGCGCGGCCCGCGCGGCACGCCGACGAGCGAATTGCGGGACACGGAACGGGTTTCGCCGTGCTTGCCGAGCGCGAGCAGGGCGGAGGTGTAGTTCAGCACCGGGTGCAGCCGCCCGTCGAGGTAGACGTACCTGGTGCCGGTTTCCTTCTCGACGATGACGGCGTCGCCGTCGCGCCACGCCTTGTTGCCGCCGGGCACGACCATGCCGTACACCCAGAAGCCCGCGAGCACGAGCACGGCGATCGCGATGCTGCCGAACGCGGCCATCGACGGCGGGCGGAACGGCGGGTGCTCCGGATCGGTCTCCCTGCGCACCAACGCCGATGTGACGCGCTGGACCAGGAACTGGTGCGACTGCAGTTCGTCGCGTTTGGACGCCACGTCACCCTCCCAGCCCGCGCAGCAGCCCGTACAGGCCGAGCACCGCGCACATCACCGGCACCGTGGCCAGCACCAGCACCATCTCCAGAATCTCGGCGTAGCGCCCGAGGAACGCGTTGGGCGCCCGCTTGCTGAACACCAGGCCCGCCACCACGGCGAGCGTTCCCGCTACCAACACTGCCGGCACGACCCACACCCCGATGGGCACGCGGAACGCGATGCAGGCGACCCCTGCGAGACCGGCTACCAGCAACGGAGCGCGGTGCCGGATCGCCTTGTACAGCCGGGCGCGCAGCAGCAAGCCGGGGCTCACTACCCCCAGCAACACGAGCGCCCAGAGATCACCGTTGAACGCCAGCAGCAACTCGCACGCGACGGCCGTCGCCGCGATGCCGCAGAGCAGCCCGGTCAGCAGTGAGTCCGCCCGCAGCACCGCTGCGTACACGACGGGACGCGGAGGCTGCGGGTCGTCGCGCACCAGATCGGCGCTTGCCACCAGGCTGCCGTACGGCGCCACAGACATCATCGGTGTCCAGGAACCCGATGGCCGTGCCGCCGTCGTCGCCGAGCTGGCGGTGCTCGCC
>NZ_VSRL01000547.1 GCF_012184385.1 Lentzea indica
CAGCGGGCCGAGCACCTCCATGTACGAGCTGACCGCCGGCGAGTTCGGCGGGAGTGCCGCGCTGCCGGGATAGCAGTGCCAGATCACGGTGATCGCGTCCAGCACGACACCGCGGTCCTCGAGGCACGGCGTCAGCGCGCCGAGCGGCAGCGACGGTGCCGTGCCGACCGCGGAGATCAGCGGCGGGTCGGGTCGACCAGCAGCACCGCCGTCCACACGCCGTCGTGCCACGACAGCGCGAGCGGACGGCGTTCGTGGTCGACGCCCTTCGCGATCACCAGGTCCGGGATCGCGAGCCGCAGCAGTGCGACGCGCGGGTCCTCCGGGCCGAGCACCTGCATCTCGTCGTCACCCGGCTTGGACTCCTGCGGGTCCACGCGCTTCGCGGTGCGGCTGTGCGACCGGAAGTTGTAGCGGAGCCGGACCCCGATCCACTGGGTCAGCCAACGACCACGCGATCGGGTGAAAGCCAGGATCAGTGCGATGAGGAGCACACCGCCGGCGATCGAGACGGAGACGACGTTCAGCGCGCCGGCGGCGTTCTTCACGCCCATGAGGGTGAGCACGAGCAGGGCGATCGCCAGACCGACCTCGATCGTGACTACGTTCGAGACAGGCAAGGAGCCGAGGCTGGCCCCGGAGGCTCTGCGGCGGACACGCCCGACAGGACGTGGCGGCACAGGTGCCTGCTGGCCAGGACCCCCAGGTCCCTGCGGCCGAGCCATCCCTGGGTTGGGCCGGGGCGGATGTGGAGTGGTCACGGACATCCGTTGTGGTCTCTTTCCCCTCGATGGTCGGTGGGCTTGGCGAACCGGCCCACGGAGCAACCTGCGTCCGGCTATCCTGCCGAACCGTACCGCGACTGGGAGAGCAGCGAGCCGAGAATGGCATCAACACCCACCACCAAGTCACAGGTCCAGGCCTACCGATTCGTCCTGCAGCGGATGCAGTCCGCGCTTGTCCGCAGAGACGCGGTGATGCTGCACGACCCGATGCGCAACCACTCGCGCGCGACGGCGGTCGGTGTGGTTCTCGGCGTCGTCGGTCTGCTGGGCTTCCTGGTGTTCGGCCTTTTCAAGCCGGCACCACGGCTCGACGACCAGACACAGATCGCCATCAGCAAGGAGACCGGCCAGGTCTACGTGGTCGACGCTTCACCGAAGCGGCTGATCCCGATGACCAACCTGGCATCGGCCCGGCTGCTCTGGTACTCGCGCAACAACCCGGATCAGCAGGCGGGTGGCGGCGACGCACCCGGCGGCACGACGAACGGCGCGCAGCAGCAGGCCGCCGGCGGTGAGCCGAAGCTCGTGAGCGAGACCGCGCTGGCGAGCCTGCCGCGCGGCAGG
>NZ_VSRL01000548.1 GCF_012184385.1 Lentzea indica
GCCCTGGGGCGGACGCTGCCCGAGTGGTGCGGGCATCGGTGGCGGGCCGACCGGGCGTGGCGGCGGCCAATTGCCCGGCGGCGGTGGTTGCGTCATCGCCTGCGGTCCCCCCATTGGTGAGCCTGGGTCGGGTACGAGCATAGGCGGACAGAGATCGCGCGTCCCCCGACCGGGCTAACGCGTTCCGTCCACGTTCTTGAGACGCGCGGGCCGGGGGATCGGTTCACGAGACGTCCGCCGAACTCGCCGCCCAGGTGTTGCAGGCCTTCATGTCGTTCTGCTTGTGGCCGTGCATCACCCAACGCTGGTTGTTGGGGGCACTGCCATGGTCTGGCGTGCGGTTGTAGTCACCGCGTTGGCCCGCGTCCTGCAAGCCGGTGTTCACGACGTCCATCGGCACGACGTTCTTGTGCGAGAACGGGGCCAGCGTCATGCCGCCGATGCAGGTGGCCTGAAGCTCCAGCCTGCGGTTGAGCTCCAGGCCCTTCGGCGTGTCCCAGCCGCCGACGTCGTACTGGGCCTGGTCGGCGGCGCGCAGCATGCCGGTCAGCCACTGGACGTGGTGGCCGTACTCGTGGCTGAGCTGACCGAGGTAGACGCCGGGGTGCCGGGTCGTGCGCCCTCGTTCGCGTAGAAGTTGCCGGGCCAGTAGATGACGCCGCGGCAGAACATCGCGGTCGAGTTGGCCTGGCGCGAGCCGCACGGCGTCTGCGTGGTGCCGGTGAAGACCTGCAGCTCGACCGGCTGGTACGGCAGGTTGGCCGCCTTCAACGCCGGCTGCCACGCCTTCTCGATGCACGGCAGCGCGGCCGAGAGGAACCGCTCCTCGCCCGCCGGGTTGTACTCCATCTTCGGCAACGGGCACGAGGGGAAGTCGTTCGCCCCGACCCCGGTGGTGAAGATCGGGTGGTCGGCGAGCTTGTAGATCGCCTTCGGGCCCGCAGGGGTCGAAGGCGTGGTCGAGGCCCGCGTCGACGAGGTGCGCGTGGACGCCGTCGTGGTGGTCGTTGCCGCCGTCGTACTTGTGTAGGAGTAGGTCGGGCTGTAGGTCGTGTAGTTCGAGTAGCCCGTGTCCTTCACCTTGCTGTTCAACGTCGCCGCGAAGACGCCGACCGCACCGAGCCCGAGGATCACGACGCCACCCAGCACCAGCGCGAGGATCGGGCCGTTGCTGCTCTTCTTCTGCGGCGGCATGACCGGATACGGCGCGAACCCTCCGGGTTGCCGGTGGCCCCAGGTCGGCTGCGGCGGCGGCATCACTGGACGCGGCGGTGGCAGCGGTGCGCGTCCGGGCGGTGGACCGTACGGGGGCGGACCCATCGGGGGCG
>NZ_VSRL01000549.1 GCF_012184385.1 Lentzea indica
CCCGCCGCTGGGCGTGCCGGCCGTCGCGGCCTGCTTGGCGGCCTGCGTCGCGCTGGTCAGGCCGGCGCTCGCGTCGACGTTTCCGTGCTGCTGCGACGGTTTCGGGGTGGTGGAACCGTCGCCGCCGCCCGTGCCCTTGGTCTTCGGAGGCATCGAGACCTACCCGTTCAGCAGCTTGGTCAGGTTGGCGATGCTGTTCACCAGGCCTGTGGTGTAGGTGAGGATGCGCCCCGCCCACTTGACCACCGCCGCGACGATCTGGGGCGCTATGAACGGGATCGTGACGACGAGGATCGACTCGGCCACCCACACGATCACCCTGGCCACCAGGTCGGCGAAGAGGTCGCGGACGAGCTCCCGGGTCATCTCGACGAGGCCGCCCGCACCCTGGGTCGCGGCCGCCATGGCCGCCGAGATCGCCGACAGGCCACCGATGGCGTTGACGTTGTTGGCCATCAGCCGCTGGTAGCCGTCCGACGCGCCGCCGTCCCAGCCGACCAGGTCGGTCTCGAGGCCGGAGCGGAGGTCGTTGGCCATGTCGGCGAGCTCGGTCGCCATGGCGTTCCACGTCGCGGCGTGCGCCCTGACCACGTCCGGTCTGCCGGTCACTTCGTCGAGGGCCTCGCGCAACGGGTCGAAGTACTCGATCGCCCAGCCGAGGCCGTTGGCGAGCAGGGCGCTGATCGGGTCGAGGATGGTCGACGCGGTCTCGACGCCGAGCTGGGCGCTGGCGAGCGCGTCGTCGACCCAGCCCTCGCTCTTGATCGCCTCCACGAGACCTTCGACGCTGTCCGGGAGGCTGGCGCCGCTCCACGGTTTGCGGGACGACTGGACGGGCGCGACGAGCGAGTCCCCGGTCATTGCGCACCCGCGGCCTTGCGCAGCCGCACGACGGTGTCCTGTTCCGCCGTCACGTACGTGTCCGCGCTGGCGCGCAGCTCCTTCGCGACCGCCTTGAGGTTGTTCTCGACGGTGGCGATCACGTCGTCGATGGCCTTGTGCCGGTCTTCGAGCTTGCCGGGGAGCCACCCGCACAGCACGCCGTACGCCTGGTCGTCCTGCGTGATGTGGGAGCTGGCGGACTTGACCTTCGCGAACCTCTGCGCGATCGCGTCCACGGTTCCCGCGTGTGCTCGCAGCTGTTCCGCTTCGACGTTGAACCCTGTCACGCTCACCACCGATCGTCGATGACGCTGGGGCTGTTGTCCTCGTCGTCCGGCAGGGGGAGGCGGCCTGCGGGAACGCGCTGCGGGCGCGACGGGCGGGTGTGGGAGCGGCCGAGCGGGGCGCGGGTGGTGGGAGCGGCGGGTTCGGTGCCCAGGTG
>NZ_VSRL01000054.1 GCF_012184385.1 Lentzea indica
CGTGGGCGAAGGCGGCGCCGACGCCGTGCGGCCTGCGCTCCTGGGTGGTGTCCTCGACCTCGGCGGGCGCGCCGAACGCCGAGAACGGCGCGGGCGCAGGAGCACCGGGATCGCTGAACGGCTGGGCGGAGCTGACCTTGGGCTCGACGAACTCCTCGAGAACCGGTTCGGCTTCCTGCGGCTCGAGAGGCTCACGGAGGGCGTGGGAGTACGGCTCAGGGCTCACGGGCTCGCGCATGGCGTGCGCGGCCGGCTGCTCGCGCTCAGGCTCCGTGAAGGCCTGCTCTTCGGCCAGCGTCGTCTCGAAGACGCCGTTGCGGACGTGCGGCGCGTCCAGGTCGACCGGCTCGACGAGCTGGGTCCGCTCCGCCGGTGACTCCGGCTCCGGCTCCGGCTCCGGCTCGGTGAAGCCGTCGAGCTGGCCGGAGATCTCGTCCCGCATGCCGGGGTACTCACCGGTGAGGTCGGTGTCGGGCCAGCTGCGTTCCTCGACCGCGATGAACGTCGTCTGCTCGGAGCGAGTACCCGCGGGCTCGTCCTCCTGCTCCTCGGCCTCGTCGAGGAACGCCTCCTGCTCCTGCTCCGCCCACACCTCGCGCGGTTGGTAGATGAAGTCGTCGGCCTGCTCGTCGACCTCCGGCGGCGCGGTCGGCTCCCGGGCAGGCGGCCCGACCTCGGCGACCGGCTCGACGGTCGGCACGTACGACGTCTGCTCGGCAGGCAGCTCAGGCTCGTCGTCGAAGTCGGCGGCCTCGAGACCGGAGCGCGGCAGAACCGTCGTCATCTCGGCCGGGGACTCGGCGGGAACGTCCTCCGGCGAGAGGCGCTCGAACAGCGAACGCGGACGGTCGTCGTCGGCGTCGGCCAGCGCCTTCTGCTCGGCCAGCTGCTCCTCGAACCGGCACTGCGACTCGTCCGGCTCCATGTACTGGCGGACCGGGGCGGAAGGCTCTTCCTCGACCTCTTCGACGGGAGCCTCGACAGGCTCCTCCACGACAGGGGCCGGCACAGGAATCGGCGCCGGAGCCGGTGCGGGCACGGGCTCACCGAAGTAGGCGGGCGGCTCCACGTACGGCGCGGGAGCGGGCGAAGGCGGCGGCGGGGCCAGCATCTCGTCGCTGAGCGAACGCGGCGGAGTGTCGTCCCAATCGTCGACCTCGAAGTCATCGGCCTCAGGAGGCATCGCGATCGGCGGGGCCGACCGGCGCGCATCACGAAGTCGATCTTCGAGCTCGGCCACCTGCCGGCGTGCGGGCCGAACCATCACCAGCCACGTGAGTGCCACTCCCGCGACGAACGACAGCAGACTCCACAGCCAGACCTGCCCGAAGACATTCACGGGTAAGCCCCTTCTACGACCACACCCGACCTCACTCACTCGGAAGGGTGAGCATGGCCAAACTACAGTGCCTTTGATGATGCTCCGTCACTACGCCGTTCAGCGCAAATAACGGGTGGAAACCCCAGCGTAGAGTGACATTTTGTGCCGCCCCTGACGACTTCGACCACTACTTCGGCAGAAGTTCACACCGAGAGGCGAGGTGTCACCTACGGCGCACTCGCCTACGTCCTTTGGGGACTGTTCCCGGCGTACTGGCCACTCCTCATCCCCGCCCAGCCCGTCGAGGTGCTCGCACACCGGATCGTCTGGTCGTTCCTCACGCTCGCCATCGCCGTCGCGGTGCTCAGGAGATGGCGTCCTTTCCTTGAGTTATCAGGAAAAGGCTGGCTCATCGTTACCGCCGCAGCGATCTTGATCACGGCGAACTGGGGCACGTACATCTACGCGGTCAACAGCCAGCACGTCGTCGAGGCGGCGCTCGGCTACTTCATCACGCCGCTGGTCAGCGTGGCGCTCGGAATGATCTTCCTGAAGGAGCGCCTTCGGCTGCCGCAGACCATCGCGATCGGCGTGGTCGTCGCCGCTGTGATCGTGCTCACCATCGACTACGGCAGGCTGCCGGTGATCTCGCTGATCCTGGCGGGCTCGTTCGGCATCTACGGGCTGCTCAAGAAGAAGGTGCCGCTCGACGCCATCTCCAGCCTCACCGCGGAGAGCGCGGTGATCGCCCCGATCGCGCTGATCTACCTGATCGCACTCGGCAGCGCGAACACCTTCACGACCGAAGGCACCGGCCACACGCTGATGATCCTCAGCACCGGCATCGTCACGGCGGTCCCGCTGGTGTTGTTCGGCGCGGGCGCGCAACGGATCCCGCTGATCACCATGGGCATGCTGCAGTACCTCGCGCCGATCCTGCAGTTCGTCTGGGGCGTGTTCGTCGTGAGCGAACCGATGCCGCCCAGCAGGTGGATCGGGTTCGCCCTCGTCTGGCTCGCCCTCACGATCTTCACCTTCGACGCGGTGAAGAACCGGCGCAAGCACCTGCTCGCGCCGGTCGAGTGATCCCTAACGAGACCGCGCCACGCAGTAGGTCGCGAGCTCATCGAGTGCGTCACGCGCGGCGCACGGCGGCAGCTTGCCCAGTTCCGTGCGAGCCCGGTCCGCGTACTCGTCGAGGGTCTCGCGTGCCTTGTCCATGCCGGAGGACTTCCGCAGCAGCGACAGGGCCTCGTCCACCAGCGCGTCCTCGGTGATCGGCCCTGCCAGCAGCTCGGCGAGCCGCGTCTCGGACGGCTCAGCGAGCGCGTAGAGCATCGGCAGCGTCTTCACGCCCTCGCGCAGGTCGGTGCCCGGCGTCTTGCCGGACTCGGCCGACGGCGAGGCGATGTCGATGACGTCGTCGGAGATCTGGAACGCCGCCCCGATCACCTCGGCGTACCGGCGCAGCGCGTCCGTCTGGTCCTCGGTCGCGTCGGAGAACATCCCGCCGAACCTGGCCGCGGTGGCGATCAGGACACCGGTCTTCTCCTCGATCACCGTGAGGTAGTGGGAGATCGGGTCCTCGCCCGGCTGCGGGCCGACGGTCTCGCGCATCTGCCCGGTCACCAGGACCGAGAAGGTCTCCGCGATGATCCGCGCCGCGTCCGTCCCCAGATCGGCGGTGAGCCGTGACGCGTGGGCGAACAGGAAGTCGCCTGTCAGGATCGCGATGCTGTTGTCCCACTTGACGTTCGCGGACACCGCGCCGCGCCGCATGGTCGCTTCGTCCATGACGTCGTCGTGGTAGAGCGTCGCGAGGTGGGTGAGCTCGACCACAGTGGCCGCCTTGATGACCTTCTCCCGGTCCCAGTCGGCGCCGAACTGCGATGCGAGCAGTGTGAAGAGCGGGCGGATCCGCTTTCCGCCCGCCTCCACAAGGTGAAGCGAGGTTTCCGTGACCGGGTGGAACTCGCTTTGCACGACGTCGTGCAGGTTGCGCTCCACCTCGGCAAGGCCGTCCTGGACTACCTCGGAGAGCACGGGGTCCACCAACGCGAACCCCGGTCCCTCATGCTCGCTACTGGTCACACCAGCAGACTACGTACACCTAGCTGAGGAAGGTGCCGGTACCCGCCCAATCGAGCACGAACGTGGGCCACAACCCCAGCACCAGGGTCACGACGGCACCCAACGTGATCGCGATCGTGGTGAACGCACCCGGCACGGTCACGGTCGGGCCGTCCGGCGCCGGGTCGCTGAAGTACATCAGCACGATCACCCGCAGGTAGAAGAACGCGGCGAC
This sequence comes from Lentzea indica, assembly GCF_012184385.1. Classification (GTDB taxonomy): domain Bacteria; phylum Actinomycetota; class Actinomycetes; order Mycobacteriales; family Pseudonocardiaceae; genus Lentzea; species Lentzea indica. Next base: position 3,627 of record NZ_VSRL01000054.1, read on the forward strand.
GGCCGAGGCCACCAGCGCGATCACGACGAGCGGGGTCAGGCCGGCGTCGATCGCCGCGCTGAACACGACGAACTTGCCGATGAAGCCGGACGTCAGCGGAATTCCGGCCAGTGCCAGCAGCAGGAACGTGAAGACGGCCGCCACGATCGGCGACCGCTTCGCGAGACCCGCCCACTGCGACAGGTGCGTCGCCTCGCCGTCCGAGTTGCGGACCAGCGACACGATGCCGAACGCGGCGATCGTGGTGAACCCGTACGCCAGCAGGTAGAACATGGTCGCGCTCACGCCGGAAGCCGAGCCCGCAGGGGTCAGCGCGATCGAACCGATCAGCAGGAAGCCCGCGTGCGCCACCGACGAGTACGCGATCATGCGCTTCACGTCGGTCTGCGTGAGACCCAGCACCGCGCCGATCACCATCGACACGACCGCGACGCCGTAGAGCACGCCGCGCCACTCCCACTGCGTGTTCTGGAACGCCACGGTGAGCACGCGCAGGATGCCGCCGAACGCGGCGACCTTGGTGCACGCGGCCATGAACGCCGTGATCGGCGTCGGCGCGCCCTGGTACACGTCCGGGGTCCAGGCGTGGAACGGGCCGACCGCTGCCTTGAAGAGCAGACCCACCACCAGCAGGCCGAAGCCCGCGAACAGCAGCGTGTCGGAGCGGTCGGTGCCGGCGGCAGCGGACGCGATGGCCGAGAGCTTCACCGAGCCCGCGTAGCCGTACAGCAGAGCCACGCCGTACAAGAAGAACGCGGAGGCGAACGCTCCGAGCAGGAAGTACTTCACGGCCGCTTCCTGCGAGAGCAGGCGACGGCGGCGAGCCAGGCCGCACAACAGGTACAGCGGCAGCGACAGGACTTCCAGCGCGATGAACATGGTGAGCAGGTCGTTCGACGCGACGAACGTCATCATGCCGCCGAGCGCGAACAGCGTGAGCGGGAAGACCTCGGTCTGCATGCCGGTCTTCGTCGCCTGCGCGCGGTCCTGGATGGTGCCGGGACGGATCGCGGCCTGGGCCACGAACGCGCCACCGGGCTCCACCGAGCGGTCGGCGATCAGCAGGATCGAGCCGAACGCCAGCACCAGCAACGTGGCCCACAGGAACAGCGACGGCGAGTCGACCGCGATCGCACCCGCCAGCGTCGCCACGCCCTGCGCGGGGCGCTCCGAGGTCGCGTAGAGGATCAACGCGCCGGTGGCCCCGACCAGCGTCACGAGCGACAGCACGAGCTGCACGGCCCACCGCTGGTGCTTGGGCAGCAACGCTTCCAGCAGCACGCTGATGCACGCCGCGCCGAGCACGATCAGCACCGGCGCGGTGGCGCCGTAATCGATCTCCGGCGCCTCGATCGTCTGCGCCTGAGCGACGAGAAGGTTCACGTCACTTGCCTTCCTGCACGGTGACCGGGTCGGTCACGCCGACCTCGGTCAGCGTCGCCCCGACAGTCGGGGTGATGACGTCGAGCACCGGCTGCGGGTAGAACCCGAGTGCCAGCACGATGACAACGAGCGGTGCCAGCACGGCGATCTCGCGCTTGTCGAGGTCGCCGATGGCCGTCTTCTTCTCCGGGTCGCCGACAGCGCCCGGACCGGCGGCAGCAGCCACGAGAGCGTCTCCGCGCAGCGGGCCGGTCATCATCCGCTGGTAGAGCCACAGCACGTAGAGCGCCGCGAGCACCATGCCGACCGTCGCGAGGATCGTGTGGACCGGCTGCGTCGGGAACGAGCCGATCAGCACCAGGAACTCGGAGACGAACGAGTTCGTGCCCGGCAGCGACAGCGTGGTCAGACCGGAGAGCAGCAGCATGCCCGCGAGCAGCGGGGCCACCTTCGACATGCCGCCGTAGTCGGAGATCTGCGAGGAACCACCGCGCGCGATCACCATGCCGATCACCAGGATCAGCATGCCGGTCGAGATCGAGTGGTTGAGCATGTACGACACCGAGCCCACGCCCGCCTGCGACGTGAACGAGAAGATGCCGAGCGCGATGAAGCCGAAGTGGGCGATCGAGACGTAAGCGAGGAACCGCTTCATGTCCCGCTGCCCCGTGGCGAGCAGGGATCCATAAAGGACACCGGCCACCGCGAGCACGAGCACGAACGGCGCCAGGTTCTTCGACGCCTCCGGGAACATCGGCAGCAGGTAGCGCAGCATGCCGAACGTGCCGACCTTGTCCAGGATGCCGACGACGATCACCGTGACGCCGATGGGCGCCTCGGCGGCCGCGTCCGGCAGCCAGGTGTGGAACGGCACCAGCGGCGCCTTGATCGCGAACGCCAGGAAGAAGCCAAGGAACAGCCAGGTCTGCGTCGTCGAGTCGGCGTCGCGGACCACCGTCACCAGGGTCGCCCAGTCGAACGTGCCCTTGCCCAGCTCGTCCGACGCCATCGCGTAGGCGCCGATCGCGGAGGCCAGCATGATCAGGCCGCCGAGGAACGAGTAGAGGAAGAACTTGACCGCCGCGTACTGCCTGCGCGCGCCGCCGTAGCCGCCGATCAGGAAGTACATCGGGATCAGCATGACCTCGAACAGCACGTAGAACAGGAAGACGTCGGTGGCCGCGAACACCGCGACCGTCACCGCCTCCTGCACCAAAATCAGCGCGAGGTACCCGCCCTGCGAACGGCCGGCCGGCAGCTTCTCCGTCCAGCCGGCACCGATCACCAGCGGGATCAGCAGCGCGATCACCGCGATCATCACCAGTGCGATGCCGTCGATGCCGAACGACAGCCGCACGCCGAACGCCGGGATCCAGTCCACGCCGGCGGCGAGCTGGATGCGGTCGCCGTCCGGGTCGTAGGCGAACCACAGCAGGCCGGCGAGCACGAGCTCGACGAGCGAGAACGCCAGCGCGACGAGCTTGGCCTTCGTGTCGTCCTTGCGCAGGAACGTCACCACCAGCGCGCCGACCAGCGGCACGACCAGCAGCGCGATCAGAACCCAGGTCACGAGAACCTCACCACCAGGAGCGCTCCGAGCACGAAGATCGAGCCCAGCAGCATGGACAGTGCGTAGGAGCGGACGAACCCGGTCTGCAGCCTGCGCAACCGGCCGGAACTACCGCCGAGCAGCGCCGCGGTGCCGTTGACCAGCCCGTCGACGCCCTTCAGGTCGAGGAACACCAGCGCGCGGGTGAGCCAGGTGCCCGGCCGCGCGAAGAGTGCCTCGTTCAGTGCGTTGCCGTACAGGTCAGCACGGGCTGCGCGCACCGGGAACGACACCCGCAACGGCGCCTCGACCGGCTGCTTGCCGCGGCCGAAGAGCAGGAACGCGAGTCCGGCACCGACGAGCGAGAGCACCACGGTCAGGATCCCGACCATGCCGTGCGACAGGACGCCGTGCGACTCCTTCAGCTCGCCGAGCGACGGCTCCAGCCACCCGGCCAGCCTGCCGCCGGAGGCGAACCACCAACCGGCGCCGACCGAACCGACCGCGAGGATGATCATCGGGATCGTCATCGTCAGCGGCGACTCGTGCGGGTGGTACTCGCGGCCGTCCTCCGACTTCAGTTCCTTCCAGCGCGGCTTGCCGAGGAACACGAGGATCAACAGGCGCGTCATGTAGAACGCGGTCAGCGCGGCACCGAGCAGTGCGACGCCACCGAACACGTAGCCGCGCCAGCCCTCCGCACCGAACGCCGCCGCGATGATGGCGTCCTTGGAGAAGTAGCCGGAGAACGGCGGGATGCCGATCAGGGCGAGGTAGCCGAGCGTCCATGTGACGAACGTGATCGGCAGGTACTTCGCCAGGCCGCCCATCCTGCGGATGTTGCCCTCGTCGTTCATGCCGTGCATGACCGAACCGGCACCGAGGAAGAGCCCTGCCTTGAAGAAGCCGTGCGTCAGCAGGTGCATGATGCCCAGCGCGTACCCGATCGGGCCGAGGCCCACCGCGAGGATCATGTAACCGATCTGCGAGACCGTCGAGTACGCCAGGACCTTCTTGAAGTCGTCGTAGGCGCAACCGATGATGCAACCGATCAGCAGCGTGACAGCACCGATGATCATCACGACCAGGCGGCCGTCCTCGCTCAGGTTGTAGAGCGGGTTCGAGCGGGCGATCAGGTACACGCCCGCGGTGACCATCGTTGCCGCGTGGATCAGTGCGGAGACCGGGGTCGGACCGGCCATGGCGTCGGGCAACCAGGCCTGCAGCGGGAACTGACCGGACTTGCCGCACGCGCCGAGCAGCAGCAGCAACGTGATCGCGAGGACCTCACCGGAGGAGAACTCGCTCACCCGCGCGAAGACCTCGGTGTAGTCGGTCGTGCCGAGCCGGTTGAACATCATGAAGATCGCGATGGCCAGACCGAGGTCGCCGACGCGGTTCATCAGGAAGGCCTTCTTGGCCGCCGACGCCGCTTCCGGCTTGTACTGGTACCAGCCGATCAGCAGGTACGAGGCGAGACCGACGCCCTCCCAGCCGAAGTACAGGGTCACGAAACCGTTGCCCAGCACCAGCAGGAGCATCGCCGCGACGAAGAGGTTCAGGTAGGCGAAGAACTTCCGCCTGCCTTCCTCGTGCGCCATGTAGCCGACCGAGTAGATGTGGATCAGCGCGCCCACACCGGTGATCAGCAGCACGAACGTGAGCGACAGCGGGTCGAGCCGCAGCGCGAAGTCGATCTTCAGCGCGTTGACGTCGATCCAGTTGAACAGGAACAGCTCACTGGTCCGCTCCCCCGACTGCCCGAGGGTGTCGAAGAACAGCGCCAGGCCGTACCCGAACGCGCCGAGGATGGTGGCGCAGCCGAGCAGGTGGCCCCACTTGTCGGTGCGCTTGCCACCGACCAGCAGCACGGCCGCGCCGAACGCGGGCAGCGCCAACAAAAGCCAGGCGAGAGAAGCGATCCCGCTGGCGGCAACAGGTTCCGTCACCGGTGACCCCTCAGTACTTCAGCAGGTTCGAGTCGTCGACCGAGGCCGAGCGACGCGTCCGGAAGATGGACATGATGATCGCGAGGCCGACGACGACCTCCGCCGCGGCGACGACCATCACGAAGAACGCCATCACCTGACCGTCGAGCGAGCCGTTGATCCGCGCGAACGTCACCAGGCTCAGGTTGACCGCGTTGAGCATGAGCTCGACGCACATGAACACCACGATGGCGTTGCGGCGCACCAGGACACCGACGGCGCCGATGCTGAACAGCAGTGCCGACAGCAGCAGGTAGTAGGTGGGAGTCACGACTCACTTCCCTTGAGCGCGTGCGCGTCGGCCTCGTGCCCGGTGCCGGCCACGTCGGCGACGTCGTCCGAAAGCGTGGACTTGTCGGTCGCCTCGATGACCTCGAACAGCGACTCCTCCGACACGCTGCCGTCGGGCAGCAGTGCGGGAGTGGCCACCGAGTTCGCGGTGGCGAAGACACCAGGACCGGGGATGGACCCGACCCGCTTGCCCTCCTGGAAGCGCTCCTCGACGAGTTCCTTCTGCGTCTTCTTGGCGGGCTTCCCGTCCCTGCCGACGAAGGCCAGGATCATCGCGCCGAGCGCGGCGGTGATCAGCAGAGCCGACGTGAGCTCGAACGCGAACAGGTAGTCCGTGAAGAGCTTCACGCCGATGTTGCCGACGTTGCCGCCGTTCGTGGCGTTCGCCTCTGCGAGGCCGGCGGGCTCGACCGACGTGAGCGCACGGGCGACGGAGCCGACCATCAGCACGGCGAACCCGATGCCGAGCAACGCGGCCGCGAGTCGTTGTCCGCGAATGACTTCGACGACGGAGTCCGAACTGTCGCGGCCGACCATCATCAGCACGAACAGGAACAGCATCATGATCGCGCCGGTGTAGACGATGATCTGCACGAAGCCGAGGAACGGCGCCTGCTGGATCATGTACAGCACACCGAGGCTGAGCATCGTCACCACGAGCCACAGCGCGGAGTGCACCGCGTTGCGCGCGAAGAGCATGCCGAGGGCACCTGCCAGCGCGAGCGGGCCGAGCACCCAGAACGCGATCGCCTCACCGGTCGTGACGGTGTCGACCACGCGCTGCACGGGCTCCGGCTGCTGCTGGGCCAGGAAGGTCAGGAAGCTCACTGCTGACCCTCCTCCTTCTGGGCCGCCTTGGCGAGCTGCGGGCCGTTCACGTAGTAGTCCTGCTCGTTCTCGCCCAGCCGCATCGGGTGCGGCGGCTGCTCCATGCCGGGCAGCAGCGGGGCGAGCAGGTCTTCCTTGGTGAAGATCAGGTCCTGCCGGTTGTCGTCGGCGAGCTCGTACTCGTTCGTCATCGTGAGCGAACGGGTCGGGCACGCCTCGATGCACAGGCCGCAGCCGATGCAGCGCAGGTAGTTGATCTGGTAGTCCATGCCGTAGCGCTCACCGGGCGAGTAGCGCTCGTCCTCGGTGTTGTCGCCACCCTCGACGAAGATCGCGTCTGCCGGGCAGGCCCACGCGCACAGCTCGCAGCCGACGCACTTCTCCAGCCCGTCCGGGTGCCGGTTCAGCTGGTGACGGCCGTGGAACCGCGGCGCGGTCACCTTCTTGACCTCGGGGTACTCCTCCGTCACCACCTTCTTGAACATGGTGCCGAAGGTGACGCCGAAGCCTTTCAGGGACTCGAACATCCCTACTCAGCCTCCTTACCGGTGGTGACGGCTGCCGTGTCCTTGGGGATGTTGGCGACCTTGACCTTGCGCTTGGGCGCTGACTTGGGGACGGCGAGGTCGAGAGGCGGCACCGGGAAGCCGGAACCCGCGAGCGGAACGCCCTTGGTGTCCTGGACCTTCTTGTCCGGCAGCAGGAACGAGACCAGCAGCACCAGGCCGACGATCACGCCGAGCGCGATGAGCCGCTGCGCCGTGGAGAGCTGCTGGATCGCACCGGTGCGGATGACCGCGACGGCCATGATCCAGACGAGGCTGGTCGGGACCAGCACCTTCCAGCCCAGCTTCATGAACTGGTCGTAGCGCAGGCGAGGAAGCGTGCCGCGCAGCCAGATGAAGAGGAACAGGAAGAACAGCGTCTTGCCGATGAACCAGAGCAGGCCCCACCAGCCGGTGTTCATGAAGTCGCCGCTCCACGGTGCGTGGTAGCCGCCGAGGAACAGCGTGGTCGCGAGCGCGGAGACGGTGACCATGTTGACGTACTCGGCGAGGAAGAACAGCGCGAACTTCAGCGAGCTGTACTCCGTGTGGAAACCACCGACCAGCTCCGACTCGGCCTCGGGGAGGTCGAACGGCGCGCGGTTGGTCTCGCCGACCATCGACACCACGTAGATCACGAAGCTGGGGAACAGCAGGATGCCGAACCAGCCTGGCAGGAACCCGAGCACGGTGGCCGCCTGGGCGCCGACGATGTCGCCGGTCGAGAGCGACCCGGTGAACATGATCACCGCGACGATCGACAGGCCCATCGCGATCTCGTAGGAGATCACCTGCGCGGCCGAGCGCAGCGCGCCGAGCAGCGGGTACGGCGAGCCGGAGGCCCAGCCGGACAGCACGATGCCGTAGACGCCGAGCGAGGAGCAGGCCAGCACCACCAGCACGCCGACCGGGAGGTCGACGAGCTGCAGCGCGGTCTGCTGGCCGAACATGTTGACCTCGCCGGCGATCGGGATCACCGAGAACGCGAGGAACGCGGGGATGCAGGAGATCACCGGAGCGAGGAAGAACACCCACTTGTCCGCGAGGACGGGGCGGATGTCCTCCTTGAAGGCGAGCTTCAGACCGTCCGCGAGCGACTGCAGCCACCCGTTCGGGCCGACCCGGTTGGGACCGGGGCGGTGCTGCATGCGCGCGACGACCTTGCGCTCCCAGTTGATCATGAACAGGGTCATGACCACGAGGAACGCGAAGATGCCCACGACCTTGATCAGGATCAGCCAGATCGGGTCGTCCGCGAGCAGCTTGGCGGTGTCGCCGATCTCCGCTGCGAAGACGTGCTGGGTCATGACTTCACCCCAAAGGAAGAATCTCCGCTGACGGAGACGATCGAGCCGTGGCCAGCGCCGAGCGTGCGGCGGACGGTCACGTCACCCGAGTTGGTGGGCAGCCAGATGACTCCCTCGGGCAGGTCGTCGGTCTCGACCGGGAGCGTGATCGCGCCGCGGTCGGTGGAGACCGTCACGTACCCGCCGGAGGTCAGGCCGAGCTGCTGCGCGGTGGTCTCCGCGACCTTCGCGACGGCAGGTCGTGCCGTGCCGGCGAGGTGCGGTTCGTCCACCTGCAGCGAGCCGTTGCCGATCAGGCGGTGCCACGTGGCGAGCACGGCCTTGCCGGAACCGGCCGGGCTGTGCAGCGGCGCGGCGACGTTGAGCGAGGAGCCGCTCGGGGTGCCCTCGCCGAGACGAGCCAGGTCGGCGGCCGCGGCAGCGGGCGTCTGCGTGAACAGGTCGGCGTCCATCTCCACCGCGAGGGTGTCGAGCACGCGGCAGTCCGGCAGCGCGCCGGTGCCCTCGAGCGTCGTGCCGAACTCGCGGCGGCGGCCCTCCCAGTTGAGGTAGCTGCCGGACTTCTCGACCGACGGGGCGATCGGGAGCACGACGTCGGCCTTCGCGGTGACGGCGCTCGGCCGCAGCTCGAGGCTGACGATGAACGCGGCACCCGCCAGCGCCTTCTCGGCCAGAGCCGGGTCCGGCAGGTCGAACGGGTCGACGCCGCCGATCACCAGGCCGGCCAGGTCGCCGTTCGCGGCGGCTTCGAGGATTCCGTTGGTGTCACGGCCCGGACTCGCAGGGATCGTGCCCTCCTCGACACCCCAGGTGCGCTCGACCTCCGTGCGCGCCGCCGCGTTCGCGACGTGGCGACCGCCGGGCAGCAGGTTCGGCGTGGCACCGACCGCGAGCGCACCGCGCTCACCGGCACGGCGCGGGATCCACGCCACCTTGGCGCCGGTGCGCTCCGCCAGTCTCGCGACCGCGGTGAACGCGCCGGGGACCTCGGCGGCGCGCTCGCCGACCAGGATCACCGATCCCGGCTTGCCGAGCAGCTCGACGACATCGGAAGCGTGCTCCGCCAACGCGTTGATGGCGTTCGCCTCGGCACCGGGCACGCAGGCGAGCAGCGTGCCGAACGTCTTCTCCACGGCCGGGGTCGTGTACTGGCCGAGGTGGAAGACCTTCGTGGTGCCCTTGCGGGCGGCCTTGCGCAGGCGCAGGAAGACGATCGGCGCCTCTTCTTCGGGCTCGAACGCGACCAGCAACGCGGCCGGCGCCTTCTCGATGCCCTGGAACGTGACGCCGTTGTCCGGGTTGGTGAACACCGTGGTGCCGGACAGGAACTCCAGCTCCTCGGCGCTGTGCGGCCGGGCGCGGAAGTCGATGTCGTTGGTGCGCAACGCGATCCGGGCGAACTTCGAGTACGCGTACGCGTCCTCGACGGTCAGCCTGCCGCCGGTCAGCACGCCGACACCGCCCGCGTCGCGGGCTTCGGCGAGACCAGCCGCCGCGATCTGCAGCGCCTCGGTCCACGAGGACTCGCGCAGCTCGTCGGTCTCGGGGTCGCGGACCAGCGGCCGCGTGATGCGGTCGTCGGCCGTGGCGTAGCGGAACGCGAACCGGCCCTTGTCGCAGATCCACTCCTCGTTGACCTGCGGGTCGTCGCCGGCGAGCTTGCGCTGCACCTTGCCGCGACGCCAGTCGGTGCGCTCGGCGCAGCCGGACGAGCAGTGCTCGCAGACACCCGGCGTCGACACGAGGTCGAACGGCCTGGCGCGGAACCGGTAGGCCGCCGACGTCAGCGCGCCGACCGGGCAGATCTGGATGGTGTTGCCGGAGAAGTACGACTGGAACGGCTTCTCTTGCGCCGTACCGATCTGCTGCTGCGAACCGCGCTCCAGCAGCTCGATGAACGGGTCACCGGCGATCTGCGCGGAGAACCGCGTGCAGCGCTGGCAGAGCACGCAACGCTCGCGGTCGAGCAACACCTGCGTCGAGATGTTGATCGGCTTCGGGAACGTCCGCTTGTGCTCGTGGAAGCGGGAGTCGCTGCGGCCGTGCGCGATCGCCTGGTTCTGCAGCGGGCACTCACCGCCCTTGTCGCAGATCGGGCAGTCCAGCGGGTGGTTGATGAGCAGCAGCTCCATCACACCCTGCTGGGCCTTGTCCGCGACCGGCGAGGTCAGCTGGGTCTTCACGACCATGCCGTCCGCGACCGTCATCGTGCAGGAGGCCTGCGGCTTCGGCATCGGCCGGCCGCCCATCTCGACCTCGACGAGGCACTGGCGGCAGGCGCCCGCGGGCTCCAGCAGCGGGTGGTCGCAGAAGCGCGGGATGACCGTGCCGAGGCGCTCCGCCGTGCGGATCAGCAGCTCACCCTTGGGCGCGATGACCTCGACGCCGTCGATGATGAGCTTGACGTGACCCTCGGGCACGGCAACCTCTGCGGTCGTGCTCTTGTCAGGGGCGATGGTCATGCGTTCGCTCCAGCCAGGACCTTGGAGTTCGTGTCGCACAGCGCGAGGAACTCGTCCTTGAAGTACTTGATGCCACTGGTGATCGGGCTGACAGCACCGTCACCGAGTGCGCAGAACGAGCGGCCGAGGATGTTGTCGCAGACGTCGAGCAACGTGTCGATGTCGCTCGCGTTGCCCTCGCCGCGCACCATCCGCTGCAGGATCTGCACGAGCCAGTACGTGCCCTCACGGCACGGCGTGCACTTGCCGCACGACTCGTGCTTGTAGAACTCCGTCCACTTCATGACGGCCCACGGCACGGACACGGTCTCGTTGAAGATCTGCAGCGCCGTCGTGCCCAGCATCGAACCGGCCTCTGCGGCACCCTCGAAGTCCAGCGGCACGTCGAGGTGCTCCGCGGTGAACAGCGGGGTGGACGAGCCACCCGGCGTCCAGAACTTCAGCGGGATGCCGTCCTTCATGCCACCGGCCATGTCCAGCAGCTGCCGGAGCGTGGTGCCCATCGGCGCCTCGTACTGGCCGGGGTTCGTGACGTGACCGGACAGCGAGTAGATCTTCGGACCGGGTGAGCGGTCACGGCCCATCTCGCGGAACCAGTCGGCGCCACCGTTGACGATGAAGGGAACCGACGCGATCGTCTCGACGTTGTTCACGACGGTGGGCGACGCGTACAGGCCCGAGGTCGCGGGGAACGGCGGCTTGAGTCGCGGCTGGCCACGACGGCCCTCCAGCGAGTCGAGCAGCGCGGTCTCCTCGCCGCAGATGTACGCGCCGGCGCCGGCGTGGATCACCACGTCGAGGTCGAACCCGCTGCCGAGGATGTCTTTGCCCAGGTAGCCCTTGGCGTACGCCTCGCGCACGGCCGCGTTGAGGCGGCGGATGCAGTGCAGGACCTCGCCGCGGACGTAGATCGCCGCGAAGTTCGCGCGGATCGCGTACGACGTGATGATCACGCCCTCGATCAGCGAGTGCGGGTCCGCCATCATCAGCGGGATGTCCTTGCAGGTGCCCGGCTCGCCCTCGTCGGCGTTGATGACGAGGTAGTGCGGCTTGCCGTCGCCCTGCGGGATGAAGCCCCACTTCATGCCGGTGGGGAAGCCCGCGCCGCCGCGGCCGCGCAGCCCGGAGTCCTTGCACTGCTGGATGAGCTGGTCCGGGTGGGCCCCCAGCGCCTTGGGCAGGGCGGTGTAGCCGCCGGTGCGCTCGTAGGTCTCGATGGTCCAGGACTTGGGCTCGGTCCAGCGCGTGGTGAGAACGGGAGTCAGCGGGTTGGCCATTGGTTCCCCCTACTTCTTTTCCGGCAGGGCGGGGAACTCGGCGTTGGCCGGCATCTTCGGCGCGTCCCAGCCGCGGTCCTTGGCGATCTGCGCGCCGCGCAACGTCTCCGGTGCCGCCGACGGTCCGTCGAGGTCCGCGTCGCGGCCCTCGAAGAAGCCGGCGAGCTGGAGTTCCGCCTGCTTGAAATCGGTGAGCGGAGCGCCGCGGGTCGGAGCGGGCTTCTCCCCCGACTGCAACGCCTTCACGAGGCCCAGCGCCTTGTCCGGCGTCTGGTTGTCGTAGAACTCGTAGTTCACCTGCAGCACCGGGCCGAGGTCGCACGCGGCGAGGCACTCGGCGTGCTCCAGGGTGATCGAGCCCGGCGTGCCCGGCTCGCCCGCGGTCTCCTCGTGACCCACACCGAGGTGGCTCTTGAGGGTCGAGTAGATCTCGTCGCCGCCGAGCGCCGCGCACAGCGTGTTCGTGCACACGCTGACCAGGTGCTCACCGCACGGGCGGCGCTTGTACATCGTGTAGAACGTCGCGACCGCGCTGACCTCGGCCTCGCTCAGGTCGAGCTGCCCGGCGCAGAACCGGATGCCGTCCTGGGAGACATACCCCTCGACCGACTGCACCAGGTGCAGCATCGGGAGCAGCGCACTGCGGGCCTGCGGGTAGCGGGCGACGATCGCCTGCGCGCGGTCCACAGTGGACTGGTCGAAAGTGGTGCTCTCTGGAGCTTGAGTCATCGGTCGCAACCACCCATCACCGGGTCGATCGAGGCGACGGACGCGATCACGTCGGCGACCATGCCGCCCTCGCACATCGCGGGCATCGACTGGAGGTTGATGAAACTGGGCTCGCGCAGGTGCACGCGCATCGGACGGGTGCCGCCGTCGGAGACGACGTGGTAGCCCAGCTCGCCGCGCGGCGACTCGACCGGCACGTACACCTGGCCGGCCGGCACCTTGAAGCCCTCGGTCACCAGCTTGAAGTGGTGGATCAGGGACTCCATGGACTGGCCCATGATCTTGCGGACGTGCTCGAGCGAGTTGCCCATGCCGTCGCTGCCGATCGTGAGCTGCGCGGGCCACGCGATCTTCGCGTCCTCGACCATCACCGGACCGGTCGGCAGGCTCTTCACGACCTGCTTGATGATCCGCAGCGACTGGTGCATCTCCTCGAGGCGCAGCAGGTACCGCGCGAAGCAGTCCGCCGCGTTCGAGGTCGGCACGTCGAACTGGTAGTTCTCGTAGCCGCAGTACGGCTCGATCTTGCGCAGGTCCCAGGCCAGACCCGCGGAACGCAGGATCGGGCCGGTGATGCCGAGCGCGAGGCACGCGTCGACGGGCAGGTACCCGACGCCGGCCATGCGGTTGCGCCAGATCGGCTGACCGGTGAGCAGCTTGTCGTAGTCCGGCAAGCGCTTGTGCATGATCTTGAGGAACGCGTTGATCTTCTCGATCGAGTCGCTCGGCAGGTCCTGCGCGAGGCCGCCGGGCCGGATGAACGCGTGGTTCATGCGCAGACCGGTGAGGTGCTCCAGCAGGTGCAGCACTTCCTCGCGCTCGCGGAAGCCGGAGGTCATGCCCGTGAGGGCACCGAGCTCCATGCCGCCGGTGGCGAGCGCGACGAGGTGCGAGCTGATCCGGTTGAGCTCCATCAGCAGCACGCGGATCGCCTGCGCCCGGTCGGGAACCGTGATGCCGAGCAGCTTCTCCGTGGCCATGCAGTACGCGGCCTCGTGGTGCAGCGGCGCCAGGTAGTCCGTGCGCGTCACGAACGTGACGCCCTGGACCCAGTTGCGGTACTCGACGTTCTTCTCGATACCGGTGTGCAGGTAACCGACGACGCTGCGAGCGTGCGTGACCGTCTCGCCCTCGAGCTCCAGGATCAGGCGAAGCACACCGTGCGTCGACGGGTGCTGCGGGCCGAGGTTCATGACGATGCGCTCGTCGTGGACCGCGTCCGCGAGCACGTCGTCCCAGTCGCCGCCGGTCACCGTGTAGACGGTGCCCTCGGTGGTCCTGCGGGACTCGGCGATCTCTTCTGGCATCTCGGTGTTGGTACCCGTGGTGACGTCGGAAAGTCGCTCGGTCATGAGTACGACCGCCTCTGGTCCGGCGGAGGAATCTCCGCGCCCTTGTACTCGACGGGGATGCCGCCCAGCGGGTAGTTCTTGCGCTGCGGGTGACCGTCCCAGTCGTCCGGCATGAGGATGCGGGTCAGTCCGGGGTGACCGTCGTAGATGATCCCGAACATGTCCCAGGTCTCGCGCTCCTGCCAGTCCGCCGTCGGGTAGACCTCGACGAGGCTCGGCACGTGCGGGTTCTCGACGTCGACCGCGACCTCCAGCCGGATGCGGCGGCGGTACGTCATCGACGTCAGGTGCGTGACCGAGTGCAGGCGCTGCGGGACGTCGGCGCCGTAGTCCACACCGGACACGGAGCTGCAGAGCTCGAAGCGCAGCGACGGGGTGTCGCGCAGGATCCGCGCGACCTCCAGCAACGTCTCCGGCCTGAGGTAGAAGGTGATCTCACCGCGGTCGACCGTCACCTGCTGCACCGTGTCGGCCGGCAGGCCCTTGTCGCTGATCGCGGCGAACAGCTCGTCGGCGACCTCGTCGAACCAGCCCCCGAACGGGCGCTCGGAGGGCGCCGCCACGTGCGCGGGCAGGCGCAGGCCACCGAAGCCCGACGTGTCACCGGAACCGGAGACGCCGAAGAGGCCCTTGCGTTCCTTACCGGCGAAGATCGGCGCCTTCGCTTCGGCGCCATTGGTCTTCTCGAGCCCTTCGACAGCGCGGTCGGCGCTGGAGTGCTCTCCCCCTGGCTCGGTCACTTCTTCCTCGCAAAACGCTCGGAGGACGGGATGAGATCGGTGCGGTAGCCCGAGTCGGCGAGTGCCTTGGCCCGCACGGCGTTCAGCGGCTCGTCCATGATCTTGGCGTGGATCTTGAGGATCGCGTCCATCAGCATCTCCGGCCGCGGCGGGCAGCCCGGCAGGTACATGTCGACGGGCACGATGTGGTCGACGCCCTGCACCACCGCGTAGTTGTTGAACATGCCGCCACTGCTGGCACACACGCCCATCGCCAGCACCCAGCGCGGCTCGGGCATCTGGTCGTAGATCTGTCGCAGCACCGGCGCCATCTTGTTGGTGACGCGGCCGGCGACGATCATCAGGTCCGCCTGGCGCGGTGAGGCCCTGAAGACCTCCATGCCGAAGCGGGCGAGGTCGTAGCGCGGACCGCCCGTGGTCATCATCTCGATGGCGCAGCAGGCCAGGCCGAAGGTGGCAGGCCACAGCGAGGACTTGCGGGTCCAGTTGACCAGCTTCTCGACGCTGACCAGCAGGATGCCGTTCGGGAGCTTCTCCTCGAGACCCATGACTTCCTCAGTTCCAGTCGAGGCCGCCGCGACGCCACACGTAGACGTATGCGAAGCCGACCGTTGCGACGAACAGGACGATCTCCACCAGCCCGAACAGGCCGAGCTTGTCGGCAGCCACGGCGAACGGGTAGAGGAAGACCATTTCGATGTCGAACAAGATGAAGAGCATCGCCGTCAGGTAGTAGGCGACGGGCATGCGCCCACCACCCACGACCGGCTGCGGGCTCGGCTCGATGCCGCACTCGTAGGCGTCGAGCTTGGCCCGGTTGTAGCGGCGGGGTCCGATGTAGGGCGCTGCGGTCACCGAGAACAGTGCGAACGCCCCGGCGAGCGCGAACATCAATACGAGGGGGAGGTAAGGGTCCAGCACGCTCCGTCGTCCTTTCCTCGCGGTCGAGGCGCACCCTATGGGTGTAGTTCTGCGACTCGTTTGTTAGGCGAACCTAACGAACGCTTGTGAAACAGTTCACAAGCTCTCTCACACTGTTGTGAAGTGATTCACAAGGTCGATCGCCAGTGTAGAACGCCTGTAAATGACCTAGATCACAGGGTCTGACCTGGGGCTTTAACTTGGACGACACATGCGAAACGGCACCGGCTCGTATTGAGCCGGTGCCGTCGCCTGTTCGGAGTAATTTACGCCGTCGGCGCGAGCTTCGTGGCGGCCACGATCAGGCGGTCCATTGAGTCGCCGTCCTTGGGGTCGTAGAGGCCCGCGAGCAGCTTGAGCACGAGTTTCATCAGGCGCTTTCGCGGCATTCCGTACTTCGTTGCGGTCCGCATGACCGCCGGGTTCCCGATGAGCTTCGAGAAGACGTTGCCGAGCCGGTAGTAACTGCCGAGCGCCTGTTCGATCCGGACCGGGTAGCCGTGCAGCGCGCGTTCACGGTTGACGCCGGTCCGCGCGAGGGCCTGGACGATCGACTCGCTCGCGATCTTGGCCGACTCCATGGCGTAGCCGATGCCCTCGCCGTTGAACGGGTTGACCATGCCGCCGGCGTCGCCGACGAGGACCAGTCCCGCCCGGTAGTGCGGCTTGCGGTTGAGGCCCATGGGGAGCGCGGCGCCACCGATGCGGCTCGTCGCGTTCTCCTCACGGAAGCCCCACTCCTCGGGCGTTCCGTCCAGCCAGCTGCGGAGAAGTTGCCGGTAGTCCGTGGTGCCGTAGGCCTTTGACGTGCTGAGAATGCCGAGGCGACGTTGACGCTGCCGTCGCCCATGCCGAAGATCCAGCCGTAGCCGGGCAAGAGCTGGCCGTCAGGCGCCCACAGCTCCAGGTGCGACTCGAGGTAGTCGTCCTTGGTCCGCGGGCTCGCGTAGTAGCGGCGGACCGCGACGCCCATGGGCTTGGCGTCGTCCTTCTGGAGCCCCACGGAGAGGGCGAGCCTCGCCGAGACGCCGTCGCAGCCGACGACGATCGGGGCGCGGTAGGTGACGGGGTTCTTCTCGGGCCCCTGCTTGGCTTCGACGCCGACGACCCGGCCGTTCTCGATGATGGCCTTGGTGACCGTGGTGTTCTCGTGCATGCGCGCGCCGGCCGCCTTCGCCGTGTTCGCGAGCATCTCGTCGAAGTCCATGCGCGGGCGGACGACGCCGTAGTTGGGGAACGTGGCCAGGTCCGGCCAGTCGAGCTCCATCGTGACGCCACCGCCGACGACCCTGAGCCCCTTGTTGTGCAGCCAGCCGTTGTCTTCGCGGGTGTCGATGCCCAGGTCGATCAGCTGCTTGACGCCGCGGGGGGTGAGACCGTCTCCGCAGACCTTCTCCCTGGGGAAGGAGCTCTTCTCGAGGAGGAGGACGTCGAGGCCCGCCCTGGCCAGGTAGGTCGCCGCGGTCGAGCCCGCCGGTCCCGCCCCCACCACGATGACGTCGGCGTCCTCGTTGATCCCGCGCCTGCTCATCCAGACTCCCTAACGTGTACCGGTCACAGCTCACAGCTCTGCTCGCGACTCTAACCGGCGTTCGCTGAGGGTCAGGGCGTCGGCTCTTCCGCCTTCGGCTCCGGCTTCGTCGCGCGGTGCAGGGCCACCATGCCGCCGGTCAGGTTGAACCAGGCGACGTCCTCCCAGCCCGCCTTGGCGATGAGCTCGCCCAGCGAGCGCTGGTCCGGCCAGGTGGCCATGGACTCGGCCAGGTAGGAGTAGGCCACCGGGTTGCTCGACACGAACTTCGCGATGAACGGCAGCAGCTTGAGCAGGTACCGCATGTAGACGAAGCGGAACGGCTTCCACACCGGCGTGGAGACCTCGCAGATCACCATGCGGCCGCCGGGCTTGGTGACGCGGGCCATCTCCTCCAGGGCGACGACCGTGTCGTTGAAGTTGCGGATGCCGAAGGACACCGTGACGGCGTCGAACGAGTTGTCCTTGAAGGGCAGGCGCAGGGCGTCGGCGGCGACCTTGGGCACGCGGCGGTGGGCGCCGGAGGCGAGCATGCCGACGGAGAAGTCGGCGGCGACGCACCAGGCGCCGGACGCGGCGTACTCGACGGTGGACACCGCGGTGCCGGCGGCGAGGTCGAGGACCTTCTCGCCGGGGCGGGCGTCGAGCACGCGCCTGCTCCACTCCCTCCAGCGGCGGTCGAAGCCCAGCGTCATGACCGAGTTCGTGCGGTCGTAGCCCTTGGCCACGCCGTCGAACATCTCGGCGACCTCGCGGGGGTTCTTGTCCAAGCCGGCTCGCGACATAGTCAAGAGCCTAAGTCAGGGTCGCTGAGATCGTCTTCAGGGCACCTTCAGGGCGGTCAGCATGCCGTCGACCGCCGCGTGCCAGGGGTATTCCTCCGCCCGTGCCCGCGCGGCTTCCCGTGAGCCGGTTTCGAGGAGTTGTTGGGCGGCGTTCGCGAACGCCGTGGCGTGGTCGTCGACGGCCGCGCCGCACGACGGTTGGACGATCTCCTTGAGCGCGCTGCTCTGGCTGACGACGACCGGCGTGCCGCTGGCCAAGGCCTCCAGCGCGGCCAGGCCGAACGTCTCGTGCGGGCCCGGCGCCAGCGAGAGATCCGCTGAGGCGAGCAGCGACGCGACGTCCAGACGTGACTTCACAAAGCCGAGGAACGTCACCGGCAAACCGACCGCGCGCTTCTCCAGGAACGATCTGCGCGGCCCGTCACCGGCGATCACCAGCCGCGCCGAGTGGCCCTGCTCGTGCAGTTCTGCCAGCGTGTCGACGGAGCGTTCCACGTGCTTCTCCGGCGACAACCGTCCACAGTGGATGAGCAGGCTCTCCCTGCCCTGCAGGAGATCCCGGCGAAGGTCGACGGAGTGACGGCTCGGCGTGAACGTGGTGAGGTCGACGCCGAGCGGCACCTGCGTGACGTTGCGGGCGCCGATGCGGTCGAACTCCTCGCGGGCGAAACCCGTCGTGCACACGACGGTGTCGTAGGAGGCAGCCATGCGGCGGTTCGCCCAGTCGGCACCGCGCTCGGCAGGGCCGGGAGGCAGCACGAACCGCAGCAGGCGGTCGAGGCGTTCGTGGGAGATCACGATGTTCGGGATGTCGCGCTCGCTCGCCCACGCGCCCATGCCGCGCAACGTCAGCCGGTCGGAGACCTCCAGCCGGTCGGGCTTGAGGTGTTCCACCAGCGACTTCACGCGCCACGGGTCCACGACGCGGTAGCCGCCGGTGTACGGGATCTTGACGGCGGGCAGGGTGATGCGCCGGACGCCGCCGGGCAGCACCTCGTCCGCGCGGCCGTCGCCCGGCACGACCAGCACCACCTCGTGGCCGGCCTGCACGTAACCGGTGCCCAGGTGGTGCAGTGCCGTGCGGAGTCCGCCCGACTTGGGCCCGTAGAAGTTGGCCAGCTGAACGATCCTCAAGCGGCCGCCTGGTGAGTTAGTCCGATCACTGCAGAGTAGTGGCCGATCAACTCGTCACAGATCGCAGGCCACGTGCGGGACAGCACCGACTTGCGGGCGGCGAGACCGAACCGCTTGCGCCGCAGCGGGTCGCGCAGCAGGTCCACGTACTGTGCGATGTCGTCCTCGAACAGGTACCCGGTCCGGCCGTGCTGAACCAGGTCGCGCGGGCCGCCGGCGTTCGGCGCGAGCACCGGCAGACCGGTCGCGAGCGCCTCCTGCACGGCCTGGCAGAACGTCTCGTGCGGACCGGTGTGGATGAAGGCGTCCAGCGAGGCGTAGGCCTCGGCGAGGGCGGGCCCGGTGCGGAAGCCGAGGAACTCGGCGTTGGGCAGGTCCTTCTCGAGCTGCTCGCGATCAGGGCCGTCGCCGACGACCCGCAGCTTCACGCCAGGCAGGTCGTGGACCTCCTTGAGCCTGTGCACCTGCTTCTCCGGGGCGAGGCGGCCGACATAGCCCACGGTGAGCTCGTCGTTGTGCTTCGGACGCGGGTGGAAGAGGTCGATGTCGACGCCACGGCCCCACCGGTGCACACGAGGCACACCGTGCTGCTCCAGCGCCTCGACCGCCGAGCTCGACGGCGCCAGCGTGCGGTCGGCCAGCGTGTGGAGGCGCTTGGTCCACCGCCACGCCGCGCGCTTGGTGAGCCCGAGCCCGTAGCTGCCCGCGAACCCGGCGACGTCGGTCTGATAGACCGCGACGGTGGGCACGTCGATCTTGCGCGCTGCTCTGAGGCCGTACGCACCCAGCACGAACGGTGAAGCGAGGTGCACGACGTCGGGCCCGAAGTCAGCGAGCGCGTGGAGCACTCTCGGGCTCGGCACACCGATGGGCAAGCTGGTCACCATGGGCACGTCGACCGCCGAAACTCTGACGACGGGCGTGCCGTGGTGTTCGTCCGCACCGGCACCTGGCGCAACGACCATCGCTTGATGTCCGTTGCGGCGCAGGTGCTCCAGGACGCGGAGAACGGAGTTGGTCACCCCGTTCACCTGGGGCAGGAAGCTCTCGGTCACGATCGCTACGCGCACAGAAGACACCTTGTAGTGCGCGTGTGAAGTCCGCATGACACGAAATTTGACGTGGTCAGAACACCTCGCGTCGTGGCCAGGTGATCGTCGATTCGTCATCTTCGCTTAGGTTGCCGGTCATCCGACGCGGTGACACTAGGCCAGCATGACCGTCTTGTCGTCCCGTCCCGCGCAGCCAGTCGACCCCGGACTGGTGTCCATCGCGCTGGAAGTGGCTGGTCGCCTGGCGAACGACGCCTCTGACGTCATCATGGCCACCGCCGGCCGCGGCGTACGTCCCGACTCCGACGAGTCGCCGTTCGACTGGGTCACCGACACCGACCGCACCCTGGAACGCCACACCCGCCGTGTGCTCACGGCCGAGTTCCCCTCGATCCCGGTGTTCTGCGAGAACTCCGACGTCGACGTCCCCGGCGACTCCGAGTTCCGCTGGGTGGTCGACCCCGTCGACGGCACCGCGAACTACACCGCGGGCATGCCGTGGTGCGCCTACAGCCTCGCCCTCGTGGACCGCTGGGGCCCTGTCGTCGGCGTGGTCGCCGACCCGTACCGCTCGCAGATCTACGCCGCCGCCCGCGGCCGCGGCATGCGCGCGAACGGCAAGCCGGTCCGCCTGACCGAACGCCAGGGCGACTCCCTGGTGGTGTGCACGGAGATGACCCGATCCGGGCCGTGGCCAGGCATGGGCGAGTTCATCTCGAAGGCCGCGATAGCAGGCACGGGCGTGCGCGTCCTGGGCTCAAAATGCCTCGCCGTCGCCCAGGTGGCGTTGGGCCACGTAGCTGCTGCCGTCCTGCACGGCTATCACGAGTGGGACGTCGCCGGCGCCGTGTCACTGGCCGTGGAGTCCGGTGCCGTCGTGCTGGACCGACGCGGCGAAGGCGCCCAACTACCCGTGGACGGGTTGCTGGTGGCCGCCCCCGAGGCCGCGGACGAGGTGCTGGGCTGGTGGCAGTCCGCGCTTCAGGCCGACAACTGAGGCAGCTGCTTCTCGAGCACCTCAAGATGGGTGCGCGCCTCGTCCAGCTCCGGGTGGTCGAACATCTGCAACGCGACCCTGCCGACCTCGTTCTCGAACTGGTGGAAGTCGTGTGCCGCCTTGAGCAGCCGCTGGTACACCGGGTGCTGCCGGTCAACCGCGCCCAGCGCCCTTCCCAGCTGCGCGATTCCTCGCACGTCGTCGAGTTCCTTCGTCAGCTGCTCGCTGATCCTCTGCAGCCAGTCCTTGGCGGCCGACTTCGGCACGGTCTGCACTGCCGCCGCGACCCGCCTGGTGGACTCCGCGCAACGTTCGACCAGCTCGGACCACATGTCGTAGGGCTGCTGCGGGATCGGCGGATACGCCGGCTTCGGCTGCCTGGGACTTTGGACGGAACGGCGGATGAAGCCGACGCCCGTGCCGACCACCGCTCCCGGGAGGCCGCCGAACGCGAAGGCGAGGACGAGGATCGCGATGATCGTCACGAAGACCGAAGACGGTTTCTCGCTCGGGACGGAGACCTCGACGATCGTCGTGAGCGCACCCATGAGCACGGTGCCGATTGCGGCTCCCCAGAGCGCTGAGCGGACGACGACCCCCATGGCTCGTGATCGTGCCACGTTCGGCGCCGGTTCGTGGACCACCTGAGAACTCGGGTCGCGGACCATTGCTCTGCTATAGTTTTTGTTGTCGGTTCCAGTAGGAGCCGAAAGTGGACCCGGTTCACCGTCCGGACGGTCGGTTGCCGGGTTTCGCGCTTTCTGGGCACTGGTCGAGCCGCACGACAGCGTCGACCATCGGCGCGACGCGTTGCCGCCAGTCGCCTCCCGCACCGAAACACCACGCGAGCGCGTCACTCGCCCACAGGACCGGATCCTCGGCAGGACGCAGATGCTCGTAGGTGAACGGTTCGTCCACCTTCTCCAGCGCCGAGGCCAGTGTCTGCCGGTCGCGCACGTCCTGGTGCGCACAACTCTCGATCGCCAGCCGGGCGACACCGAGTTCTTGGAGCCAGGTCGCCGCTGCGGACAAGCAGAGCTGACGGGCGTGGACGTCGTCCGATTCGCGAACCGTCCACACTGCCGCCCGCAGCCCCATGCCGCGCAGCCGTGCGACAAGTTCCCGCCTGCGCGAGTCGCTCTCCTTCTTGAAGTGCACTCGACGTTGACCAGGCTTCACCAGCCGACGCAGAGCGCTGCGGATCCTGTCCAGCTCACGCGGTCGAACGACCACCGCGACAACCAGGTAGGTCGTACCTCGCCGCGACTCGTCCAGAAATCCATGCCACATGGACCATATGGTCTCAAAGGAGTAACGAGCTACTCCGATCAGGCGTCGAAGTCGACCGTCACGCACTCGCTCGTCGGCAACGCCTGACACGTCAGCACGAACCCCGCCGCCACCTCGGACTCGTCGAGCGCGTAGTTGCGCCGCATCTCGACGCTGCCCTCCGTGACCAGCGCCCGGCACGTGCCGCACACCCCGCCCTTGCACGCGAACGGCAGGTCGGCGCGCACGCGTTGGGCAGCGTCCAGGATCGGCTCATCAGCAGGCAACGGCAGGGTGGTCGACTTGCCGTCCAGCACCACCGTCACGGTGGCGGCGGACTCCACCACGGCTTCCGCTCGACGCGGCGGGGGCGGGGGCTCGTCGACGTAGAAGAGTTCGTGGTGCACACGGTCTACCGGCACGCCGCGTTCGCGCAGCACGGCGGTGGCGTCCTGCACCATCTCGTAGGGGCCGCAGAGCCACCACTCGTCGATGGCCTCGAACGGCACAACGGAGTCGAACAGGGCCGTGAGCTTCTCCGCGTTCAGGCGGCCCGTGAAGAGCTCGACGTCGCGGGGTTCGCGAGACAGGACGTGGATCAGCTGGAGCGTGGCCGGGTAGCGGTCCTTCAGGTCGGCCAGCTCGTCGGCGAACATCACCGTGTCGGTGCGGCGGTTGCCGTACAGCAAAGTCACGCGGGCGCCTGTGGCCAGCACGGTCGCGGCGATCGACAGGGCCGGGGTGATGCCCGAGCCCGCGACCACAAGGCCGTGGTGCGTGCCGACGCCGGAAGGCGTGAACTTGCCCAGGGGCGGCAGGACTTCTAGCACATCACCTGGGGAGACGCGGTCGACGAGCCACGTCGAGAACTGGCCGCCGTCGACGCGGCGCACGCCGATTCGGGGTGCGGCACCGGCCGGGGCGCAGATCGAGTATGAGCGGCGTTCGTCGCCCTGGCGCAGGGTCAGGTACTGGCCCGCGGCGAAGGCGAACTCCTCCGACAGGTCAGCCGGCACGTCGAAGGTGACGGCCACGGCGTCGTCGCAGAGGCGGTCGACGCGGGCGACCGTCAGCTTGTGGAAGGCTGCGCCCCGCTTTCCGGTTTTGGGCGACAACTCAGATCTCCTTGACGTGCTCGAACGGTTCGGAGCAGGCGTGGCAGCGGCGCAGGGCCTTGCACGCGGTCGAGCCGAACCGAGAAATCTCCGAGGTGTTCAGCGAGCCGCACTGCGGGCAGGCGACCTGACGTGACGGCGGCACCAGGTTCAACGGCACCGGACCCGCGGCAGACGGCCCGACGCGCGCAGGAGGCGCGATGCCCGCGGCGGCCAGCTTCGAACGGCCTTCCCGGCTGATCCAGTCCGTCGTCCAGGCCGGCGACAGCGACAGGCGCACCTCGACCTCGGAGAAGCCCGCGGAGATCAAGGTTCGGCGCAGGTCAGCGCCCATCTCGTCGATCGCGGGGCAGCCGGAGTAGGTCGGGGTGATGGTGACGACCACGCGACCGTCCTCTTCGGACACTTCGCGGAGCACGCCGAGATCCGCCAGCGTGAGGACCGGGAGCTCCGGGTCCCGCACGGCCGACGCGATCTCGAGTGCCGTGGTCACCAGACCGCTCCGGGCAGCGAGCGGTGCAGGTGCTGCATCTCGGCGAGCAGGAAGCCCATGGCCTCGGTGTGCACGCCGTCGCGACCGGCCATGCCGGCAACGCGCGCGGCTCGACGGTCAGCAGGACGCGTAAGACCCGCGGCCGACAGCACCGCGTCCAGCACACCGTCCACTTCGGACCGCAACGAAGCAGGATCGACGGCCACACCGGTCAACGCAGCTTCAACGCGGTGCCTTGCGAACAGCTCGTCCACGAACGGCCACACGCGCTCCAGACCCGCCTGCATGCGGCGGTGCGACTCGTCGGTGCCGTCGCCGAGCCGGACGGTCCACTGGGCGGCGTGGTCGCGGTGGTAGGCCAGCTCTTTCAGGCCCTTCTCGGCCACGGCGGCCAGCACCGGATCCGCCGAGCCGCGCAGGCAGGAGAAGAGGGCCAGGCGCCACGAGGAGAACACCAGCAGGCGCGCGATCGTCGTGGCGAAGTCACCGCCGGGACCTGGTCCGCAGTCGATCTCGGCCAGGTGCACGTTGCGGAACTCGCGTTCGTCGCGCAGGTACGCCAGCGCGTCCTCGTCGCGGCCCAGCACCTCACCGGCGCGCGTCAGCAGCATGCGGGCCTGGCCGAGCAGGTCCAGGGCGATGTTCGCCAGCGCGATGTCTTCTTCGAGTTCCGGAGCGCGCGAGCACCACTCCGAGAGCCGCTGCGACAAGATCAACGCGTCGTCACCGACCATCAGGCAGTACGCGGCGAGAGCGTCGCGGTCCACACCGGTGGGGAACTCGCGGTTCACGCCGGACAGGGCCTCGGAGAAGCCCGTCCCGAACGCCCAGTGCGCGTCCTCGTGCCCGAGGAGCGACTCGTATGCGTTGTCGAAGCTCATAGGTGCGGCACGTCCTCGGGAATCGCGTAGAACGTCGGGTGCCGGTAGACCTTGTCCCCGGCCGGCGCGAAGAACGGGTCCTTCTCGTCCGGCGAGGAGGCCGTGATCGCGGCCGCGGGCACGACCCAGATCGAAACGCCTTCGTTGCGACGCGTGTAGACGTCACGGGCGTTGCGCAGCGCCATCTCCGCGTCCGGCGCGTGCAGCGAACCGACGTGCACGTGGTTCAGGCCGCGCTTGCCTCGCACGAACACTTCCCACAGCGGCCAAGACGTGCTCACGCGGCACCTTCCTTCACAGCCTGCTTCGCCGCGTGTGCGGCAGCGGCCTCACGGACCCACGCGCCGTCCTCGTGGGCCTTGCGGCGGTGGGCGATGCGCTGCTCGTTGCAGACGCCGCCACCCTTGACGACCTGCCAGAACTCGTCCCAGTCCGGCGAGCCGAAGTCGTACTGCCCGCGCTCTTCGTTCCACTTGAGCTCGGGATCGGGGAACGCCACGCCGAGCGCTTCGGCCTGCGGCACGCTCATGTTCACGAACTTCTGCCGCAGCTCGTCGTTGGTGTCGCGCTTGATCCGCCACGCCATGGACTGCTCGGTGTTCGTGGACTCCGCGTCCGGCGGACCGAACATCATCAGCGCCGGCCACCACCACCGGTTCACCGAGTCCTGCACCATGTCGCGCTGCTGCTGGGTGCCGCGCATCATCGTCATCAGCAGCTCGTAGCCCTGACGCTGGTGGAACGACTCTTCCTTGCAGATGCGGATCATGGCGCGCGCGTACGGCCCGTAGGACGTGCGGCACAGCGGCACCTGGTTGCAGATCGCGGCGCCGTCGACCAGCCAGCCGATCACGCCGACGTCAGCGAACGTCAGGGTCGGGTAGTTGAAGATCGAGGAGTACTTCTGGCGGCCCTCGATGAGCTTGGTCGTCAGGTCCTCGCGGTCGGCGCCGAGCGTCTCGGTCGCCGAGTACAGGTACAGGCCGTGCCCGGCCTCGTCCTGCACCTTCGCCAGCAGGATCGCCTTGCGGCGCAGCGAGGGCGCCCGGCTGATCCAGTTGCCCTCCGGCTGCATGCCGATGATCTCGGAGTGGGCGTGCTGGGCGATCTGCCTGATCAGGGTCTTGCGGTAGCCGTCGGGCATCCAGTCGCGCGGCTCGATGCGCGATTCGGCCTGCACGGTGCGCTCGAAGCGCAGCTCCAGGTCATCCGCCATGCTCCGATGTTACACCTGCAGGCCGAATCTGCGCAGGACTGTCACAACCGCCGCGATGACGATCCAGACGGCCACGAGGAAGGTTCCGACGGGGAGCAGGGACAGCACCGCCGTCCTTCCGGCGACACGGGTCAGCTCGGGGTTCGTCTGGTCGTACTCGACCCGCACGTTGTCCCCGACCTGCAGACCCGCCGGGTACAGCACGCCCTGCGACGGGATGATCACGCGGCCGTCCGGTGTGGCGTAGCGCACAACCGTCCTGTTGAAGGACACGGAGTCGACCTGCGCGACCGCCTGCCCCAT
This sequence comes from Lentzea indica, assembly GCF_012184385.1. Taxonomy (GTDB): domain Bacteria; phylum Actinomycetota; class Actinomycetes; order Mycobacteriales; family Pseudonocardiaceae; genus Lentzea; species Lentzea indica. The sequence goes on from NZ_VSRL01000054.1 coordinate 29,775, forward strand.
CGACCGTTCGATGGCCACGTCATCACGCCAGCACGCGATGGGCAACAGCACGCAAACGAGCGTGACCACCCCACCGACGACCAGCAGAGTTCGGCAAACCGCACGGCGGACGCGTACACCGAGCGGCGGTTTGGTCAGTGCGTCGTCCACCACAACTGAGAAGTCTAGAGCCGGGCGGGTGCCGCGCTTTCAGGTTGAGGTCCATACAGTCGGAGAGTGACCTCAGCACCCACATCGCGAGCACGGCAGCGAATCCGCGTCCGGTCGAGGCGGGACACCGCCGGTGACCTGCTCGGACTGCTGCCAAACCCGGAGCACGCGCTCGCCTGGGTGCGCGACGGGTCCGGTCTGGTCGGCTGGGGTGAGGCCGCACGGCTGGAGATCAGCGGCCCGGATCGGTTCGCACAGGCCGACAAGTGGTGGCAGGAGTTCGTCTCGCACCTCGAGGTCGACGACGAGCTGGGAGTGCCCGGCAGCGGGCCCGTGGCGTTCATTTCGATGGCTTTCGCCGACGATCCGGGCGACTCGGTGCTGATCGTCCCCGAGGTCGTGGTCGGGCGCCGCAACGGCGAGCAGTGGATCACCACGATCGGCGCCGCGGACACGGCACCGGACGTCGCGCCGCTGTCCAGGCCCTCGACCGTCCGGTACGCGAACGGCCAGCTGCCGGTCACGCAGTACCGCGAGGCTGTGCGGAAGGCCGTTTCCCGGATGCGCGGCGGCGAGCTCGACAAGGTCGTACTGGCTCACGATCTGGTGGCAGTGACGGATCGGCGGCTGGACCAGCGGTTCGTGCTGCAGGGGCTGGCCCGGCGGTATCCGGAGTGCTGGGCCTACGCGGTGGACGGGCTCGTGGGGGCCACACCTGAGCTGCTGCTGCGCCGCACCGGTTCCGTCGTCGACTCGCGGGTGCTCGCCGGGACGACGTGGCCGCACGACGGGGTCAGCGATGAGGAGCTCGCTTCGGCGTTGATGTCGTCGGAGAAGAACCTCGAAGAGCACGACTACGCGATCACTTCTCTCGCGGAGACCCTCCGGCCCTTTTGCTCAACGATGTCGGTGGAGGGACCTTCGGTTCTGCGGCTGCCGAACGTGTCGCACCTGTCCAGCGACGTGATCGGCACGTTGGGGGCGCCCACGTCGTTGCTGCACCTCGGCGAGGCCGTGCATCCCACGGCCGCGGTGGGCGGGACGCCCCGGCTGGACGCGACGACGTTGATCTCTCAGCTCGAGGGGATGGATCGCGGGCGGTACGCCGGGCCCGTCGGGTGGATCGACGGCAACGGCGACGGAGAGCTCGGGATCGCTTTGCGGTGCGCGCAGATCAGCGGGTCGACCGCACGGTTGTTCGCCGGCTGCGGGCTGGTCGCGGACTCGGATCCGGACATCGAGGTGCAGGAGGCGCACGCCAAGATGCGCCCGATGCGCGAGGCGCTCGAAGGCCTCTAACCGTGCGGTCCGCCGCTGACGTAGATGACCTGACCGGTGACGAAGTCGGCGTCCTCAGCGGCGAAGAACAACACGGCACGTGCGATGTCGTGCGGTGTGCCGATCCTGCCGACCGGAATCGTCTTCGCCTGCAGCTCCAGATGCTGTTCGAGAGTCCGCCCCGCACGTGCCGCGCTCACCGTGGTCATCCCCGTGTGCACGACGCCAGGACCGACCGCGTTCACGGTGATCCCGCAGGGGGCGAGATCCAGCGCCGCGGCGCGCGTGAAGCCTTCCAGCCCCGCCTTGGCCGCGACGTAGTTGACGCGATCGTCGTCACCGAGCGCGGAGATGCTCGAGATGTTGACGATGCGTCCCCACCCCGCCTCGCGCATGGCCGGTGCCGTGGCCTTGAGCATCAGGAAGCTGCCGCGCAGGTGCGTGGCCACCACCGCGTCCCAGTCGTCGAGCGGCATGTCCAGGACCATGTTGTCCTTGGCGAACCCGGCGTTGTTGACCAGGATGCCCACCGGCCCCAACGCCGCCGTCACCTCGTCCACGGCCTGGGCGACCTCGACTGGGTCGCTGACGTCCGCGCGCACCGCTACGGCGGTGCCACCGGACGCGCGGATCTGGTCGGCGACTTCGCCGGCGGCCTCGATGACGCGGTCCAGCACGGCGACTTGGTGGCCGAGGCTTGCCAGCTCCTGGGCGACACCTGCGCCGATGCCGGAACCACCGCCGGTGACGAGCGCGACACGTGACTTCATGAGCCGATCCTGGTGTTCGCGGGTCGGCGGCCGCCACTCCATTTCTGCCTCAAGAACGTTCGGCCAGGACGCTCGCCACGAACACCGCCTTGCCTTCCGTGTACGCCTCACGGTCGTGTCCGCTGTCCTGAGACAGCTGGCGTTTCAGGTCCTCGTATTGCTGCGCCCGGTTGGAGTCGCTGCGGAGGGCGTCGCGGAACCTGATCTGGTCGGTCCACCTCTCGTGGCCGGCCTGGATCAGGTGGAGGTGCGCTTCGCGGCGCTGTCCGGTGGCGTCTGGTTTGACGTAGAAGCGCCGCCATGGCCGGCCGTCGAGCGTTGGGGGTACGTAGGACCATCCGTCTGCGGCCAGGCGTTCGGCGGCCCCTGCGGCTGCGGTGTCGAGGTCGGTCACCGAGGCGGCCAGGTCGACGATCGGTTTGGCGGCGAGGCCGGGGACGGCTGTCGATCCGATGTGCTCGATTCCGTCGACGAGCCAGGGTGCGAGCAGGTCGGTCAGGCGTGTGCGTTCCGCCTCTGCCCGGACGGCCCATCGAGGGTCGTGGGAACGAATCTCTGCGCGTTCATACGCCCACGCAGGGGCACCCTCGCTCATCAATTCCGCCCGTCATCGGCCTGAAGAAACGCTGACGCAGGGGTACCCCCGAGCTGGGAACCCCTGCGTCACAACGTACTCAGCAGGTCTGACAGTCAGTGCTTGTGCGCGTCCAGCAGCTCGTGCGTCAGCTGGATCTTGGCGCGCGACTTCGGCTCGGCCTTCACCGAAAGGGACTTGGCCGCGACGTCGGCAGAACGCCCAGGAGCCTCAGCCGGCTTGCCCTTGGTGAAGAGCCACGTCTGGAACAGCTGGTCGAGCTGCTGACCGGAAATCCGCTCCGCCAGCGCGAGGAACTCCTCGATGGTGGCGTCGGAGTACTTCTTCTCCTGCTGCCACGTCTTGAGGATCTCGAAGAACTTCTCGTCACCAACGGCCACGCGCAGGGCGTGCACGGCGAGCGCACCGCGGTCGTAGACGGCGCCGTGGAACACGTTCGAGGAACCCGGGTCACCGGGCAGGACCTGCCAGAACGGGTCGTCGGCCGGGTAGAGGTCGTAGGTGAAGTCGGCGTTCTCCTGGGCCGTGCCCTCGCCGATGTGCTCGGACCACAGGAACTCGGCGTACGTGGCGAAGCCCTCGTTCAGCCAGATGTCCCGCCAGTGGTGCACCGAGACCGAGTCGCCGAACCACTGGTGGGCGATCTCGTGTGCCACGACGTAAGTGTTGGCGCCTCGGCGGAAGAACGCGTCGTCGTAGTTCGAGCGCGTCTGGTTCTCCAGCGCGTAGCCGAGGTCTGGCGTGACGACGCCGCCCTGCGCTTCGAACGGGTACGGGCCGAAGTTGCCGGTCAGGAACTCGGTGATCTCTGGTGTGCGCTCGACGCTGGACTTGGCGGCGTCGGCGTGCTCGCCGAGGCGCTCGGAGTACGCGTTCACGACGGGCTGGCCGTTGGGGGCCGTGGACTGGCGGACCTCGAACTGGCCGATGGAGAGGAACGTCAGGTACGTCGCCTGCGGCTTGGTACTGCGCCAGTTCCAGCGGGTCCAGCCGTTGATCTGGCGGGTCTGACCCACGAAGGTGCCGTTCGAGATCGCCTCGACGCCGTTCGGGACGGCGACGTTGACGTCGAAGGTGGCCTTGTCGGTCGGGTGGTCGTTGGACGGGTACCACCAGGAGGCGATCTCCGGCTCACCGATGGCCAGGGCGCCGTCGGAGGTCTTCGTCCACGCCGTGAAGCCGTTGCGGTCCTTCACGGCAGACGGTGTGTCGGCGTAGGTGACGACGATCGTCAGATCCTGGCCCTTGCGCACCCCACCGCGCGGAGTGAGAGTGAGCTCGCCGTCGTCGGAGACGAACGAGGCCGGCGCGTTGTTGACCCGGACCGACTTCACCTTGAGCAGGAAGTCCAGGTTGAACTGCGTGAGGTCCTCGGTGGCCTTCGCCAGGATCGTCGTCGTGCCCGACAGCTGGTCGCCGTTCGGGTTGTAGTTGAGCCTGATGTCGTAGTGGGAGACGTCGTACCCGCCGTTGCCGTACTTCGGGAAGTACGGATCACCGGCGCCGGGTGCGCCGGGAGACGCCGCCAGCGCCGTCCCCGCGAAGAGCGTCATCGCGGCCGCGGAAGCGACCGCGGCCGTCGCCTTGGATCTGATCGACATGCGCGGGACGCTATCCACACGTTGAGGTGTGAACCACCGACTTACGTATGTTTCCTACATGCCGAAAACGGTTGACACAGTCGACTTGAGACTTTGGTGCAGCCTGCGCAGCTCGTCGCGTTTTGCCTGCACTTCGACCACTCGGAGGCCCTCCGGCGACGCAAGTGCGCTACGGAACTCATCCTTGTCGTCCACTTTGGAGTGAGGAATTCGGTAGCCCGCGCACAAAGCGGCCAGATCCGTCCCGTGGGGCGTGCCGAAAATCCTTTCAAAACTTCGGCCGTACTCCGGCGCACCTTGTTCCAGCAATGAAAAGATCCCGCCGCCGTCGTCGTTGAGCACGACGATCGTCAGGTCCGGCTTGCAGTCGGCCAGCAGCCCGTTGCTGTCGTGCAGGAACGTCAGGTCTCCCATCAGCGCGTATGCCGGACCCTGATGGTTCAGGGCGAGCCCGATGGCCGTGGACACGCTGCCATCGATGCCCGCGGCACCCCTGTTGGCGTGCACGGTGACGTCCGAGCGCCGTTCGCCCGCGAAGTCGACGTCGCGGATCGGGTTGGACGAGCCCACGAACAGCAGCGAGCCCGAGGGCATCGCCTGCGTGAGGTCGCGGGCGATGTGCAGGCCCGTCGGCCATGGCTCGGCGTCCAGCAGGTCGTCGACGGCGACGCTGACGTTCTTGACCGCGCTCTGCCACGCCTGCAGCCACTCGCCGTCGAGCTCCGCGGGTTCCGGCAGCCACGTCGACGCGCGCGTGGCGGTGAACTGCACGTCCGGCCACTGCGCCTGGTCACCGACGGCGTGCACGATCTTGACGTTCTTCAACAGGGCCTGCTGGCCCCTGGAGAGGGTCACGCGCCCCACGACGAGCACCGCGTCCGGCATCAGGTGTTCCGGCAGGCCTGCGTTGAGCAGCAACGAGCCGTGCCGCAGGCCGTTCGGCGCGGTCGGCTCGGCGATCACCGGCCAGCCGAGGCCCGCGGCCCTGCGCAGCCGCTCGGGGCGGTCGTCGCCGAGCAGCACCAGCGTACGGGCGGGCAGGTCAGACGGCCGGGTCTCGACGCCGGTCGTGCGGTCCGTCACCGTCCACGGGCCGCGGTCCGAGGACGGCCACGCGTCGTCGTCCGGCGTGAGCGGCGGCCGGAACGGCACGTTGACGTGCGACGGCCCGTCCGTGGCGATGGCACGGCAGACCAGCGAGCGCGTGGTGGGCTCGTCGGCGCCCTCCGGCATGTGCAGCGTCGGGATGCCCAGGACGTCGTGCTGGTTGATCGTCTGGCTGGAGCCGGTGCGGTAGAGGTCGACCGGGCGGTCGGCGGTCAGCGCGATCAACGGCACGTTCGTCAGCTGCGCCTCGATGACAGCCGGGTGCAGGTTCGCGACAGCGGTGCCGCTGGTGCACGTCACCACGGCCGGTTCGCCCGTTTTCGCGAGGCCCAGCGCGAGGAATCCGCCGCTGCGCTCGTCGATGCGCACGTGCACCGTGAGCAGGCCTTTGTGCTCGGCCTGGTGCAGCGCGAACGACAGCGGGGCGTTGCGCGAACCGGGGCACAGCACGACGTGGCGGACGCCGTTGCGCACCAGTTCGTCGACGATCAGCCTCGCCTGCGTCGTGGACGGGTTCATCCCCCAATTGTCACCGGCTGGGCTGAGAGGTCGCCCGCTGGTCTCAGCACGGGCCGCCTAGGCTCTCGTCCGTGGCAGATCAGGAGCTCTTCGACCCGTCGCTGTGGAAGTCCGTCGAGGGCTTCGACTTCACCGACATCACCTATCACCGGGCGCTCGACCAGGGCACGGTCCGCATCGCGTTCAACCGGCCGGAGGTGCGCAACGCGTTCCGGCCGCACACCGTGGACGAGCTGTACCAGGCGCTCGACCACGCGCGGATGTCGTCCGACGTCGGGTGCGTCCTGCTGACCGGCAACGGACCGTCGCCGCGTGACGGCGGCTGGGCCTTCTGCAGTGGTGGTGACCAGCGGATTCGCGGGCGCAGCGGCTACCAGTACGCCTCCGGTGAGACCGCGGACACGGTGGATCCGGCGCGGGCGGGCCGGCTGCACATCCTCGAGTGCCAGCGCTTGATCAGGTTCATGCCGAAGGTCGTCATCGCGGTCGTTCCCGGCTGGGCAGCGGGTGGCGGGCACAGCCTGCACGTCGTGTGCGATCTCACCATCGCGAGCGAGGAGCACGCGAAGTTCAAGCAGACCGACGCGGACGTCGGCTCGTTCGACGGCGGCTACGGGTCGGCCTACCTCGCACGGCAGGTCGGGCAGAAGTTCGCGCGCGAGATCTTCTTCCTCGGCCGCACGTACTCGGCCGAGGACATGCACAAGATGGGCGCGGTCAACGCCGTCGTGCCGCACGCCGAGCTGGAGAACACGGCGCTGGACTGGGCCCGCGAGATCAACGGGAAGTCGCCGACCGCCCAGCGGATGCTCAAGTACGCGTTCAACCTGATCGATGACGGTTTGGTGGGACAGCAGCTGTTCGCCGGTGAGACGACCCGGCTCGCGTACATGACCGACGAGGCCGTCGAGGGCCGTGACGCCTTCCTGGAGAAGCGCGCCCCCGACTGGTCGAACTACCCTTACTACTTCTGATGCTGGACGACCTGCGCGCAGCGCTCAACGGCGGAGAACCGCTGGTCGACGGCCCGCTCGACGGCTGGGAGAAGCGGGCCGTGCTCGGCGTGCCCACCTCCGGGTCGACGGGCGAGCCGAAGACCGTGCTGCTCGACGCCGACGCGCTGACCACGTCGGCGCAGGCCACCCACGAGCGGCTCGGCGGACCCGGCACGTGGCTGCTGGCGTTGCCCACGAACCACATCGCCGGGATCCAGGTGCTGGTGCGGTCGATCGTCGCGGGCACCACGCCCGGTGCGCTCGACATGTCGAAGGGCTTCCGGGCGATGGGCTTCGCGCAGGCCGCCCGGCCGGTGCTGATCCAGCCGGGACGCCACTACACCGCACTGGTGCCGACGCAGCTGTCCCGGCTCGTCGTGGGCGAAGGTCCGGGGCTCGAGGCGCTGCGGCAGTTCGACGGCGTGCTGATCGGCGGAGCCGCCACCCCGTCGAAGCTCCTCCAGCAGGCGTGCGCTCTCGGCGTGCAGGTCGTCACCACGTACGGCATGAGCGAGACGGCCGGAGGGTGTGTGTACGACGGTGAGCCGCTGCGGGACGTCCGGCTGCGCACCGACGACGTGATCGAGATCAGCGGACCCGTGCTGGCGCTGGGTTATCGCGGCAGCACGGAACCGTTCGGCGAGTGGTTCCGCACGGGTGATCTCGGGCGGCTGCGCGACGGGCGGCTGGAGGTGCTGGGCCGCGCTGACGACGTGATCGTCACGGGCGGCGAGAAGGTGCCTCCGGTGCTGGTGGAACGGGCCCTGGCGACCGTTGAGGGCGTGCTGGAGGCGTGTGTCGTCGGCGTGCTGGACGACGAGTGGGGCCAGGTCGTCGCTGCGGCTGTCGTCGCCCGTGGTGCGGAGCCTTCGGTCGACGATCTGAAGGCCGCTGTCGCGCAGGCCGTGGGCAGGGCGGCGACGCCGAAGCTCGTGCGGTTCGTGTCCGAGCTGCCGTTGCGCGGACCGGGCAAAGTCGACAGAACGGCCGTGGCCAACCTCTTTAGGTGAACCTTTACCGCTGAGGACAACTCTCCCCGCGAAGCACGCGGAACCCAGCCGCGCGCGTTAGCGATGGGGGTTTTCTCATGCGCTACCTGTTACCTCTGGCCGTCGGTGCCACGTTGGTGGTCGGACTGGCATCCCCTGCCCTGGCCCAAAATGAGCCAACGCCGTCGAACGAGTGGACCGCCGATGTCAGCGGCCACGCCGTCACGTGGGGCGGTTCCCCTCGCACGGGCCTGATCGAGCTCGGGTCGCACAGACTCGCTCAGCCCGCCAACGCGGTCACGGCGGCGGTGACCGGCGATGGTGTCGTCGACGTGCGAGGTCTGCGTCCTGACGGGCAGTGGACCGAGTGGCTGGAGGCGCCGGCCACGTTGCCGGTGACCACCTCGACCGTCCAGACGCGCGTGGTTCTCAACGGTGGCAAGGCATCGCGCGTGAAGCTGACCGCTTCTCAGGCGCCTGCCGCCGCTTCGGATGTTTCCGTCGCTGCTGCTGGACGTTCGTACCGGGTGTACGCGACGCGTGAGGGCCTCGTCGGCGGCACGACCGCGAACGGCCACACGATCCGTTCGCGCGACCACTTCGTCGCGCTGCCGTCGCGGCGTGGCTTGGCGCCCAACAACAGTGGCAGCTACAGCGTGCAGGTGTGCGCGTCGAACGGCCGTTGCGAGTGGGCGCCCGTGTGGGACGTCGGTCCGTGGAACACCAAGGACGACTACTGGAACCCGTCCGCGACCCGTGAGATGTGGAAGAACCTGCCGCAGGGCAAGCCGGAGGCGCAGGCCGCCTACCAGGACAATTACAACGGCGGCAAGGACCAGTTCGGCCGCGAGGTGGCGAACCCGGCGGGCATCGACCTCGCTGACGGCACGTTCTGGGACGGCCTCAAGCTGACCACGAACTCCTGGGTGACCGTGACGTACCTGTGGACCGGCTCCGGTCCTGTCGGGACGGTGCGCACCTCCGCGGCCAACGGCACCGTGAACGTCCGCAGCGGCGCGAACTCCTCGACGTCGCAGGTGGGTCTGGCCGCGAACTACGCCAAGGTCAGGGTGACGTGCCAGCTGACGGGCGAGTCGGTGTCGGGCACGCAGGGCACCTCGAACATCTGGTACCGCATCGCGTCCGGCAAGCACATCGCCAAGGCGTACGTGGCAGGTGTCTCTGGAGCGACTAGCTGCTGATACACCCGTTGGCGGGTCCTCAGTAGCCATAGCGGAGGATGGAGGCATGGCCTCAGTCGTCCAGTGGATCCAGGGGACCCGCCCGCGCACTCTGCCCAACTCGATCGCTCCGGTGATCGTGGGCGCGGCGGCGGCACACCACATCGACGAGTTCAACGTGCTCTACACGGTGCTCGCTCTGGTCGTGTCGGTGGCGCTGCAGATCGGCGTGAACTACGCCAACGACTACTCCGACGGCATCCGCGGCACCGACGACAACCGGGTGGGGCCGTTCCGCCTGACCGGTTCCGGTGCCGCGGAGCCTTCTTCGGTCCGGCTGGCCGCGTTCATCTCGCTCGGCGTGGGTGCGCTGGCCGGGATCGTGCTGGTGGCGCTGTCCGGGTACTGGTGGATGATCGCGTTCGGCGCCGTGTGCCTTGCCGGAGCGTGGTTCTACACGGGTGGCAAGCGTCCGTACGGCTACGCGGGCCTCGGCGAGATCGCGGTGTTCCTCTTCTTCGGCCCGGCGCGGTGCTGGGCACGCTGTACGTGCAGTCCGGTGAGATCACCGGTATCGGCATCGGCGGCGCCATCGCGATGGGATCCATCTCGGCTGCCGTTCTGGTGGCGAACAACCTGCGCGACATCCCGACGGATGCCGTGTCAGGCAAGCGAACCCTGGCCGTGGTGCTGGGCGACAAGGACACCCGCAGGCTGTACCTGGCGCTGGTGGCGGTGCCGTTCCTGATCGCGCTGGGGATGACCGTGCGGGTGCCTTTCGCGTTGCTGGGATTCCTTGCGGCGCCGGTGTTGCTGCCCGCCGTGCGCAGGGTGGCCGCCGGGCGTGGCGGCCGTGACCTGATCCCGGTGCTGCAGTTCACCGGGTTCGCCATGCTCGCCTGGGCGATCCTGGTCAGCGCCGGGCTGTTCCTGGACTGACGCTTCTCACCACGCGTCTTCTGTGAACTGGGTCGGCTCGTCGTCGTCCTGCCTGGCCGGCCTGCGCGGGGCCGGTGGCGGTGCCGTCTCGCCCTTGATCAGCTCGTCGAGCTCGCGCGGTCGGCATCGAGTGCCTGGCGCACCAGCGGATCGTGGCCGGCCTCGCCGGTGAGGACCTGACGCCAGCTCAGGCCGGCGCCACGGGCGATGCGGTCGGCCAGCTGGCGCATCGCCGGTGAGGCCTCGCTGGACTTGGCGAACTGCATCACCCTGCGAACGTCCTCAGTGGACGGTTCCTTGCCCTTGAGTGCCTGCTGGGCGGACCGCATCGCGCGATCCGTCTCAGCGACGGCGTTCGTCAGGAAGTCCTCGGCCGCGAGGATGTCCGGTGTCCGCCAGGCCGTCATCACCACTTGTCCTCCGCGAAGATGTCGGGGTCGTTCTCGTCGCCGTCGTCACCCCGGCCTCTGCGCGGGCCCTGCGCGTTCATGATCTCGTCGGCGGTCATGCCCTCCTGCAGCATCTGGAACGCCTGCTTCATCTTCTTTACGTTCTCCTGCTGCATGGCCTGCACGTCAGGATCCTGGGCGGCCTTGCCGGAGACGACGTCCTCCCAGGAGAACTCGCCCGCGTCCACCTTGCGCTTCAAAGCTTTCAGCTGTTCCGGCGCGTCCTTCTCCTGCGCGGCCCGCTCGACCTGCTGGGCGATCGCCTTGAAGTCGACGGGCGGGATCGGCGGCAGCGGCGTGTCCTTCAGCCGGTTCGCGAGGTCCTGCGCCTCCTTGAAGCGAGCGTCGACCTGCGCCTCTGCCGCACGCAGCTCCGGCGACTTCCAGCTGTCGTTGGGGGTGGTCATCAGTTCTCCCTCGCGAAGAGTCCGCGCTGGATCGGCCTGGCGTCACCGCGGATGTCGCTCACCTCGGCGCGCTGTGCGAGGGTTCGCCACTGCCGCAAGTCTACTTCGGACAGACCGAGCTGTTGGGCCGTTTCGTAGTTCTCGCCGAGGAAGTGCAGCACGGCCTGCTCGCCGAGGACGCCGATGATCTCGAACTCCGCGCCACGGTAGGTGCAGAGCGTGCGGACCAGCTGGAGGTCTTCGACGACCGCGTCCGGCACCTCGAGGAACTTGGCCCCGTTCTCCTCGGTGAAGTCCGGCGGCGCGGGCTGACCGGCCAGCGGGTGCAGCAGGACGCTTCCAGGGGCCGGGCCGAAGTCGATGTCGAACTCCTGACCGCGGTACCGGCCGATCAGTCCACGCCGGACGGTCGGACGCAGCGGAACCGGTGCCTGCCAAAACCTTCCGGGCCCGAAGCCGACGTCACCCGTCGGGATCCAGCCGGTCTGGCGGTTGAGGTACTTGCCGACGCTGCGCCCGTCGCCGTTCGGCTCGAACCGCCACAGTTCAGTGCCGGCAGGCAGTTCGCAGAGTTCCATGACGTACTCGGGGATCGGCTGCGCACTCGGCGTGTACCCCGTGCCGGTGAAGGGCACCGGGTAGACGCGGGTCGTGCCCATCTTCTGCGCGCCCTCGATCGTCGGGCCACCGAAGCTGGTGTCGAAGATCTCCGTGTTGTGCGCGAGGAACCGCAGCAGGTACTGCGTTCCCCTCGGCCAGTCCGCGACCTTGTCGACGCCGAACACCTCGGCGAACTGGTCGGCGGTGCCCTGCGGGAAGTCCTGGCCGCGCGTCACGAACCCGGCGGTGCGGTGCGGCTCGAACTTGCCGGGCACGACGACGTTGCCCAGGTAGAGCTGCGCGATCGCGGGATGCACGATCTTCTGCAGGATGGTCTCCGGCCCGATGCCGGCCGCCTTGCGGACGGCCTGTGGGGTGCTCATCCCGGGTTCCTCTCCTTCCACCGCGCCAGGTAGTCGGTGCGGTCGACCCGCACGTCCGCCAGCTCCCCGACGTCGAGTGTGGCCGTGTAGCCGTTGTACTGGTCGCCGTCGAGGCCGTTCTGCGCCGCCCAGACGTACTCGCCGCCGGCGTATCCCGCCTGGGCCTTGCCGTTCTCCACCGAGATGACGTTGAACGGCTGCCCGCGCCAGAGGGCCGTCATCTTCTCGACGTACCAGGCGTCGAGCTCCATGACGGGCACCGTCTTGAACTCCCGGTCACCGTACTTTTCGAAGCCCTCGGCGTTGACGTAGGACACCCCGGGAACCTTGCGGATCCAGACGTCCTTCTCGCCTTCGCTGCCCGCGTAGTAGACCTCGCCGCGGTACTCGGCCATCTCCTGCGAGTACTTGGTCATCAGAGCTTCGTCCAGCCGAACTTGCGGTCGTACACGGCATGCAGTTTCTCACTGCCGTCCTCGTTCACCTGCCAGATCTCCGCACGATCAGGCAACGGCGTGCCGCCGTCGACGCGCCACTCCGGCACACCGCCCATCGTGGAGCCGGTGCCGGTGAACGGGTCGTACCCGTCGTAGACCTTGGCTGACCCTCCCGCCGCGGCCATCTGCTTCTGCGACGACTCGTAGTGCGCCTGCTCCTGCGGCGACTGGTACTCGCTCTCCTGGCGCGGACCGAACGTGTTGAAGTCCGGCGTGTCCTTCTTCGGCCCGCCGAACGGCACGTTGTGCGCACCGGCGTTCTGATCGGTGATCTCGTACCGCAACTGCATCGCGGACGGCGCGTTCTCGGGGATGGGGGTCCAGCCCTTGCCCTTGTCGTCCAGCGCGAGGCCGTCCCTGAGGCCCGCCGGGGTGTTGATGGGGGCGACGTCCTGGCCCCTGGCGATCGAACCGCCCATCTGGTTCTGCCAGTCCGCCTGCTTGGTGCCCGGCGCGTGAGGCTGGTCCGGTAGATAGGTGCTGAGCGCGCCCTGGTTCAGCGCCTTGGTGACGATGTCGCCAGTGCCGACCTTGATCTGGTTGCGGACGTCGGCCACGTCCTTCGCCTCGGAGGGCGAGAGCTCGGTGGACAGCTTCTGGCTCAGCTCGACGTACCGGTCCCGCTCAGCCTGGTTGGGCAGAATCTGCTCGAGCTGGTGCTGGTACCCCTGCCCCTGCGCCGCCATCGCGGCCGCGTCGAAGTGCCCCTTGAGGTCCGGGCCACTGCTCGTCTGGCCGCCGCCGGCGTTCTCGGCCTGGCCGTCGTTGCCGGTGGCCGCGTCGTCGCCGTGCGTTTTCGGGTCGGCGTTGTCGGCCGGGGTGCTGTCGTGGCCGGGCTGGGTGTCGTGGGGCTTGCCGTCTTCGCTGTCGTGCGGCTTGCCGTCAGTGTCATGCGGCTTGCCGTCGTCGGGCCGGCCGTCGCTGTCGTGC